>JAQSYT010000189.1 GCA_029256065.1 Paenibacillaceae bacterium
CACCTGTTCCCGGTACATCTCCATCAGACGGCTTTTGGGCAAACCTGCGCTGCGGGGTCTGCGGATGATCTTCTTGGCAATGGCAGTGCCTTGGCGTGCTTTCATCTCAACCACTCCTATCATTATATGATTGCAGTACATAGCATCATATGAACGATAGAAGCCAAATGAACAGGTGTCAGCCCGGTTGCTCCTGCTGCGCCTTCGCCCTTTTCCATTTCAGCAGATGAGAGAGAACAATCTTGAAGATGGCATAGACGGGTACTGCAAATAACAGCCCTAACGGCCCCATAAAGGCCCCCGCGGCCAGCAGCAGCAAGATAATGGTTAACGGGTGGATTTTAAGCCCCTTCCCTACAATCAACGGGGACAATAGATTCCCCTCCAGCTGCTGGGCGATAATGGTGACGATCAGTACCTTGACTGCAAGCCCCGGCGAATGGGACAGACCCACAAGAACGGCAGGAACAGCAGCCAGAAAGGCTCCGATATACGGAATCACATTGGTCACCATAGAAATCAGGGCGAGAATAATGGCAAACTTCAGGCCAATGATGGAATATCCGATCCACAACAAGGTCCCTACGCATAATGCCACCGTAAACTGCCCGCGGATAAACAGACCGATGGTCTTGTCCAGATCCTCCAGCAAAAGCCGCATCGGCTCCCGCCGGTTCAGCGGAATCAGACGGAGAAACCCTTCAAACATTTTGTCCCCATCCTTGAGGAAATAAAACAGTATGAACGGCACCATCACCAGCACAAGCACAAAGTTCACCACCACTCCCAGAAACCGGGAAAGATAGCCGCTGGTGAAATTGAGAACGCTCATGCCGATTTCCGAAGCCCGTGCCGCCAGCTCATCAATATTAATGTTCGAGCTGGCCAATAAACTCGCAAACCGCTCCGATTGGATAAGCTCATAGCTGCCGGTTACGGCATTCTGGATAAATCCCGGCAGACTGGTCGTCAATTGCCCGAATTGCGCTTGAATCTTAGGCCCGATTGTCACCATAAGCAGGGTCATTAATCCGATCAGGACCAAATACACCGTCAGAATAGCCAACACCTTGGGAACCTTGCGGGCAACCAACAGTTTCACCGGGGAACGCAATAAAAAGAATAGCAGGCCTGCGATAATCAGCGGAGTCAGCAGGGTTTGGATAATCGTAATCAACGGGCTTAGAAACACATAGTTAATTTGGGAGCCCACCCATATCAACAGAAAGCTCAGCAGGAGCCAAATTCCCGCCCGAAACAGCTTATGGTCCGGCATAGATGCAAGGTTCTCCCATCCGATTTTTAGTGGTGAAACAGCAATCAGTATCTATTGTACGTCCTTACTATAGAAAAAGATTCAAAAAAAGGACAACCTTTTATTAAGGCGTGTTTGCACACGCCCTGGTTGTCCTTTTTTGCGTCTATATAGTTTAGATTGCACGGGCCACTTCATTGGCTTCGGCTACCGCGTTCAACGCCCTGCGGGCACGGACGGCGTCGCCGATGATATGGCACGGGATGCCCATGGCTTCGCAGCAGGAGATGAGTTCACCGAAATTACGCGATCTGGCACCGATGGCCACCACCACGGAATCGCAGGCGTACTCCCTCAATTGCCCCTTGCTTTCAAGCACAACTGCATCTTCCCGGATTTCCACACACTTGGCCTCTGTCAGAATGGCGGCTCCCGAAGCGTGCAGGCTCTCCATAACACAAATGGAACGCAGCTGCCCCAGATCCTTGGCCACCTGCTCCTGCATTTCCACTACCGTTACAGATGATGCCGAGCCATGCACATACTCCGCCACCTCCAAACCAACCAGACCGCCGCCGATGATTACCACTTTCCCGGATACCGTTACCCTCCCTGACAGCACATCGTGGGAATTGGTCACATGCGGAAGCTGTCCGCCGGGAACCTTCAATGACATGGGCTCCGCGCCCACGGCAATAACCACCTCATCCGGCTGCAGCCCGGCGATCAGCGCCGGGGTAACCGGCGTCCCCAGCCGGACCTCGATGCCCTCCCGGACTGCCTGCCGTCCCATAGCCAAGGCCGCTTCCTTCATCTCCTCTTTCCGTGGAGCTTCACCGGCCAGAGCAAATTGTCCGCCCAAATCGGGGGATGCCTCGCACAGGATGGGATGGTGCCCTCTCTGCTTCAGCACCATGGCCGCCTCCAGGCCCGCTATGCCGCCACCGGCTACCAGCACTCTTTTGGCCCTGGATGCGGGGACCAGCTTATATTCCGCTTCCCTGCCCAGCGCCGGGTTCCGCAAGCAGGTGATGTAAGGCATTTCCGTGGACACAAACCCGTCATAACAACCCTGGTTGCAGCCTACACACCTGACAATACTGGCGGCATCCCCGGACTGTGCCTTGTTGCAGAACTCGGGGTCCGCCAGCTGCGCCCGCCCGATAACCACCATATCCGCCTTGTCTGCGGCAAGAATGTCCTCCGCCTGGGCAGGATCATTAATCCGACCTACGGCCACGGTGAGCATTCCCGTTTCCTTGCGGATCCGCGCCGCATTGTCCACATTGAAGCCGCGGGGCAGATCGATAGGAGGCACTTCATAAATAATGGCGGATGAGGAAAAGTTGCCCCGGGACACATCCAGCACATCCACTCCTGCCGCGCCAGCCAAACTGCAGAATTGAATGACTTCTTCGATGGTCAGACCGCCCTCCAGATAATCGTCGTGGGCGTCCACCCGCATGAACAGCGGCATACCCTCCGGAATATTCTGCCGGATAGCGCCTATGCATTCCAGCAGAAACCGCGCCCGGTTCTCCAGACATCCGCCGTATTCATCCGTTCTCCTGTTGAAGAAGGGGCTCAGGAAGGAATGGGGCGTATAATTATGCCCGGCATGGAACTCGATAGCGTCGAAGCCTGCCGCCACCGCCCGTCTGGCACCTTCGCCGAAGGCCGCCACCGCCTCCGAGATAGCGTCCAGGTCCATGCCAGGAATGGTGTACTCCGTACCCGGCACAGGAACAGGGCTTGGGATCATCATCGTCTGTTCGGGATCGCTGCCTACCGCCATTCCGCCCAGCCACAGCTGCACGCCTGCCTTCCCGCCCGCCTGATGGATAGCCTCCGTCAGCTGCTTCAGGCCGGGAATATATTTATCCTCCGAGATGGCCAGGAACTTCTTCGGAGCTGCTTTCCCATAGACGGAGCAAACCTCCGTGAAATTCAAACCGCAGCCGCCCTCCACCCGGGCCACATGGTAATCGATCACCTGCTGGGTCACAAACTTGTCTTCCGTGGCCATTTTGGTGCCCATTGCCGGAAACATAACCCTGTTCCTTAATTCCAACCCCCTTATTTGGATGGGGCTAAAAAGAGTATCGTATGCCATTGTCAATCGTCCTCCTCATGTGCTTGTCTGTATACATGCGGACTACGTTACATTTTTCACAATCATAAGCAGCGTTTAGCTGTCCGCATGGTGATATCTTCAATATATCGGAGCCGAAAATTTTAATCAATATGTTTAAAACACTTTGTTTGAACATTTTCGTAAAAAAAGAGACTACTCGAAAGATAGTCTTTTCCGGCATTGCTATGGGACTTAGCCGCGAAGCGGACCCGAGGCCTGCCAAGGCGCATCACGTGGACCTCAGCACCTTGACCAGCAGCCTCAGATAAGTTAGGCGTTCCTCTTTCTCATCCAGCAGGGTTTCCTTGAAAATAACAGAGCTCTCATCCTCCGTGGGGTAGTTGACGGCAGACATGAAGATCATGTACTTGCGGTTTTGCTCCGCCTCAACGCCGGGAATGAGAGCCTGCAGCAGCTTACTGAGCTGTTCACCCAGCTCCTGGGACATGGCCACAATCCTACGGGAGGTTTCATCCTCCTCCGCCAGCCTCATGGAGTCCCGCAGGATGACCATATTGCCGGGAAACCGCAGCGAATATTCCATGATCTCATTGGCGGCCAGCACCAGCCTCTCCTCCGGATCATATTCCTCCTGCTCCAGAATGGCGAAGACTGTCCTGGTATTGGCCATATAAAATTCCTTCACCATTCTGACCATTTCTTCCTTCGTCCGGAAATAGTAGTTAATGGCGCTGACGTTAACATTGGCTTCCTTGGCGATCGCCCGGATGGAGATGTCGCAGGTTTTGTTGATGCCCATCAGATACTGCGCCCGGTCCAGAATCCGCTCCTCGATGCTCTTCAGCTCTCTCATGGCCCACCTCATAAATGGATTCGTCTGCTCCATATTATAAGGACAATCGGCGCTTTTCACAATGGAGGGCAATCAATCACAGTGAACCTCCACCCAGCCTCCCGCCCGGTGGCTGGCCAGCACCGCTTCCGTGATGCACATACTCCGGTGGCCGTCGGCGAAGGTGGCAAAATCCCCCTGGTCCCGGAGCGGGTCCTTCCCTTGCCGGATAAAGGAATAGAAGTGATACATCATATTCCGCAGGGAATCCGGCCAGCCTTCATTATGCCCGCCGGGATAGTGGGGGACGGACAAGGCCTCCGGGGCGAACAGCGCCGGATCAGACAGGAGAATTTCATTGGGCCGGTCCCGGTGGCCCACCCACAGCTTCTCCGGCTCCTCCTGATTCCAGAAGGCGGACTTCAAGCTGCCGGCCAGCTCGAAGGTTAAGCGGTTCTTTCGGCCGGCGCTGACCTGGGAAACGGTAAAGGCCCCCTTGCCTCCACCGTCAAATTGCAGCAGCACAGACGCATAGTCCTCGGTGGACACCGCCACCGGCTCTCCCTCCGGCTCCTGGCCGGTCTCCTCCCCTGCCTCCTGCCGCTCATAGGTATCCTTCTTGCGGGCGGGCTTCATCCGTACCGGCAGCACCGTCGCCAAATCCGCACAAACCCGGGTAATGTTCTGCCCGGTGACATATTGCACCGTATCGCACCAATGGGACCCGATATCCGCCACCGCCCGGGATTCTCCCCCGATGGCCGGGTCCAGCCGCCAGTTGTAATCCGTCTGGAGCAGCAGCCAATCCTGCAGGTAACTGCCGTGGAGCAGATGAATCCGTCCCAGCTCCCCGTTTTGGATCATATAAGCCAGCTGCTTGATGATGGGATATTGCCGGTAGTTGAAATTAACGCCGTGCACCACCTTGTTCTCCCGGGCCAGCCGCAGCAGTTCCCGGGTTTCCTGCGTTGATATGGCCAATGGCTTTTCCGACAGAATATGCTTGCCGCTTAGGATCACTTCCCGGTTAATGGGAAAATGCAGATGATTGGGTGTGCAGTTGTGGACCACCTGAATTTCCCGGTCCTGAAGCATCTCCTCGTAATGCGTATACCAGCGGGGAATGCCCAGTTCTCTGGCATTGGCCTCCGCCGACTTGGCGTCGGGCTCCACCAGGGCGGTCACCTCGACAAAGCCCAGCCTCCGGACAGCCTCAATATGGGCAAGACCAACGAAACCGGTGCCAATCACACAGGCTTTAATAGGTTTCATACAAAAAGGCCTCCTTGTGGGCAAGATAAAACTCTTTACCCCAAAAAGGCCGCATTGGAATCTCGGACCGTATCCCCCGCGGGAACAAGGCTTATGTATGGATAAAACGGCAGCTGGCTTAGCCGGACACAATGATCATATTGGCGTAAGGAGTTGCGTCCCCTGTTTTGATCACGGCACGGGATTCCGGGACGATCTGCTTAAACTCCAGGTGTGGGACCATGCGGATATGTACATGAGGAAACCGCTCCTGCAGCTCCAGGTAACGCCCGGGGCTGGCTCCCGTCATCTCCTCTGCAATAATCACTGTGTCGATAATAAATTCCCCGTCGATTGCTGCCAGCACATCTATTACCGTAGGAATCCCCGCTATTAGCCCCAGGTCAATCCGTTCTACGCCCATAGGTACAGGAAACCCCCGGTCGGCAATGGTAATCAGGTCCGTATGTCCGGTTTCCGCCAACAGCCGGTTGATGCCGGGATGAAGAATGCCGCCTTTTTTCATGCCTCCTGCCCCTCCTTCAGGACCCGGGAGCGCTGCTCCAGGGTGATGCATTCGCTAACTGTGGGTGCCGGCCGTTTGTAATAGAACCGGCTCGTCCCACTGTCAGGCACGGGCACAACAGACACCAGCTCCCAGCCCTCCTGCCCCAGCTGCGCCAGCTCCTCTTCGGTATGGGAAACAAGATAATCCCATTTTGTACGCTTCATGAATACTTCCTCCTCCTGCTTTTCTGATCCCCGCTCTGTCACCGTTTCCGTCGTTATAAACGTCTGGTTGGGTTATCGGTAACTCAAAGGGTAGCATCCAGGGTCCCGGTTTGTCAATTCCCCAATTGTTCCGGGCCTGGGGATGGGATAGGGGGAGTTTTGCTCCCTTTTGCTCCACTATCCCCTCCGCTCAGGTTTAGAGTGTTTTTCCGGAATAGCCCAATTCCGCCTCTGCACAAAAAAATACAGCCGCTCCGCCCGGGGCAAGCCGGTATTTGCGGAACAGCCGTATGAAATGGCAGGATGAAGACCTCCCGCCTCTTCTATTGATTCTATTGAACCTGAGCCAAAACTTCGATGCCTTTTTTGATCTGCTCGTCCGACGGAGTGGAATAGTTCAACCGGAAGGCGTTGCAGGGCTCGTCCTCCCGGATCAGGAAGGCATTGCCCGGCACCACGGCTACCCCTTGGGCGGCAGCTTTTTTGCAGTAATCGATCATGGAGATTTCCGGCGGCAGGGTGCACCACAGGAACAGTCCGCCTTCGGGTACAGTGTACGTGATGGCCGGGTTAAAATGCTCCTTGATGCTGTCCAGCATCAGCCCGCTTTTGCGCCGGTACACCTCACGGATGAGGGAGATATGGCTGTCGTAGTCATACTCCGTCAGGAATTTGTAAGCCAACAGTTGGGGCAGCATGGCCGTATGGACATCCTCACCCTGCTTGGCCACCACCATCTTGTTCATCACCGCATTGGGCGCCAGCACAAAGCCTACACGAAGACCCGCAGAGAGAATCTTGGAGAAGGAGCCGACATAGATGACCAGTCCTTCCTCGTCCATGGACTTCAGGGTAGGCAGGTCCTCGCCCCGGAAGCGCAGCTCTCCATAAGGGTTGTCCTCCAGGATCATCACCCCGTACTGCTTGGCAAGAGCGTAGATAGCCTTGCGCTTCTCCAAGCTGGTGGTGATGCCCGTTGGGTTCTGGAAGCTGGGAATCAGATAGAGCATCTTCACGTTGGGCTCCGTCTTCAAGGCATGCTCCAGCGCCTCCAGATTGAGGCCGTCCTCCTCCATAGGCACGCCGGCCAGCCGGGCACCCAAGGAGCGGAAGCTGTTCAGCGCCCCGATAAAGCTGGGGCTTTCACAGATAATGGTGTCCCCCTCGTTGCACAGCACCTTGCAGGCCAGCTCAATGCCCTGCTGGGCGCCGGAAACCACGAACAGGCCTTCAGAATCCCGCTCCGGCCCCAGACTGGCGGCGAAACGCTGGCGGATGGCTTGGCGCAGCGGGGTATAGCCCTCGGACAAGCCGTATTGCAGTGCTGCAACAGGATCCTTTTCCAGGATGGCTTGGGTAAAGGAGCGGATGGCCTCTACCGGAAAGGTCTCCGCCGCAGGATTGCCTGCGGAGAAGGGAATAATGCCCTTGCCCTCGCTGGCCTTGAGAATCTCCCGGATAATGGAAGGCTGCAGACCCGAAATACGGTCAGAAAAGGTATAATCCATGGATGTCGTTCCTCCTTATGTCAATCATTCCCCCATCATACCGTATTTTGGCCGCGGCGTTAATACCCTCGCACTCCCTTACCCGCATGCCCGCTTCTTCGCCGTAAAGCAGCGTAGGATAGGTAAGAGGCGGCGAACCGCTGCGGTTCTCGCATCAACCGCCTATAACACCTCCTGCCCTCATCCATGGCGGCGGCGCCGCGACCCCTGCCAGAGAAAAGCTAACGGAAGTGAGCGCTCTTATTTGGCTGAAAACCGGGGTTTCCAAATTGTAACGGAAGTGAGGGCCTTTATTTAAGCTAATTCGAGGCTTAGGAAGTAAATTTTTCGAAAATAACGGCTCCTGGCCCGCACCCAAGGGCTAATCGCCCTAAAAATAGAATCAGAGCGCCCACCTCCGTCAGAAGTGAACGCCCCTCATCGAATCGTTAGCCTTACCCCTTAAACTCCTCCTCCTGGTAGGCGAAGAAGCTCTCCAGTGTTTCCGCCCGGCTGTCCAAAAACAGCTGATCGGCAATGGCCGCCGCCAGCTTGGGCACCGCATTCCGCGTGCCGGAGATGGCCGAAGCGGACAACCCGCAGCTGGCCAAAGCCGAATAATTGAAGATAAACACCCCGTGCAGCAGCTGCTTTCCCTCCTCACCCCTAGCAGTCAAGGCAAAGCCGGGGGTGAGATACGGGTGGGCGTCCAGCAGCGGGTTAGCCGTCTCCGGCGGCGCTTGGTAGAGGTCCTTCCAACGGGCCGCATGGGGCTCCAGCAGTCTAAGCTCCGGTCTCAGGGCGAGATCACTTAGCAGCCCGGTGCTGATTATCAGGAAGTCGAAGCCGAAGCTGCCCTTGGGTGTGGTCACCCGCACCTCTCCCCCCTCCTCCGCTGTGTCCAGCCAGGGGGAGCCCAGATGAAGCCGGAAGCCAGGCCACGCCGCAGCCCGTTGATAGGTATCGTTGGTGGGCGGCTGATTAAATTTGAAGAAATGCGAGATCACTGCATATTTGTCCGCGTCAGGAAGGGTATGGTAGCGTTCGATCATGCCGGACACCTCCATCTGCCGGATGGGGTTCACCGCAGGCAGCCTGTCGCGCCGGACAAACACATGGACCTCCGCCACCCCCTCCGTCAGGGCATGGTTGGCGTTGTCGAAGGCCGAGGCACCACCGCCAAGAATCCCGATCCGTTTCCCCTTCAACACTTCGAAGTCAACGTGCTCCGAGGTGTGGGCGTAGCGGCTTTTGGGCAGCCGCTCTGAAACCATCCGCGGCACATGCCATTCACCGCCGCCCTGGATGCCGGTGGCCAGCACCACCTTGCGGGCCAGGATGGATTCCGGTGCAGTCGCACCAGACACCTCCAGATGCAGCCTATGCAGCCCATCCCCCAAGGGCTCAACCAAGGTGAGCTTCCGTCCGTTTTGCACAGGCAGAGCCAGCACCTGCCTGAACCACCGCAGATAGTTCATCCACTGGCCCCGGGGGATCTTATCCACCTGCTCCCAGCCCTCCGGTCCATGCTGCGCCTCCCACCACGCCCGGAAGGTTAGCGACGGCACACCCAAGTCGATGGAGCTGAGATGCTTGGGGGTGCGGAGGGTAATCATTCTTGCATACGTGTCCCAAGGCCCCTCCAGCCCTTCGGGGTTCTCATCGATGACCAACACATTGTAGATTCTTTCGCGGAAAAGCCCGAAGGCCGCCCCCAGGCCGCTTTGGCCGCCGCCCACAATCACAACATCATAAACATGGCCCTCCGGGTGGGAGGCTGGCTTCACCCAGGCGGGTCCGCCGAAAGCGATGCAGGACAAATCATGCTTCACGCGCTGATTCAGTTCTTCCAAGCTCATGCTCCCACATCCTTTTATCCATAATGGTTGGTCTGGTATTTCCTTATTATAGCTGCAAAAATCCTCCGTGAAAAATGAAATACCCGGTAAAAAATATGAATCAGCAGGCAGTAGGGGACGGCTCCCTCCTGCCTGTTTTTGCTTGTCAGGTTCTCCCGTGCCATACTGATACTATACATACCGAATGAGGAGGCAATCAGAATGAAACAGGCACAATTTGCCATTATCGGTGGTGCAGGCTTCCGGGCCCAGGCATACTTGCGCATCGCCCGCGCCTTGCCCCGCCACTTCCGTGTAACCGGGCTTGTGGTGCGCCAAGAGGAAAAGGGACAGGCCATGGAGCAGGAATGGGGCATTCCGGCGTATCGTACACATGAAGAACTGCTGGCTCAGGGACGCCCCGACTTTATAGTAGTATCCGCAGGCAAGGGCGCCGCGGCTGAGATTTTGCCTGATCTGGCGGAGCGGGGGATTCCGGTAGGCGTAGCTTTCTCCGGCAAGGATGCCCTCCAGAAAATACCCCTCCAGATTTTCCTCCTCACCCCGGTTGACCCGCTTAAGCTCCAG
>JAQSYT010000190.1 GCA_029256065.1 Paenibacillaceae bacterium
CATACCTGGGGAAACGGATGAAGGAGGATTACGGGATGCGGATCGCAATTGATGCCATGGGCGGAGACCATGCTCCCAAGGCTGTAGTAGAGGGTGCCCTTGCTGCGGCTAAGGAATGGCCGGATACAACGATTATTCTGGTGGGGCCGGAGGATACAATCCGCTCCCTGCTGCCGGAGATGCCGTCCAATCTGAGCATACGGAATGCCACTGAGGTGGTGGAGGCAGACGATGAGCCGGTGAAGGCAGTCCGTCGCAAAAAGGACTCCTCCATGGTAGTGGCCGGCCGTCTGGTTAAGGATAACGAAGCGGACGCCATGATCTCCGCCGGCAATACCGGAGCCCTTATGGCTACCGGCCTCCTGATAGTGGGACGTTTGGACGGCATTGAGCGCCCGGCGCTGGCCCCGATGATTCCCACTATGGACGGCAAGGGTGTGCTGGCCCTGGACTTGGGCGCCAACATGGATGCCACTCCCGAAAACCTGCTGCAATACGCGATTATGGGCAGTATGTACCGGCAGGCGGTTCATGGCGTGGCGAAGCCTCGGGTAGGCCTGCTGAATGTGGGCACCGAAGCGGCCAAGGGCAATGAGCTGACCAAGGCGGCTTATCCGCTTTTGAAGGACGCGCCTATTCATTTTGTGGGTAATGTGGAGGCCAGGGATGTGCTCCGGGCAGAGTGTGACGTTCTGGTTTGCGACGGCTTTGTGGGCAATATCCTGCTGAAGTCGCTGGAGGGAACGGCAGGAGCTATTTTCTCCGTGCTGAAGGAGGAGTTCACCAAGTCCTTCCTGAGCAAGCTGGCGGCCGCAGTGCTGAAGCCGGGCTTAAGCAGCTTCAAGAAGAAACTGGATTATAAGGAGCATGGCGGCGCGCCGCTGTTGGGGCTCAAAGGGCTGGTAATGAAGAGCCATGGTTCCTCCGACGCACTGGCTGTGAAAAACGGGGTCCGCCAGACAAGGCTGGCTCTGGAACATAACCTGGTAGGCGCCATTTCAGCCGAGATCGCCAGCAGGAAGGGAGCAGAATAAACATGAAGATGAAGTCTGTCGGGATTCTCAGCACAGGCAAGTACGTGCCGGAGAAAATTCTTACTAATGCCGATCTGGAAAAAATGGTGGAAACCAATGACGAATGGATCGTCACCCGCACCGGCATGAAGGAGCGCCATATTGCCCGGGAGGATGAAGCATCTTCCGATCTGGCCTATGAGGCGGCTCTAATAGCACTGAAAAAAGCCAATCTCGCCCCCGAGGATCTGGATTTGATCATCGTGGCTACTATAACCCCCGACTCCTCTTTCCCGTCCACGGCTTGTATTATCCAGAACCGGCTGGGCGCGAAGAAAGCGGCTGCTTTTGACCTGTCCGCCGCCTGCTCGGGATTCATCTACGGACTGGCCAGCGCCTCCAACTTCATTGCCACCGGCATGTACAAAAATGCGCTGGTGATCGGTGCGGAGTGCCTGTCCAAGATTACGGACTACACGGACC
Organism: Paenibacillaceae bacterium; assembly: GCA_029256065.1. Taxonomy (GTDB): domain Bacteria; phylum Bacillota; class Bacilli; order Paenibacillales; family NBRC-103111; genus Paenibacillus_AR. Next base: position 1,497 of record JAQSYT010000190.1, read on the forward strand.
GCAACACCTGTATCCTGTTCGGCGACGGCGCGGGTGCGGTGGTGCTGGGCGAGGTGCCGGAGGGCCGCGGCTTCCTGTCCTTCGAGCTGGGTGCGGACGGCTCCGGCGGCGAGCTCTTGAAGCTGGCCGGCGGCGGCTCCAGAATGCCTTCGTCCCAGAGCACCGTGGACAACAAGCAGCATTACATCTATATGGCCGGCAGCGAGGTGTTTAAGTTCGCCGTGCGCATTATGGGCAATGCCGCTGAAGAAGCGCTGCGCAAGGCAGGCTTGGAGAAATCCGACATTGACCTTCTGGTGCCCCATCAGGCCAATATCCGCATCATTCAATCGGCGGTGCACCGGCTGAATCTGCCGGAGGAGAAGTGTATGATCAATCTCCACAAATACGGCAATGTGTCCGCTGCATCTATTCCCCTTGCATTGGCCGAGGCTGATGAGGAAGGCCGCCTTAAGCCGGGGGATTGCGTCGTGCTGGTAGGCTTCGGCGGCGGCTTGACCTGGGGAGCCACAGCGATCCGCTGGTAAAACCGTTCCCCCAAAAGTGAAGCAAAAGCTCTGTAGTGGATGCCGATTACTTTTGGGGGAGCCCCCGGAAAGACTAACGATTTTGATTCATGAGGAGTGGCGATAATGGGAAAGATCGCATTTGTATTTCCCGGCCAGGGCGCCCAGGCCGTTGGTATGGGCAAGGACGCTTATGAAGCCCACGCAGGAGCGAAGCAGGTTTATGAGCTGGCTGACCGGGTGCTGGGTTTCCCGCTGACGGAGCTGGTCTTCGGCGGGCCTGAGGAGCAGCTGAAGCAAACTGCCAATACCCAGCCGGCGTTGGTTGCCACAAGCTTGGCGCTGTACCAGGCCTTCCGGGAGAAGGGCATCCGCCCCGATTTTGTTGCGGGGCACAGCCTGGGTGAATACAGCGCGCTGGCTGTAGCCGGAGCGATCAGCTTCGAGGATGCCATCCGCACCGTGCGGGCACGCGGGCTTCTGATGGAGCAGGCGGTGCCCGGAGGGCAAGGGGCTATGGCCGCTGCGCTGGGAGCAGGCCGTGAGGCCCTGGCCGCCCTGTGCGCAGATGTCAGCAGCTCGGTGGGAGCCGTAGAGCTGGCCAACCTGAACTGTCCGGGACAGATTGTGGTATCCGGTACGAAGGAGGGAGTAGCGGCTGTAGTGGAGCGTGGCAAGGAAGCCGGAGCCAAGCGGGTCATTCCGCTGGAGGTCAGCGGACCATTCCACTCCTCTCTGATGAAGCCTGCTGCGGAGAAGCTGGCCGAAGTGCTGGCAGCTCTGCCTCTTGCCGGAGCCGAGGTTCCGGTAGTGGCCAATGTGACAGCCCAGCCGGTAACAGAACCGGAGGAAATCCGCAGGCTTCTGGTGGAGCAGGTGTATTCCCCTGTTCTGTGGGAGGATACTGTAACCTGGCTGATCGGTCAGGGAGTGGATACCTTCATCGAGATCGGCTCCGGCACTGTGCTTGCGGGTCTGATCAAGAAGACTGATAAGGGTGTTGCCACCTATTCCCTAAACAGCCTGGAGGCCATCAGCGCGTTTACTTTGTAAAAAGCATGTTGGAGTCGAGTCTGGAAAAAACTTCTGCTTACGAAGCCAGTTTTGCTGGCGGAAACTTTAAGGAGGGGCTCTTATGCTATCCGGTAAAACTGCCCTTGTCACCGGGGCGTCACGCGGCATTGGCCGGGCTATTGCCCTGGAGCTGGCGGCTGCCGGCGCCGATGTGGCTGTGAATTATGCAGGCAGCGAGGAGGCGGCCAGCGCCGTAGCCCGCGAAATTGAAAATATGGGCCGGCGCGCCATCACGATCAAGGCGGATGTGGGGAATGCTACGGAGGCCGACAATATGGTCAGCCAGGCCATCGAAGCCTTCGGCCATCTTGATATTCTGGTCAATAATGCCGGAATTACCCGGGATAACCTGATCATGCGGATGAAGGAAGAGGAGTTCGATCAGGTAATCAATACCAACCTGAAGGGTGTGTTCAACTGCATCAAGGCGGTAACCCGGCCGATGATGAAGCAGCGCTCCGGCAGAATCATTAATATCTCATCGGTGGTAGGGGCGTTGGGGAATCCCGGCCAAGCCAATTATGTGGCGGCCAAGGCAGGCGTAATTGGTCTGACCAAGGCTTCGGCCAGAGAGCTGGCCAGCCGGGGAATTACCGTCAATGCAGTAGCTCCCGGCTTTATTGCCACCGATATGACAGATAAGCTGTCGGAGGAGCAGAAATCGTCCCTCCTGCCCCAAATTCCTTTATCCCGGATGGGTCAGCCTGAAGAAATCGCCCGTGTTGTCCGCTTTCTTGCCTCGGAGGATGCCTCTTATCTCACCGGGCAGACCCTTCACGTGGACGGCGGTATGTACATGGGGTAGGGTGTGTTTGCAAACCCGCCCTAGGGTCTGCCTGATATTTTGCCGCGGGATATGGCATTTTGATTTTAATTCTCGTATAATACCAAAGAGGAGGTGAACCGGATGTCCGATATTTTGGATCGTGTAAAACGAATCGTCGTCGACCGCTTAGGGGTGGATGAAGCAGAAGTCACCCTGGAAGCTTCTTTTAAAGATGACCTGGGCGCTGATTCTCTCGACGTAGTAGAATTAGTGATGGAACTCGAAGACGAGTTCGATCTCGAAATTTCTGATGAGGATGCAGAAAAGATTACGTCTGTGGGAGAAGTAGTGAATTACATAAAATCTCATGCGTAACTGATGACGGGTCCCGTTGGTTCTGAAGATGAACAACGGGACTTGTCCTCGTTGGTTAAGCCCGCTCCTGTAAGCGCTATTGAATGCTGCTACAGCCCTTTCCAGAGGGAAGGGGTTCCATATAGATGAGACTTGTACCACTTTTTACGATAACGCATGGATATAGAGGTGATAACGTTGGCGCAACGAGTTGTAGTGACCGGAATGGGTGTAATGACTTCATTGGGCCGGGAGCTGGACACCTTCTGGGGCAACCTGATGGAAGGCAAGTCGGGCGTATCCCTGGTGGAGAGCATGGATGTCAGCGATTATCCTACGAAGATCGCCGCTTCCATTAAGGATTTTAACCCTGAGGATTATCTGGACCGCAAGGAAGCCCGCAAGATGGACCGCTTCGTGCAATTTGCCGTAGTAACCAGCCAGGCTGCATTGAAGGATGCTGGAATCACTATTGGAGACAATGCCGATGCCGAACGGGTAGGCGTGTATGTAGGCTCCGGTATCGGCGGCCTGCAAACCTGGGAAGAGCAGCATACCATCCTGATGGAAAAGGGCCCCAAGCGGGTAAGCCCGTTTTTTATCCCGATGATGATCGCTAATATGGCCTCCGGCCAAATTTCTATGGTCACCGGAGCCAAAGGCCCCAACAGCACGGCGGTTACCGCGTGTGCCACGGGAACCCACTCCATCGGCGACTCCTTCCGGCTGATCCGGGACGGAGATGCTGATGTGATGATCTGCGGCGGTGCCGAGGCAACCATCGTGCCTATGGGAATGGCAGGCTTCTGTGCGCTGCGGGCCATGTCCACCCGCAATGATGAGCCTGCAAAGGCAAGCCGTCCTTTTGACAAGGACCGGGACGGGTTTGTAATGGGCGAGGGCGCCGGCATTATGGTGCTGGAATCCCTGGAGCATGCGGTGAAGCGCGGCGCCCGTATTTATGCCGAGGTAATAGGCTATGGCATGAGTGCAGACGCGCATCATATGACCGACCCGGCTCCGGGTGGCGAAGGTGCGGCACGGTGCATGAAGCATGCCCTGCGGACAGCAGGGCTTGCGCCGGAGGATATCGGCTATATCAATGCCCACGGCACCTCCACCGGAGCAGGCGACAAAGCCGAAACCGCTGCGGTGAAGGCCGTGTTCGGGGAGTACGCCTATAAGGTTCCGGTCAGCTCCACCAAATCCATGACCGGGCATCTGCTGGGAGCGGCAGGCGGTGTGGAAGCCGTCATCATTGCCCTGACCCTGAAGAACGGCATGATTCCGCCAACCATCAATCTGGACAACCCGGATGAGGATTGTGATCTGGACTATGTGCCCAACACTCCGCGTAAGGCGGATGTGAAGGCTGCAATGTCCAATTCCTTCGGCTTCGGCGGACATAATGCCACCATCATTCTGAAGAAATACGAAGATTAAGCAAACCGCCGGTATGGCGGGCAGCATGAGATATGGGTTCGAAGGACACGCAAGCGGGGGGCTGCAAGGCGGCTCAACCCCGCTTGCGTTTTCATTGAACCGGGGAGGGATTAACCTTGGGAAGTGATTTGAAGAAACTGGAGAAGCAGCTGGGTGTGGCATTCCGCAACCCGGAGCTGCTGAGGCAGGCGTTTACCCACTCTTCTTATGTAAACGAGCACCGGATGACGGTGAATAAGGATAATGAGCGGCTGGAATTTCTCGGCGATGCAGTTCTGGAATTGACAGTTTCGGAGTTTCTGTATGCTAAGTATCCGGAGCGCTCAGAGGGAGAGCTGACCAAGCAGCGGGCATCAATTGTGTGTGAGCCGTCGCTGGTGAAGCATGCGTTGTCCTTGCACTTCGGGGAATTTGTTCTTTTGGGCAAAGGAGAGGAAATGACCGGAGGCAGATCGCGTCCCGCCTTATTGGCGGATGTGTTCGAGGCCTTTATCGGGGCCTTGTATTTGGATCAGGGGCTGCCGGTTGTGCAGAGCTTCCTGCACGCGCATATGTTCCCGCAGATTTCCTGGGAGGGCAAAAGCCAAATTGCCGATTATAAAACCCAGCTCCAGGAGCTGGTCCAGCAGCAGGGCAGCGCGTCCCTGGAATACAGAATTGTGGATGAGCGCGGTCCTGCCCACGAGAAGGAGTTTCTGGCCGAGGTGTGGATGGACGAGCGTCTGCTCGGTCAAGGGACCGGCCGCTCCAAGAAGGAAGCGGAGCAGGAGGCTGCGGCCAAGGCATTGTCCCGGCTGGGCCAAGGTACAGATGCCTGAAGCCAGCGGTTGAACCGGCGGTCAATGCCTTTTTTAAGATTTTGATGAACGTATATGCGGGGGAAGGCTGCCCGGCTTCTTAGTAAACGTGCGGTGCCAACGCCGCCGGTAGGCATTTATCCCCGTGTTATCCCTTTGGCTTTAGGCGGTGCCGGTTCCTTAAGCGAGGGGGATAGGGCCTCCAGCGCTGTTTCAGATGTCCGCGAAAGCCGGGCAAAGCAGGCAAGGCTGCCTATTTTCTTAAAGTCTCAGAATGTATTTATCGGGGAAGCGACTCGACTTCTTGACAAACGCTCGGCGCCTAAGAACGCCTACAGGCGTTTATCCTTGCGGACGGGTTATGTTACAATAGCTGTGAGGTGAACGCACAACATGTTTTTGAAGCGTATCGAATTGGCGGGCTTTAAGTCCTTTGCGGACAAAACAGAGCTGGAATTTGTCCGTGGCATCACTGCGGTGGTCGGGCCTAACGGCAGCGGCAAGAGCAATATTTCCGACGGTATCCGCTGGGTGCTGGGCGAACAGAGCGCCAAATCCCTCCGGGGCGGCAAAATGGAGGATGTTATTTTTGCCGGAAGTGATGCCCGCAAGGCAGTGAACTTCAGCGAGGTATCCCTGACCCTGGACAACGAGAAACGGGTATTGCCCGTGGATTACAGTGAGGTTACCGTTACCCGCCGGGTTCACCGGAACGGGGACAGCGAATATCTCATCAACAAGCAGTCCTGCCGGCTGAAGGATATTACCGAGCTGTTTATGGATACGGGTATCGGCAAGGAAGCCTACTCCATTATCGGCCAAGGCCGGATTGAGGAAATTCTAAGCACCAAGTCGGAGGACCGCAGAGGAATTTTTGAGGAAGCCTCCGGCATTGTCAAATATAAATCCCGCAAGAAGGAAGCGGAGCGGAAGCTGTCGGACACGGAGCAGAATTTGCTGCGGATCCATGACCTGGTTTCGGAGCTGGAGGATCAGCTCGCTCCGCTGCAGGAGCAATCACGCAAGGCTGTTACGTTCAAGGAACTGAAGGAAGTGCTGAAGGCCAGCGAAATTGCGGTTTATGTGCACCAGATCGACCAGATCTACAGCCAGTGGTCCGAAACCAATGCCAAGATGGAGGGTATGCGGAAAGAACAGCTGGAGCTTGCGACAGTAGTGAATGCCCATGATGCTCAATTGGAAACCCACCGCTGGGAAACCCGGCGTCTTGATGAGGAGCTGCAGAAGCTGCAGGAAACGCTGCTCACCTTGAGCGAGGAGTTCGAGAAGTGCGAGGGCCAGGGTGAGGTGCTGCGGGAACGCAGCAAGAACCTGGCGGCCAACCGGCTGCAGATGGAACAGGTTACAGTGGCCCAGGAAAAGCGTCTGGCGGACAGAAGCGGGGAGCTCACGCGGATCACTGCTGTCATGGTGGATGTGAAGGAGCGCCTGGTCTCGGCCAGAAGCGCCCTCCGGGAGGAAGAAGAGAAGCTGCTGGCGGTTGCCGGAGGTACCAAAAGCGATGAGGAGGAGCGTCTTAAGGGCGAGCTTCTGGACACGCTGAACCGGATGGCCCAAGCGAAGAATGAGGCCCGCTATGCGGAGCAGCAGATCGAAAGCCTGACCCGCCGCGGCGGACGTTTGGATGAGGACCGTGCCCGTTGGAAGGAAGAGCTTGTCCAACTGGAGCGGCGCAAGTCTGTCCTGGAAGAGGAGCTTGCAGTGGTCCAACAGGAGTCTGAGGAGCTTCGCGCCCAGTTTCTGCAGCTCTCCCAAAGCATGCGGGAGCGGCAGGGGCTTCTGGAGGAGCTTCAGGGCGCTGTGCGCAAATGGGAGCAAAAGCTGGATGCACTGACCTCCCGCCGGGACACCATGCGGGAAATGCAGAATGATTATGACGGGTTTATGCATGGCGTCAAGGAGGTTCTGAAGGCCAAGAACCGCCCCATGGACGGCCTGCGGGGCATTCACGGCGCGATTGCGGAGCTGGTGAAGGTGCCGGCCCAGGTGGAGCTGGCTCTGGAGACCGCTCTTGGCGGAGCCATGCAGCATGTGGTAGTGGAGAATGAAGCCAACGGCCGGGAGGCCATTGCCTTCTTGAAGCGCAAGCAGCTGGGACGGGCTACCTTCCTGCCGTTGGACGTGATCCGGGCCCGTTCCATCCCGGATCACGAAATCCGGTCCATCTCCGGACTGGACGGGTTTGTGGGGCTGGCTGTTAATCTAGTCAGCTTCGCCCCGGCATACGCCGACATTGTCGGCAGCCTGCTGGGCAATGTGGTTGTGGCCGAACGTCTGGAGGATGCCAACCGGATCGCCGCCCGCTGCCAGTACCGGTACAGAGTGGTTACGCTGGAGGGTGATGTGGTGAATCCCGGCGGCTCTATGACCGGGGGAAGCCTGCAGAAGAAATCCTCCAATTTGTTGGGCCGCCAACGGCAGATCGAAGAGCTGGACGTGGAGATTAAGCACTCTGTAGGCCAGCTTAACGAGCTGCGGCGCAAGGCCCAAGGGATGAAGGTGGAGCTGGTCAAGGACAATGACCGGCTGGAGGAGCTCCGCCAGGCGGGGGAAACCAAACGCGGCGAGGAGCAGCGTCTTCTGGCAGAAGCGGCTCCCTTGCATAAGCAATGGGTGCACGCCAAGGAGCAGCTGGAGCTGCAAGCTCAAGATGGAGATGCGGTTTCTCTGGAAACCGATGAGTATACAGTAAAGAAACGTAATGCCCTGGAGCAGGCAGCTCTTCTTGAGGAAGCCGAGAAAGAACTGCAGTCGGCCATCCGTGAGGCGGAGCTGGTCCGCAAGCAAAGCGAGCTGGCCAAGGAAGAGCTGGTAGGCACCCTTACGGAGCTGAAGGTAAAAGCTGCCTCCATCGCCCAGGAGAAGGAATCCCTGGCCGGACAGGAGGAGCGGATGCGCTCGGATATTGCTGTCCAGACCGAGGAGCTGGAACAGAACCGCCGTATGGTGGACCAACTGGAGCAGGAAATCGCTTTGAACGAAGAAGAAATGGTCAAGCAGCGCGAGCTGTTGAACCATTTGTCCATCAAGAAGCGGGAATGCACGGAACAAACGGATTTCAAGCGGGCGTCACGGGCCGAATGGCACCGGAAGCTGGAGGAAGAGGAGAACCATACCCGGGAGCAGCGGAATGCGTTGAAGGTGGTGGAGGAGAGTCTTCACCAGACCGAGGTGCGTATGAACCGGCTGGATGTGGAGCTGGACAACCTGCTGAAGAAGCTGGGTGAGGAATATGAGCTCAGCTATGAGCTGGCCAAGGCCCGATATCCGGCGCCGGAGGATGTGCCTGCCGCCCAGGCTAAGGTCCGGGAGCTGAAGCGGGAAATTCACAGCCTGGGCGAGGTAAATCTGGGGGCTATTGACGAGTTCGCCAGAGTCAGCGAGCGCTATGAATTCTTAAGCGGCCAGAAGAAGGACCTGTTGGACGCTAAGACTTCGCTTTACCAAGTGATCCGGGAAATGGACGAGGAGATGTCCAAGCGGTTCCGGGCTACCTTCGACCAGATCCGCTCCCACTTTACAGTGGTGTTTGCCAAGCTGTTCGGCGGCGGAAGAGCCGACCTGGTTCTGGTAGACCCCTCCATGCCGTTGGATACGGGCATCGAGATCATCGCTCA
>JAQSYT010000191.1 GCA_029256065.1 Paenibacillaceae bacterium
GACAAGCGGCGCCAATAGCGGGATAGTAATGCTGAAGGCCATCTGTCTTTTGGTAGCTCCGTCAATCCTGGCCGCTTCGTAATATTCCGAATTAATCCCGATAATTCCGGCAAAATAGATGAGAGTGGAAAAGCCGACTGCCTTCCACAAATGGAAGATGACTAAGATAAAGGGCCATGGCGCTGAATTTTGGTACCAGGCCATCGGCTCCATCCCCATAGATTCCAACAGCTGGTTCAGGAAGCCGTCGGAATGGTTGAAGAAGGCGTACGCGATGTAGCCAACCAGCACCCAGGACAAAAAGTGGGGCAGAAACAGCGATGTCTGATAAAACTTCGTATACTTGGCCTTCAATTCATTCAATAAAACGGCGAAAAGCAAAGCCACACAGGTAGTCAGAACAATATAACCCGCGTTGTACAGCACTGTGTTCCGGGTAATCCGCCAAGCGGCATCACCTGTGAACAGGTATTTGAAGTTATTGAGGCCGGCCCAGGCGCTGCCGAAGATACCTTTGTCATAGCGGTAATTCTTAAAGGCGATGATCAGCCCGATCATGGGCAGATAAGCGAAAATCAATTTGTACAGAATCCCCGGCAGGGACAGCAGGAACAGCTCCCTGTTCTTCCAGAAGTATTGCATCTCCCGTTTTACTGCGGAACCGGGCCGATGCTCTTTTTGTACCAATACAGTTTCCGGCATTACAAGCCGGGTTTCTTTCTCCATCATAGCAAAGCTCCTTTCCGGTTCAGTTACCCTTGACGTCAGGCTTTCTGGTTCCAACATAGAGGAATTCAGGCTGTATTGTTACTGTACATACGCAAGATTCCTGTATAGAGGCCTGTAAATAATCCAGATTACTGCCGCTGCAGCAATAGAGATTCTGTACAGTAGAGGTTAGTACAGAGGAAAATATAAAGGCGCCTCCACCCTACTCTTCGGTAAGGTGGAAGCGCCTCTATTGGTTTATGCTGCCCTACGTCAAGCATTGCGGTTAATGGCCGCCTTCAGCCTGTATTCCTTCGGTGTAGTCCCGTAGCGCCGCTTGAACAGCCGGTAGAAATAGCTCTCGTTGCTGAAGCCTACCTTTTCCATAATCTCTGCTACCGTCATCTGCTGCTGCTCCAGATACAGCCGTGCCTGGGCCAGCCGGGTTTCGTTAATACAGTCCACTACAGTCATGCCCTCCTGCTCCTTAAACACCTGCCCCAGATACACATGGCTCATACGCAGCATGTCTGCAATCTTCTGGACATTGAGATCAGGGTCGGCATATTGCCGGGCGACGATTTCACGGATGGTTTCCGCCACAAGCCGGGCTTTTTCCTCACGGCCGGTGGAGCGTTTATCCAAGGCCTGGCGGACCAGATCCAGCAGCACCTCTCTGACCTCCTCCAGAGTCTCCTTCTCCAGAATCCGCCGGTTGAACTCCTGCAGATTAACCGAAGCAGCCTGAAGATTATTCTGGTTCATCTCATTGATGGCATTGCCCAAGGTCACAAACATGTGGAGCATAGCCGAAAACATATTCTCGAAGCTGAAGGTGCGCACCAGCTCCAGCCATTTGTCCATGCCGCTGTTAATCCGGTCCCAGTCCCCGCTTTTTAGACCTTCGATCAGTTGTTTATCTAATTCCTGGGGAATATGGAACTGACTGTTTTCTTCATTAGGCTGCACAAGGCTTGGCTCGATAAGTGCTTCCTTGCCCAAAATCATCCTGTAGTTGGAATACCGCACAGTCTGCCCATACATGGCCGTAATATCCCGGTAGGACGTAAAGACATGGCTGACCGCCATGGTGACGGAAATGTGATAATAGCGGTGGATGGTTTCCTGAAGCTCGCGGAGTATCGACCGCAGCTCGTCCCCGCCGATGCCGCTTCCGCTGCTGACAATAAACACTACATGGTCGCTTCTCATGTCCACAGCCTCGCAGGAAAAACTGCCCCGGATCAGCTCCTGGCCGATGTTGCTGACAGCAAAGTACAACAGGGCCATGGTGGCCTCCGGCGTCCTTGCAGACACCTCCTGCAGATTATCAATCCGGGCCAAAGCCAGCACCATGCTACCCGACTCCGGAATATCCAGCCCGTACTGCACCCGGTCATGGGCCATTTCCTGCTCCGGCACCCCTGTGCTCCCGGCAATCAGATTGCGCAGACGGTACACCTTGGCTACATTCTGCTGGGCCGCCTGATCCTGCTGCAGCTCCTTCAGCTTGTCGGTCATTTGCGAATAGCTGGAGGCAATCAGAGAAAGCTCATCCCAGTGGGCATCCCCACCGCGGCCGTCATTGCGCCGGACCAGGGTCATGAGGTTTCCGATAGGTCTGTAAAGCTTGATGGAGAAGTAGATGGAAATCAGGATGGTCAAAAGCACCACCGAGGCGGTGACTATAGCTGCCGTCCACCGGATTTGCTTCACATTGGTCAATACAGCGTCATAATCCTGCAGGCTGATAATCTGCCAATCGTTCAGCCCGCGGGTCAAGTAGGTAACTCTGTACTTTTTGCCCTCGTGGCTGTAGGTGAAATAGTCCAGCTCCTTGCCCGAAGCAGCAATCTGCGGAATCACCTCATTCTTAATACCCAGCTGATCCGGCTGCAACCGGTCATTGGAAATCAGCACCTGGCCCTGGCTGTCCGTGACGAATATAACATCATCCTGTCTTTCAGCCAAAGCATTAAGCGCTTTCACATTGTCCAGCATCCACGTGGGCTTAATATTGACGATCAGCAGATTCCCGTTAACAGCATTCAGGGTAGGTCCATCGTACACGAACAGGGAAAACACATCCACTCCCTCTCCGCCGCCCAGGCTCATGGGGGTCAGCTGCAGCTTGGGAAGGGCCGCATGATTCTTCATGTACTCTCCGAAGGCCTGATTCATCGTCTCCGTGCTCATGGTATGGTTAACCGTGGAAAAAAACCGGCCCTGAACGGCATTATAGAAGACAATGGAATGCAGATACGGGGAGTTGGACACCAGCCGGGTCAGCTTGTCCAGCTTTAGGATGCTTTGTTCAAAATCGTCACCGGATTTCAGCGCTATAAAGTCCTCGTCGTTGAAGGTGGAGACAGCCAAGTCCTTCACAATCTGATTCATGTTCTCAATATTGTACTTGATTTGGGTTAACAGCTTCCGGTCGGCATCATGCTCCATGCTGGATACCTTGCTTTGGGCATTCTGGTACAATAGCGCGGAAGCCGCGATCAAAAGCAGCACCACCAGCATAAAAGCCAGCAATATGCGCTGCAGATACTTTCTTGAACGGAGGGTTTGAAGCAAATTCACAAGCATCACTCCTAGTCGTGCATGTGCACTAACTATAACGCCCCCTCTCTTTTGTTGTCAATGAGAGGGGGCGTGCTGTTAAGTTTACCGCTTGCGGTGCATTTTGAACTCCAGGAACAGCTCGTTGAGATGGGACAGGTTCCGTTTACCTAAGTTCTGGTAAACCTCCAGCTTCTCCAGCACCTCATCTCCGGGATAGAAGCGCTCATCCTGGGAGATGTCCGCCGGCAGGTATTGGAGGGCATCCGCATTGGGTGTGGAATAGCCTACATACTCCGTGTTCACCGCAGCGTTCTGCGGGTCCAGCATAAAGTTGATGAACTTATGGGCCCCATCCAGATTGTCGGCGGTTTTGGGGATGACCATGTTGTCAAACCAGATATTGGAGCCCTCCTCCGGAATCACATAGTCCAGATCCTCATTCTCATCCATAATTTCCGAGGCATCTCCGGACCAGACCAGCGCCGCGGCGGCTTCCCCGTTGGCCATGAGCATCTTGATTTCATCCCCCAGGATGGCTTTCACATTGGGAGTCAGCTCATTGAGCCTCCGTTTGGCCTCCTGGAGATGCTCCTCCTCCGTATCATTCAGAGAGTAGCCCAAGGTGTTCAGCCCCATGCCGATTACCTCCCGGGCACCGTCCAGCAGGAATACCTTGTTAGCCAAGGACGGATCCCACAGATCCTCCCAGCTTTCAAAGGTCAGGTCCCCGGCCAGCTCGGGATTGTAAATGACGCCAACCGTTCCCCAGAAGTATGGGACGGAGTACACATTCCCCGGATCAAAGGACATGTCCAGATACTTGGGGGCGATATGCTTGTAATTGGGCAGCTTCGACTTGTCCAAGGGCAGCAGCAGCTTCTCCTCCATCATCTTGTTGATGGCATAGTCAGAGGGCACCGCCACATCGAAGGTGGTGCCTCCCTGGGAAATTTTCGTCAGCATGGCTTCGTTGGAATCGAAGGTCTGGTAAATCACCTTGATGCCTGTTTCGTCCTCAAACTTATCCAAGAGTGCCGGGTCGATATAATCTCCCCAGTTGTACACAGTGAGCGTATTTCCACCGGTATACCCCTCGCTGGCGTTCAGGTAGGACGCCAGGTACATCAGCGCGAAGGCGGCGATGAACACTGCCAGGAAAGCACGGGTCAGCTGCTTCATTTCGGCACCTCCGTCCGGAAGGAACGCCCCTGCGTATTACTTCTGAGACTCAAGAAATAATAAATGGCCACCAGGACGATGGTAAACAGGAAGATCATGGTGGACAAGGCGTTGATGGACAGGGAAATCCCCTGCCGGGCCCGGGAGTAGATCTCCACGGACAAGGTGCTGTAGCCGCTGCCGGTCACGAAGAAGGTTACGGCAAAATCATCCAGCGAGTAGGTCAAGGCCATGAAGAAGCCGGCGAAGATGCCCTGCCGGGTGAAGGGCAGAATGACCTTCGTCAGCACCTGGCGCCCGCTGGCCCCCAGATCCCGGGCCGCATCCACCAGGGTGGACGGCATTTCCTGCAGCTTGGGCAGGATCATCAGCACGGTGATAGGAATGCTGAAGGCGATGTGGGACAGAAGCACGGACAAGAAGCCCAGCTTAATGCCCACCATCGTAAACAGCACCAGAAAGGATGCGCCGATGATCACGTCGGGGCTGACGATCAGCACGTTGTTCAAGGACAAGAGCGTATTGCGGGTCCGGTTCCGTCTCACCGAAACAATCGCCAGCGCCCCGCTGAAGCCCAGAATGGTGGCGATAGCCGACGAGAGCAAAGCCAGCACCACTGTATTGATCACAATAATGATCAGCCGGGTATCCTGGAACACTTCCTTATACCAGTCCAGGGTGAAGCCTTCAAAGTTGCGCATATGCCCGCCGCTGTTGAAGGAGTAGTACATGAGATAAAAGATGGGGGCATAGAGAATGACCATCACAATGCCCAGATAAATCCGGCTCAGTGTCCGGCTGCCTGTCTGATTTTTTTTCATGCGCCGGTCCTCCTGTTCCGTTCTCCGGTCATAAACATGATGGCGACCATCACAATTACCAGGAAGACGGCAATGGTGGAGCCCATGCCCCAGTCCTGGGTAACAAGGAAGTGCTGCTCAATGGCCGTGCCCAGGGTAATGACCCGGTTGCCCGTAACCAGCCGGGTAATCATAAACAAGGACAGCGCCGGGATGAACACCGCCTGACAGCCGGATTTTACGCCGGGCATGGTTAATGGCAGCACCACACGCCGGAAGGTCGTCCACCGGGAGGCGCCCAGATCCCGGGCCGCATCCGTCAGCGTCGGATTCAGCTCCTCCAAGGAGTTATATATAGGTAGAATCATAAACGGGATGAAGATGTACACCGCTACGAAGATAAAGCTGAAGTCTGTAAACAGAATCTGCCTGGCTCCCAAGCCACTCCATTCCAGGAAGGTGTTGATGGGGCCGGCGGAGCCGAAGATGCCCAGGAATGCATATGCCTTCAGCAGCAGATTAATCCAGGTGGGCAGAATAATCAGCAGCAGCAGCAGCTGCTTGTGCTTCGACTTGGTAATCATATACGCTGTCGGATACGCCGCTAGTAAACAGAAGACGGTAATCAGAAAGGCATAGAAAAAAGAATTCACTGCCATTTTCACATAGACGGACGTAAAGGACTTGGCATAATTGGCCAGGGTGAAGCCACCCTCCACATTCCGGAAGGAATAATAGGCGATCAGCAGAATCGGAATAATGACAAACAGCAGCATCCACAGGAGATACGGCACCAAATACAGGTTGCGGCCGCCCGACCGGCGGCGGACCTCAGCGGACATATGCGCCCTCATGCTCGTATGCCTCCAGTCGCTTGTCGAATTCCTCTTCCGTCTCATTGAAGCGCATGATGTGGATGGCCTCCGGCTCGAAGGTCAGCCCGATCTCCTCGCCAACGGTAGCCTTGCGTGTGGAGTGGACCAGCCATTCATGCCCGGCTTCGTCATAACACACAATCTCGTAGTGCACTCCCCGGAACAGCTGGGTATCCACCCGCACCTTCATCTTGCCTTGGGCAACTGTGGTGATTTCCAGGTCCTCGGGCCGCAATACCAGTTCCACAGGCTCATGAGGCGAAAGGCCCGCGTCTACACAATCGAAGCGCATGCCGTTGACCTCCACCAGATAGTCCTCAATCATCACCGCAGGGACGATATTGGATTCACCGATAAAGTCCGCTACGAACCGGTTAATCGGCTCGTCATAAATATCGATGGGCGTTCCGCTTTGCTGGATCTCACCCTTGTTCAGCACAAAAATCTCGTCCGACATAGCCAGCGCTTCCTCCTGGTCATGGGTGACGAAAATAAAGGTGATGCCCAGACGGCGCTGCAGCTCCCGCAGCTCATACTGCATCTCTGAGCGCAGCTTCAGGTCCAGCGCGGACAAGGGCTCGTCCAGAAGCAGCACCTCCGGCTCGTTGACAATGGCCCGGGCAATGGCTACCCGCTGCCGCTGGCCGCCGGACATTTCACGGATTTCCCGCTTCTCGTAGCCAGACAAATTGACAAAACGAAGCGCCTCCCGCACCTTTTCCTCGATAAGCTTAGGCTTTACCTTCTTCACCCGGAGGCCGAAGGCCACATTCTCGAAGACATTCAGATGGGGAAACAGCGCGTAATCCTGAAACACGGTATTGACCTGCCGCTCGTTGGCCGGCACTTGGTTAATCACCTTGTTATCTAAGGTGATCTTCCCCTTGGCGGGTTCCGCAAAACCGGCGATCAGCCGGAGAATAGTGGTTTTGCCGCAGCCTGAGGGCCCTAACAGCGTATAAAATTTGCCCCGCTCAATGTCAAAGCTGATATCATTCAATACGACTTCGCCGTCATCGTATTCCATGAAAACATGCTCAAAGCGGATAATCGTCCGATTGTCCATTTTCCATCTCCCTTATCTAAAGACTCAATTTTTTTCATTATACAATAAAGGGGCGGCTTGAACAGAATCCGACAAGATTTTTTTACAATTGGTTTTAAGAGATGTTAATTTATTTGACATGGAAAATGACGATTTTGTCACAATTTCCCTAAATTCCTTCTCCAAATCTTGAGCATTCCCCGAATGCCTTGCTATAATGCATCAAGCCTTGCTGCAACACTACAAAAGAGGAGCTTGGGAAAGGATGACTTGGGTATGGGAATGGTTATGATCCAGGCAGTGGTAAGACCCGAGAAGGCGGATGCCGTGCTGGCCGAGCTGATGATGGCGGGGTTCCCCTCCGTCAGTAAGATGGATATTGTGGGCCGCGGCAAACAAAAGGGCATCCAGATCGGCGAGACCCATTACGATCAGCTCTCCAAGAAAATGCTGTTTATGGTTGTGGACGAAAATGAGAAGGACGATGTGATCAAGATTGTCATGCGGGTAGCCCGTACAGGGGAAAAGGGCGCTTTCGGCGACGGCAAAATCTTCGTTCTGCCCGTGTATGAGGCCTATACCATTAGCTCCGGGAAGAATGTGCTGTAAATTTACATAAGTTCTGAAGCGGTAAAAAACGCCAACAGCAAAACCCCGGGAGTGCAGTCCCGGGGCTCTCTGTCATGCAGGTTTATTTGTTCAGCTTTGCATACTCCGCATTCAGCTCCTCCATACCTTTTTCACCGCCGGCCTTCATCCACTTGTCAATCTCCTTCTTCCATCCGGCATCATCGATTTCTCCCAGAATATACTTCAGTCTGGCATCATTCTTGATCTTATCCAACTCACCGCTCTTTTCGGTCATGGTCTGGGATTGGATGGACAAGGCCGGATTGGACACCGCAATGGAAATATTGTCTGCGAACATCTGCTTGACCTTGCCTGCCAAGGGAGTTTCCTTCGCCTTCAGGGTGGGAATCTCATCGCTGACTACGGACAGCTGCGGAATGGGCATTCTGTCCGCCGTCCGCAAGGCCAGCTCCTGCTCTGTGCCGGTAACCAGTCCATCCTCCAGATGATAATGCGTTCCCTCAATGCCCCATGCCAGCAGGTTGGCAATATCCTTCTCGAACATCTTGTCGAACAAGCCAAGAATTTCTCTCATCTGGCTTTCCGTTTTTACCGAGCTCTTGGGGAACATGAAAATACCGTTATAGCCGGGGGAGGCCATGATCCGTTCGCCCTTGGGCCCCTGAATCCGCGAAATCACGTCAAACGCTGCTTTGGGATTGGTCTTTTTGATGGCGGCGTCATTAAGAGGCGCATCATCCAGAGCGGTGGAAATCATAACCCCCGCCTTTCCTCCCTCCAGAAGCGCCTTGGACTGGCTTCCTTCCGTCACTGCGAAGTCCGCATTCACCAGCTTCTCGTCATACAGCTTCTTGAAGAACTTCAAGGCATTCAGATGCTCATCGCTGATGAAGCTGGGAACCAGCTTGCCGTTCCGTTCCTCATAATCATTCCCGGCTCCGAAGAAGCCTGCCAGCATATGAAGATCGGCGAAGCCCTTACGGGATACCAGGCCATAGGTATCGTTCTTGCCGTTTTTGTCCGGATCGTTCAGGGTAAAGGCCTTGATCACCTCATACAGCTCATCCAGGGTTTTGGGCTCCTTCATCCCCAGATTGTCCAGCCAGTCCTTCCGGAAAATAATGCCGCCGCGGGCCAGCACCCGTGGGCGGTACAAGGCGTAGTTCTTGCCGTTATGGGAGGCGTTGCGCAGAACATCCTTGTTGAGCTTGGTGCTCAGATTGGGAAAATCCTTCAGCATCGGCCCGATTTCCCAGAAGGCGCCGGATTGGACACCGCTTACAACAGCAGGGGCATAAATGACCCCGTCAAGGTGGGAAATTACGGTCACCTGCGGCAGATCGCCGGAGGCGAGACTGACAGACAGCTTGTCCTTATATGCTGCATCAGGCACCCAGGTGATGTTCAGCTTCGTGTTGGTCATTTCCTCCAGCTTCCGGATAATGGGATTGTTCTTGGGTGCTTCCGTGGAGTAAAACGGCATCATCATGGAGATGGTGACCGGACCTTTGGCCGGTGCTGAAGCTCCTGCAGAAGCAGCTGTGGAGGGGGTTGACGTTTCCGCTTCCCCGTCCCCGCATCCGGCCAGCACTCCCGCTGACATTGCCGCCACGCCGATAACGGGTAGAATTTTTATCCATGCTTTCATATGACAACCTCTCCCTTTGTTTAAAAATGGTGAACTTATGTGAAAAGCTGTACGCAATGAAGCGTTCAGCCTTTTACTGAACCCAGCAGCACTCCCTTAGCGAAATGCTTCTGCAGGAACGGGTAGACCAAAAGAATCGGCAGGTTGGCGAAAATGATGACCGCGGATTTCAAGGTCTGCTCCGGTGGGAGCACGAATTCCGGGCCCATGTCCGCCGCGTCACCCACACCTCCTTGGGACAGAATGACGATTTGCCGCATGAGCACCTGCACCGGCCACTTATCCGGATTATTCAGATAGAGGATGGGAGCCAAAAACCCGTTCCAGTGACCCACTGCATAAAACAGCGAGAAGGTGGCGATGGCAGGCATGGACAGCGGTATGACGATTCGCGCCAGAACGTACAGATCGTTGGCACCGTCCATCTTGGCGGATTCCTCCAAGCCGTCCGGGAGCTGCTGGAAAAAATTCTTGATGACAATGAGATTGAAGGCGTTGATGGCCCCCGGTATGATCACCGACCAGTATGTGTTCATCATGCCCAATTGTTTGACCAGAATAAAGGAGGGAATCATGCCGCCGTTAAACATCATGGTGAACAGCACCAGCAGCATAATGCGGTCCCG
>JAQSYT010000192.1 GCA_029256065.1 Paenibacillaceae bacterium
GACAGCCTGTACTTCCATAACCCTCAGGAGCTGTATCTGGTCATTGAGGAGGTTGAGCCTGAGTGGCGGATGCATGAACATCTGTGGAGCTCCAATCCGGATCAATCGGTTCCGGTCTACCGGCTGAAGGAGCGTATCCGGTTATATTAGAAAACCCGGACGCCGCAAGCCACGGGGTCCGGGAGGTTTCGTACCGGTTGGATCCGGCAGGGGTCAGCTTTTCATACCGATCCGGTTGCCGGAGCTGTACCGGGCGAGCCCTTTGTAGAATACGGTAATGGCGCTTATGCCCAAGAGAGCGGTAACCAGCATCAGCCCGGCCATAAAGCCTGCTTCCGGGGCGCGCAGAAGGCCTACAGGCATATAGCTGATAAACCCGGCGGGGATCACGGTAAACAGCAGGATTCTGCCCATCCCCTTGAAGATATCCGTCGGATAAGTACTGAAGGTAACAAAGCCGATGAAAAACTGGTACCCCAGATTTTCCGCGTTACCGATATAAAAGGCCAAGGATTGCGTGAGGATATGGAAAAAGGTAAACAGCAGAGTGGAAAATAGAGCGGCTAGCGCAAATTTCCCGATTCCTAGAAGCGAATGGTCGCCGAATATCCCATAGGTGGCGAGCCCGAACAGCAGGTCTCCCGCCGCCAGCAGGGACATCCGGTTGACCAGCAGGTTCAGCAGCACCGGCTTGGGCTGGACCAGATAAGCATCCAGGTCTCCTCCCGCGACCAGATTGGCAATGCGCAGGGCATTGCCGAACAGTACATTAGAGATCCCGTAGCCGGTGGTGCTTACCGCCCAGACCATCATCACATCATTCAGGGACCAGCCGTTTACCAGGGGAAACTGCTGGAAGTACATGGCCCAGAAGAAAAGGAACACGGCATTGTTCAGCATCATCATCCCGGCCGTCAGGAAGAAGCTCATCCGGAATTCCATGGCGCCTGCCAGGTTCAGCTTCCACGCCGTAAGGACAAAACCGTATTTTTGCCTGAACCCTTTACCCGCCGTTGACATTGAGCCGTCTCACTCCCTTCCGGTACACCACATACAACAAGAAGCCGAATACACCAATCCAAATTGCTTGGATGCCCAGCATCTGCACCATCCGCAGGGCATCGAACTGGATAGCCGTTTTGACAGGAAAATAGATCATGGTCTGGAAGGGCAGGAAACGGCAGATGGTGCGGAACGGCTCGGCAAACAGCTCCAAGGGCAGCAGCATACCCCCAATGGTAAACAGCAGCTTATCGTATACGAAAACCAATCCCTGGATCTCCTCCACCCAAAACGCGCAGAGCGCCAGCAGCATCCGGATCATAAAGTTCAGTGTCGCTCCCCCGATCAGAACAGGCAGAAACCCTACCCATCCCCAGCCAAAGTCCGGCAGGCCGAACAGGAAGATGCCCAACGCTCCGCCAACCAGCAGATTGGAAACAAGCCGCACAAGGAACTCCCCGGCAAATTCCGCGTACCGGTAGCCTACATAGCTCACCGGGCGGCAGAGCAGATAGCCAATGCCTCCGGTTTTGACCTCCTCCTCCACGGTTACATGAAGCTTGGGCATGGCCATGGTCAGGGATTCAGAAAAAATCAGATACCAGATCAGCTCGTGATAGCGGTAGCCGCCGATGATTGTTTCTCCCGAACCTTCATAGGTTACGCTCCACAGCTGGGTGAATACATATAGAATCAGAAGCAGGAAGAGGGTGCGGATAAACAGGTCAGCTGCATACATCAGCTGGTTCTTCACCGTAATTTTGCCGATGGCCCCATATTTGCCCCACTTGAACACAGACTGCACGGCTAACTCCCTCCTAAGAACGGCACCGGCTCCCCAGGCTGGCCTGCCAGCTTCTCTGTCCGCTCGTATATCTTGGCGATAATTTCCTCCATGGGCGGGTCCTCGATGGTCACATCCCCGATTTTGCAGCAGGCTACCAATTGGCCCAGCACTTCCTCAATGCCGATGACAGACGTATCCACGTTCAGCTTCAGCCCATGCGCCGTTTGCTTCAGAATACGCACACCCGGCAGTTGGGGCAAAGAACAGACCTCACGCAGCCGCAGCTCGATGGTTTTATAGGTGAGATACTCCCGCTTCATCCGGGATACCCGCTCATCCAGAATAATCTCGCCATGGTTGATGACAATAGCCCGTTTGCACAGCTGCTCGATATCTCCGGAATCATGGGAGGTCAGAAACAGGGTAGTCCCCTCCTCCCGGTTCATCTCCAGAATCAGCTCGCGGATTTTCTGCTTGACGATGACATCCAGACCAATGGTCGGCTCATCCAAAAATACCACGCGGGGCCGGTGCAGCAGCGCGGCCACTATTTCGCAGCGCATCCGCTCTCCCAGGGAGAGGCGGCGTACGGGTGTATTCAGGTAGGGCGTAATTTCGAAGCGCTCCGCCAGATCATCCCGGCGGCGGAGAAATTCGGCCTTGGGAAGCTCATAGATGCTGCCCAGAAGCTCGAAGGAATCCACCGGCGGCAGATGGTACCACAGCTGGGACTTCTGCCCGAAGACGGAGCCCACCAGAAAGCCCAGGCGCTTCCGTTCCTCCCAGGGGCATAGTCCCAGCACCTCCGCCATTCCTGCCGTGGGATGCAGGATGCCGGTAAGCATCTTGATGGTGGTGGATTTGCCCGCCCCGTTGGGTCCCATAAAGGCCAGAATTTCCCCGGCCTCCACCTGGAAATCGATGGGCTTCACCGCCAGCTTCTCCTTGTAGACGGGCCGGAACAGCGCCTCTGCACTGCCCTTTAAACCCGCCCGCTTCTCCTTCACGCGGAAAACCTTTTGCAGCCCCTTAACCCGTATTGCCGCCGCCATCAGCCACGCCCCCCTTATAATCTCTGTATACTCCGGATCCGCCCCCTCCTCCGCATATGGAGTGATGACAGCAGGGACCCCCTCCTGCATATCTAACGGAAGCCAGCGCCGCTATTTGCTTCACTTGAGCTAATTTCCGTCCATTCCGCTTCAAATAAAGACTCTCACCGCCGTTAGAAAAAAATCAGAGCCTATATCGCGCAAATAAAGGCCCTCACCGCCGTTAGCGTTTCTGCCCTCTGACCGATAGAAGCTTTTTCGTGCAAAAATGCAAAAAAAGACCCTGGCAATCCCGTCGAAACGGAACTTGCCGAAGGTCTTTTATCCCTACGGTGTTGCGCGGAATTATTGCCGCGCTGGCCTCGCTCGGTTCGGCGGCTGCTCGTTACAGCCCCGGCTCCCTAGAAGCCCTTCCAATTATTGCTACCCATCATAGCACAGGGTCAAGCGGGCTGACAAGAACAATTTACACGTTTTGTCAGAGTTGACCGCGCTTCAATTGCGGATCAGATAATCAAAGGCACCCAAGGCCGCGGTAGCGCCGGAGCCCATGGAAATGATGATCTGCTTGTAAGCACTGTTGGTGCAATCCCCTGCGGCGAAAATGCCGGGAACATTGGTTGCGCCGTGACGGTCCACCACGATTTCGCCAAAACGGGAGCGCTCGACGGTATCCTCCAGCCAGTCGGTATTAGGCACCAGACCGATCTGGACGAATACACCCTCAAGCTCAATATGCTGCTCCGCTCCGGTGTCCCGCATCGTGTATGTGATTCCGTTCACTTTGCTTTCGCCAGTGATTTCCTTGGTTTGCACATTCTTCAGCACCGTCACATTAGGCAGACTGTAGAGCCGTTTCTGAAGCACCAAATCTGCTTTCAGCTCAGGCATAAACTCAAGAACTGTAACATGCTTCACCACTCCGGCCAAATCGATGGCCGCCTCAATGCCTGAGTTGCCGCCGCCGATAACCGCCACATGCTTGCCGGCAAACAGAGGCCCGTCACAATGGGGGCAATACGCCACTCCCTTGTTCTTGAACTCCGCCTCGCCGGGGACGCCGACGTTGCGCCAGCGGGCACCGGTGGAGAGAATAACGGTTTTGCTTTTGAGAACAGCCCCGCTCTCCAGCTCCACCTCAACATATTCCTTCTTCTCCAGGCGTTTGGCCCGCTGGGCCTTCATCACATCAATCGGATATTCGCTCACATGAGCTTCCAGACCGGCTGCAAGCTTCGGGCCTTCGGTGTAGGTGACACTGATGAAGTTTTCGATGCCCATGGTGTCCAGCACCTGGCCGCCGAAGCGTTCAGCAACAATGCCGGTACGGATCCCCTTGCGGGCCGCATAGATGGCTGCACTGGCACCTGCGGGGCCGCCGCCCACCACCAGAACGTCGAAGGGCTCCTTGGCCGTCAAGCTGTCGCCGCCCTGCCCGCTGCCAAGCTTGGCGAGGATTTCCTCCAGAGACGTGCGGCCGCTGTTGAAGAACTCGCCGTTCAGGAATACGGCGGGCACACCCATGATTTCCTTGCTCTCCACCTCATGCTTGAAGACGCCGCCGTCGATCATGGTGTGGGTAATCCCCGGATTAAGCACACTCATCACATTCAGAGCCTGCACCACATCGGGACAGTTATGGCAGGTCAGGCTGACATAGGTTTCAAAATGATACTCGCCGCGGATCGCTTTGATCTGCTGGATGACGCTTTCCTCCACCTTGGGTGCTCTGCCGCTTACCTGCAGGAGAGCTAACACCAGGGAGGTGAATTCATGACCCAGCGGTATGCCGGCAAATTCAATTCCGCTGTCCGGGCTGCCGGCGCGGTTGACACTGAAGCTTGGTGTCCGGGGCAAAGCGCTTTTCTCCACCTTGATCCGGGGGGACATGCCGGCAATCTCCTCAACCAGTGCAAGCATATCCGCGGATGCTGCATCCGCTCCCGCACTTACCTTCAGGAGAAGGTCTCCCTCCAGAAGCTGCAGGTATTGGGAAAGCTGTGCTTTTATATCTGCATCTAAGGCCATTTTTTTGTCAGCCCCTTAAATTTTTCCTACAAGATCAAGGCTCGGCTTCAAAGTTTCGCCGCCCTCCTGCCACTTGGCAGGGCAAACTTCACCCGGGTGATTGCGCACATATTGGGCAGCCTTGATTTTGCTTACAACGATGCTTGCGTCACGGCCGATTCCACCGGCATTGATTTCGACGGATTGAATCACACCGTCCGGGTCGATGATGAAGGTACCGCGGTCAGCCAGGCCGCTGGCTTCGTCAAGGACGTCAAAGTTGCGGGAGATGGTATGGGATGGGTCACCGATCATGGTGTAGGTGATTTTGCCGATGGCATCGGAGGTATCATGCCAAGCCTTGTGAGTGAAATGGGTATCTGTCGAAACGGAATACGCCTCAACACCCAGACCCTTCAGGGTTTCGTATTGATTCTGCAGATCCTCCAGCTCCGTCGGGCAAACGAAGGTAAAGTCAGCCGGATAGAAACAAACGACACTCCACTTGCCTTTGAAGTCTGCTTCGGAAACTTCAACAAAATTGCCGTTGCGGTAGGCGGATGCATTGAACGGGAGCACTTCTTTTCCAATCTGAGACATACAGTAATTCCTCCTCAAGTTTAATTGGCATTTATATGATGTTACATGCAACCTGGGTTGATATGAATAAGGATATCACTGATTTTCTCTGAAATCATGAAGTTAGGATGAAGAAAACATGAAATTAAGGTGAAAAAGCCAATTCCGCTTACCCCTGCTCCTCCAAAAAGCGGGCTCCGGCAATACCAGGGGATGTCATCTGGTACGGGTCCAGAATTTCCTCCAACTCCTCAGGCGACAGCAGGTGCTTCTCCGTGATGATTTCCTTCACGGTGCGCCCTGATTTCATTGCCTCCTTAACCAGTTGGGCGGCTACCTCATAGCCCAAATGCGGGTTCAGTGCCGTAATAACACCGAAGCTCTGCTCCACATAGCGCCGGCAGCCCTCCCGGTTGGCCTCCAGCCCCTCCAGGGCAAATTCACGGAAGGCATCCAGCCCCCTCCGCATAATCTGCAGGGATTGGAGCAGGTTGAAGGCGATAACCGGACCCATAACATTCAATTCGAACTGGCCCGCCTCACAGGCTACGCAAATGGTATGGTCGTTGCCCATCACCTGGAAGGCCACTTGGTTCATGACCTCGGCCATCACCGGATTCACCTTCCCGGGCATAATGGAGGACCCGGGCTGCCGCGGCGGCAGCATCAGCTCATACAGGCCTACCCGGGGGCCGGAGGCCATAAGCCGGATGTCGTTGCAGATTTTGGACAGGTTGACGGCGCATACCTTGAGGGCAGCGGACAGCTCGGTATAGGCATCGGTATTCTGGGTGGCATCCACCAAATCGGCGGCCGGGTGAACAGGAAGTCCCAATTGCTCGGACAAGCATTCGGACACCCGGGCAATATATTCAGGTTTGGCGTTCAAGCCGGTGCCAACAGCAGTAGCACCCATGTTCACCGTCAGAAGCTCCGCTCCCGCACGCCGGATGCGCTCCCGGTCCCGTTCCAGGACGGCGGCATATGCCGCAAACTCCTGGCCCATCCGGATGGGTACTGCATCCTGGAGATGGGTGCGCCCCATTTTGATTACATCGTCAAAGGAGCGGGCCTTCTCCCGGATTTCGGCAGTTGTCCGGTCCATAGCCGCCAGGAGCTCCTGGGACAGCCAGTAGGAGGCGATCCGCAGGGCGGTAGGGATCACATCATTGGTGGATTGGGACATGTTTACATGATTATTGGGGCTGCAGTGGAAGTATTCCCCTTTCTGCTTGCCCATAATCTCCAATGCCCGGTTGGCCAGGACCTCGTTCATATTCATATTGATGGAGGTGCCTGCGCCCCCTTGGATAGAATCAACAATAAACTCCCGGTCAAGCTTGCCTTCCGCCGTTTCTTCAGCTGCCTGCACGATGGCCTCTCCAACCCGGCTGTTCAGCAGATGGGTTTCCATATTGGCGCGGGCTGCCGCTTTTTTCACCTCTGCCAACGCCTTGACCAGTGTCTGATGGACGGGCACGCCGGTAATGGGGAAGTTCTCCACTGCCCGGATGGTTTGAATGCCGTAATAAGCTTCGGCAGGAACCTGCTTTTCTCCAAGAAAATCCTTTTCCGTACGGGTTTGCATAGGGTTGTCTCCTAAGGGCTTTCCGTCAGGAAAGCCGGCTTCGTAAGCATCTACTGGGTTTTCCTTTAGGAAAGCCGGCTTCGTAAGCATAAATGTTGGTATGTTAGGTGTTAGCGTTTGTAGCTGTCGGACAAGCCGTAGCCGGTGTAGTCGCAGAGGCTGCGGAACTCCGGCGGAATCCGGCGGGCCACGCCTGTGTCGATGGCGGCAGTGATAATGGCACTGCGGACGGAATCCACTACTTTTTCATTAAAGATGCTGGGGATGATGTAGTTTTCGTTCACCTCATCATCGGTAATGACAGAGGCAATGGCCCGGGAGGCCGCAAGCTTCATTTCTTCATTAATGAGCCGCGCCCGGCAATCCAGCGCTCCCCGGAAAATACCGGGGAAGCAAAGCACATTATTAATCTGGTTAGGATAGTCGCTGCGGCCGGTAGCCAGCACCCGCACATGGGGCTCGGCCAGCTCAGGGTCGATCTCCGGTTCGGGATTGGCCATGGCGAAGACAATCCGGTCCTCTGCCATACGGAGCAGATCCTCTACCTTCAGCACACCGGGACCCGATACCCCGATGAATACATCGGCGCCGCCGATTACGTCGGACAAACCACCGGACAACCGTTCGGGATTGCTGCGTTCCGCCAGCCAGTTCCACATTTCGTTGGCATAGGTCCGGTCTGCGGTGATGGCACCCTCCCGGTCTACGGCCACCAGGTTCTTTACTCCGGCCGCCAGGAGCATTTTGCAGCAGGATACCCCTGCAGCGCCTGCGCCTACCACGACCACGCGGATAGAGCCGATCTCCTTGCCCGTTACCTTCAGGGCATTAAGAAGCCCGGCCATCATCACCACTGCGGTGCCGTGCTGGTCGTCGTGGAATACGGGAATATCCAGCTCCTCCGTCAACCTGCGCTCGATTTCGAAGCAGCGGGGAGCGCTGATATCCTCCAGATTGATGCCGCCGAAGCCGGGGGAAATGGCCTTGATGGTACGGATGATTTCCTCCGTGTCCTTGGTATCGAGACAAATAGGGAAGGCATCCACATCCGCCAGCTGCTTGAACAGCATGGCTTTGCCCTCCATCACCGGCATAGCTGCATGGGGTCCGATATCCCCCAGCCCCAGCACAGCGGTTCCGTCCGACACCACAGCCACCGTATTGCGCTTGATGGTCAGCGCGAACGCCTCCCGTGGCTTTTCATGGATAGCCATACAAACCCGGGCAACGCCTGGGGTATACACCCGGGAGAGATCCTCGCGGTTTTTGATGGGCATGGTGGGTTCGATGCGGATCTTACCACCGAGATGGACCAGGAAGGTACGGTCGGACACATGCAGCACGGAAACGCCATTCAGGTCCTCCAGGGCATCCAGCACCTCCTGGTAGGCTGCCACCGGAATATTCACCGTAATGTCCCGGGTGGATTTTTGCTTGCTGGAGCGGATGACATCAATCGCTACCAAATCGCCGCCCATAGAGCTTACAGTAGAAACCACACTGCTGAAGCCCACTCCGTTTTTTTCCATTTCAATCCGTATAATAATGCTTGTCGTTGCAGCCAAAAGAATTCATCCTCCGATTAAAACCGTTTATATTATAAAATAAGTGCGACACATCTATCCGCGAAGTTTCGAAGCTTCCATAACCCATTCCTTCAAACCGGCTCTGCCGGTTTCGAAGCTTTCATAACCCATTCCTTCAAACCGGCCCTGCCGGTTTCGAAGCTTGATTAACTTATCCGGCCTGCGGCTTGGACCAAGTTAATCAAGAGGGGGCCGTATCCAGTATACTGCCCTTGCTGCACCAATTCCAGCCAATGGTCAAAAAAATTCGGCTATTATAATGAAAATGATTTTAAGGTAATCTTTATCCTTTTTTAAGCTTCCTTTCAGGTTCAGCTGTTATCCTGTCCTTACTCCCTTTCTTTAATATAATGTACTTTTTTCCCCGGCATCTGGACGGGGACTTTTTTTTGAACACTGCTTACGATGGCTCACCACTCTCCTCCGATTCGGACCGGCGATCTGTTATCCCGCACCATTTCCCTTCTTTTCGGCTAATGGCGGACACACGATCCTTTATTCTGTCATCATGTGTTCAAAACCCGCTCCTTTTCCTCTCATAACATACTCTCTGTCCGCACAAAAGAAAAAGCAGCAGAATATCGCATATTAGCGGATCCACGGTCCGGCCGGGGATCCAAGCAGCCCGCACGCAGCGGGAATCGTATAAACACAAAAAACACCCGCCGCCTCTGAGATTGTCACGAAGTAAAGTACCGCTAGTTTGTCGACAAAAGCGGGTACTCATTTCCTGACAGCTCTTAAGGCGTCCGGGTGTTGCTGTTCCTAGGAAGACATGATACAATGATAGTTGCACCATATACATAAATAAAAATAAGAAAAACCAAAATTGATTTTCCTAATCCTATTCTAGCATAAAAAAAATAGTCCGTCAAACTGAAATCCAGCCTCCTCCCAACAGAGTAAAGAGCCGTATCCTTTTTTCGCCACCCCAAATTGATATGGAGGTACACCCATGAGCATAAACCCTGAAGCTCAAAAAGCTGAGGAAATCCGCCTTGCTCTCACACTGCGGGAAATCGATGCCCAACTGGTCAAAAACCAGAGCGTATCCGACGACCGCAGAGATGATGTTATAGAAGTACGCAAGATGATCTGGGAGGAAATGCGCCAGGATAACGCCAACTGGGCATTTAAATTTGAAGCCGCCGGCGACGTGGTCATGAACTCCCTGGAGCTGGCCCGGATCGAACGGGGGTATCTCAGTGCGCAGGCTGCCGCCCGGAAGCTTGCGCTGATGCGGAGCACCCCCTATTTTGCCCGGATTGACTTCCAAGAAGCAGAAGCTCCGGAAGGCCAGGAGCCGGAACAAATCTATATCGGCCTGTCCTCCCTGCTTCAGGACCGCACATTGGAGCCTATTGTGTACGACTGGCGCTCGCCTATTGCCAGCATGTATTACGATAATACGCTGGGAGCCGCCC
>JAQSYT010000193.1 GCA_029256065.1 Paenibacillaceae bacterium
CCCTGCGTCAAACAGCTGCTTCTGAAACTCGATGGAGGCCTGCAGGCCCTCCCATTCATGAACCAGTTTGCCGTCCCGGATAACCCAGTCCACTTCCCCATGTCCGAACATATGATTGATAAAGCCGGAGTTCATGTTGATTCCGAAGGTGTCATTTTTGCCGTTGCCGTCAGGGTCCTTGGTGGCAAAGGCTTTGGCTGTTTCCAGCAGCTCCCCGGTGGTCTCCGGCATGTTCAACTGGAGCTTATCCAGCCAGTCCTGACGGATATACATCCGGTGATTGGCCGCCAAAGGCGATACTCTGCCGATTTCATAGAGCTTGCCGTCGCTTTTGGCGCCCAGCTTTTTCAATTGGGGGAATTGCTTCATCAATTCCTTGTAGGTGGTGCTGTATTTCTCCACAACATTGTCCAACGGCATCAGGAGTCCCTGACTGAACCAGCCGTTACGGTAGCGGGAATCGTATTCCAGAATCAAATCGGGGGCGCTGGCCGTAGCGAACAGCGCATTGAATTTGGGGAGAGGCTCCGATCTGGGTATGGGAACATACTTGACATTGACCGGCCCGTTGGCATTTACCCACTCCACCCAGCGGTTTTTGTCCCAGGTGCCTTCCTCCGGCGGAATGTTGTTGCGGTCATAGATGCTTACCGTAATATTGCCTCTTGCAGCAGGCGAAGCGTTCTCCTGCGCTGCAGAGGCTGGATCGGCAGCCTTCCTCTCCCCATTGGAGCAGCCGGCCGCAACCAGCGCCACCGCCGCAGTCCCCAGCAGCATTTTTCCCATCCATGTTTTGTGCATTCGCATTTTGCAGACCCTCCGTATAGAATAATTGGCTTAGCAGATTGGCTTAACAGCTGTGTTTCCTGCCTGAGTGTTGCTTCCTACCCTTTAACCGCGCCGATCATAACACCTTTGACAAAATACTTCTGGAGGAAGGGATACACCGCGAGAAGAGGAAGCAGCATAATAACAATTCCGGCAGAGCGCAGCCCCTGGGGCGTCATCAGTTGATTCAGCTCATCGGGGCTGACGTTGTTGAGGCTTTGCATTAGAGACTGATTAGCCACCATGCTCTGCACTAGGACGGCCAGGTTATATTTCTCTGTGCTGTTGATGTTAATCAGCACGGCCTGGAAGGTATTCCAGTAGCCTACTCCATAGAACAGCGTCAGTGTGGCCAGCACCGGCATGGACAGGGGAAGAACTATTTGCAGCAAAAGCCGGAAGTCCCCGCAGCCGTCCATCCAGGCGGCCTCCTCTATTTCATCGGGAAGATTCTCGAAGAAGGATTTCAGCACCATCATGTTATAGGCGCTGATTAACCCCGGCAGCCATACCGCCCAATACGTATCCAGAATATGGACGGAGCGGTTCACCAGAAAAGCAGGAATCATGGGAATCCCGAACAGCATGGTGAACACAATGGCCAGGGTCAGAAAACGCCGGGCTATAAACTGTTTTTTGGACAAGGGATAAGCAGCCAGGATAGTGAACGACATGCTCAGAACAATGCCTGTCACCGTAATGATAACACTGTTGCGGAGGCTGCGCAGGATGGGTGTGCCGTCGAAGAGCATGTGGTACGACTCGAAATTCAGTCCCTTGGGCCATATTCCTACCTGGCCGGAGGCCACAGCCTCATACTCGCTTAAGGAGACGGACACGATGTTCAGAAGCGGCAGCAGACAGGTCAGCGCCGCCAGAGCCAGGAGCATATTATTCATCCGGTAAAACCATTTTTCTTGCCTCGTTTCTCTCATAACCATTCACTCCATTCCGCTTGTACGAAGATTACCATAATGAATGACCAAGGCGGCGGGCGATTGCATTGGAGCCGATGACGAAGATAATGGCCACCAGGGATTCGAACAGCCCCATAGCCGTGGTCAGACTATACATGCCTCCCTGAATGCCTACAGCATACAGATAAGTACTGATGACGCGGGAAATATCGGATACCGCCGCATTCTGCAAATTGTAAATCTGCTCGAAGCCTACATCCATAATCCGCCCCATGGATAGAATCAGCATGATGACCGCCGTGGGCATAATTCCAGGCAGAGTCACATTCCAGATCTGGCGCAGCTTGCCCGCTCCGTCTATGCTGGCTGATTCATACAGACTGGGATCGATGGAGCTGATGGCCGCCAGGTAGATAATGGCTCCAAACCCCGCTTCCTTCCATACCGAGGAGCCGAAAAAGATCGTCATCCAGCTGCCGATTTCATAGAGCAGCTCAAACTCGTGCCCGGTAAGCCGGAAGAGGAGCTGACTGATGATGCCCGCCTGGGAGCCGAATAGGGTGACCACAATGCCGCCGATAATGACCCAGGAGAAAAAATGGGGCAAATACAGCAGTGTTTGCACCGATTTTTTGAACCACAGGCCCTTAACCTCATTGAGCAGCACTGCAACCAATATCGGAAACGGGAATCCGATGACTGTTCCCAGCACGCTCAAGACAAGTGTATTGCGGATAATCTGCACCGTCTGGGGATTGCTGAACAGCGTCTCGAAATTCCGCAGTCCCACCCATGGACTGTCCAGAATGCCAAGCATCAGATTATATTGCTTGAAGGCGATTACATTTCCCAGAATCGGCAGGTAGCGAAACACAATGAAGAATACCGCCACCGGCAGAAACATCAGAATCAAAGCCCTGCTTTTGTAAATCCGTTTCCTCAGCTCCCCTCTTGTCTTCTCCTTCCTTCCTCTGACAGCCTGCAGCTTGAATGCCGCTGTCTTCATGCTTCCTCACCATCCGATCCTTATGTTCTGTATCTGCGGCAGGTCCTTGCCTGCCTGACTGTACTGTAAAACGGGTGGTGCCGCTTCGGCAATATACATCTGCGAGCGCCGGTTAACCAAAGGGAAACCCGGCTTGCCGATGCGCCCGCCTGATCAGCCCAAAAAGCCTCCAACCCCGCTTGCTGCAAGGGATTGGAGGCTTGCCGGAAAAGTTAGCCGAAGGAGTCGGGGGTGAGCCCCTTCCGGTATTCGCCCGGAGGTTGGCCGGTGGTTTTTTTGAAGGCGCGGATAAAGGACACATCGTGGACATATCCCACCGAGAGGGCAATCTCCTGGACGGACAAGTCGGTTTGGGCCAGCAGTTCCTTGCTTTTCCCCATCCGGGCGCGGACGATATATTCCGCCAGCTTCTCGCCGAACTCCTCCCGGAAGATGCGGCTGATGTATTTGCCATGGAGCCCGAACTTGTCGCAGAGCAGGGTCAGCGACAAGTCGGGATTGCCCAGGCTGTCATCCACAAACTGTTTGATTTTTTTGGCCAAAGGCAGGTTGCCGCGATGCTCCCGCGATAGCAGCACCGTCTCATGGAAGGAAGCCAATATTTTCCGCATCCGCTCCTCCGGTTCGCCGATGAGGTCGAAGCCGAGAGAAGCCTCCAGCAGCTCGGGAAAGGTCCGGGAGGTCCATAGCTCCACAACCTTGGGAGACAGTCCCGTCATTTCCTTGTTCAAATTGTATATCAGATACTGGAGCAGATTATCCAGCTCTTCCCGGTTGATCAATCCCTCCCGGATTTCGGCGAAAACATTGCGGTACAATTCCTCCCATTGGGAATCGAAGGTCCGGTAGGCCAGCACAAGCTGGCGGATATTCTGGACATGCCTGTACGGCTCGCGGAAGGCATGGGTCACCGGGTGCAGAATCCTGTTCATACCCACTGTATGCTTATAGGACAAGGCTTCTGCAGCCTGATCGTAATAGCGGGACAGCTCCGCAAGCTCATGGAACGGGCTGCTGATTCCGGCGGTTACGGTAAAATCCAGATGGGCCTCCACCCAGGCGCGGACCTGCTCCGCCAGACTCAGGACAAACTGCTCGTCGGCGTGGCTGTTTCCGCAGAAATAAACAACCAAAAGGCGGTACCCGGACATCCATTCCGTCCACACTCCGGCCTGGTTCACCTCCGCCACCTCACCGATGACACTGGCCAGCACATACTTGAACAAATGCTGGTCCCGGGTGTTGTATTTGTGGTTCCATGTCGCAAACTGGTCGATTTCGAAAAGGGCCACGGACAAGGCTCCGTACTCCACTGGAAAGCCGTAGGTTTGGGCCTCCCGCTTCCATTCGTCCGGCGAAAGCACCGTCACTCCATCCGTCAGATCCAGCAGCAGCTGCCGCCGCCGGATGCCCACATCCTCCTCATGCAGCTTCTGGTAGGTCTGGGAGCGCTCAATCAACGACTCCAGCGCCTGATCGATAAGCTTCAGCTCGTCCTTATCCTCGGCCGGCTTCAGCCTGACCGTATCATGATGCCGGATGCGGTCTATGATCAGCTCAATGGGTTTATAGTTCCGCCGGGTAATCAGCAGCATACCCAGCAGACCCGTAATCAGCAGGCCGCAGATGATCCAGGCGTAGCTGAAAAGAGAGGCGTAGCGGAACAGATGGCCGTCCCGGACGCCGCTGACGAATTCCCAACCGGTATAGGGGGATTGGACCCGGGATAGTACTGTCCCCACATTGGCGGCGTCCGTAGCGTGAATCGGCTCGCCGTCCGCATTCTCTATGTACAGGAAGCTGCGCTCCGAGCGGGAGCTGGCCGCCAGCCAGCTTTTCAGCCGGGCTACGCTGATATTGACCACAATAATGCCCTGGTGCTTG
The DNA here is from genome assembly GCA_029256065.1 of Paenibacillaceae bacterium. GTDB lineage: Bacteria > Bacillota > Bacilli > Paenibacillales > NBRC-103111 > Paenibacillus_AR. The sequence continues at coordinate 4,636 of JAQSYT010000193.1, forward strand.
CCCAGGAGCGGATAATTCCGCACAATGGAAAAAACCGGGGAGGGATAATCCTGATCCACAAATTCCTTATAATCCCGCTGCCGCGAGAAGGTATACAGCTTGGAGGTGGCCCGGAAGCTGTCGGCGAATCCTCTGTCGCCGAACTTATCCACCGGAATCATCATATTGGGACTCATAATGATGCTGTCCTCAAACCGGTACAGATAGATGGAATCAATCAACGAGCTGGTGGCCGTCAGCTGGGACAGCTTCTTGGAGGTTTCGTACCCGTCCAGATAGGAGGAGGGCTGGCCGCCCTTGTAGAATCGGGCAATCACCGCATCATATTGCAGATCCTTAATCAGCATATCGTCAATTTCTCTTAAGGATTTGTCCAGCGCCTGCATCTGCTGCTCGGTATAAATCCGGTTGGCATCCACGGCCTCCCGTTTGGCCATGTTGGAAATCATCAGAAAGGCCAGCAGAATAATGACCGATGTGACCAAAAAATAAATCGGCAAATAAGACAGCAGCATACGATGATACCAGGTTTTTCTCAAGAGGAACAACCCCCTTCGCCGGAGGCGGAAATATGATTTCTAACCTTGATGCTTTTTCGTATCCCGTGGCTGGGCAACGCGGTACACAGGAAAGTTGACGGAATACATGACACACAGCACCCGCACGAGAAAGGTGACCAACAGGCAGAGGTACATGGCGAAGGTTATAGGCAAATAATGATGCACGAGAATCAGGGTGCCCGCTCCCAAAATGGAGGCCACCGCATACACCTCCTTGCGGAACACATACGGAATCTCCCTGCTGAACATGTCCCGGACCACGCCTCCGCCGATGCCTGTAATCAGTCCCATGGACAGGATGATGAACGGCTCGTCATATCCCAGGCCCAGGGCCGCTTTGGCTCCAACCGCAGTAAACACACCCAGCCCAACGGCGTCGGAAACCATCAACAGATTATTAAAACGGCTGATATAGGGGTAAAATACCCATGTCAGCAATCCCGCTGCCAGGCTGGCCCCGAAATACTTGGGCTCAACAAAAGCGACAGGCGGGATGACCCCGATCAGCAGGTCACGGACAATACCGCCGCCCAGAGAAGTAGCCACACAGAGGCTGGTGACCCCGAACAGGTCCATTTTCTTCTGGATGCCCACTACAGCGCCGGAAATTCCGGCCGCGACAATGCCCAAGTAAGTAAAAATCTCAATCAGCTGCATGGTTGCAACGTATCCCCTCTACTCTTCATTCCTGCCTATTGTAACCGAAATCGGCCACAGGTGGAATACACCGGAAAAAACTGCTCACAACCTTTTCACATTCTCTATTGTTCACGTTAACATATTTGTAGTATGCTTATAGACGTGAGTTCAAAAAAACCATATTTTAACGAAGGTGGCCTAGGATCAAAATGAAACCCTTTCTGGATGAAAACTTTCTCTTGTCCAACGAAACGGCTGTAAAGCTTTATCATGACTACGCCAAGAACATGCCGATTATCGATTATCACTGCCATTTGAGCCCGCAGGAAATCTATGAAAACAAAACCTATAAGAATATTACCGAGGTTTGGCTGGGCGGCGACCACTACAAGTGGAGAGCCATGCGCTCGGGCGGTGTGGAAGAGCGTTATGTGACCGGAGACGCTCCTGACTATGAGAAGTTCCTGGCATATGTCAAAACCTGCTCCACTGCCATCGGCAACCCGCTGTTCCACTGGTCCCACCTGGAGCTGCAGCGCTTCTTCGGCATCAATGACGTGCTGAATGAGCAGAATGCTCCTGCCATCTGGGAAAAAGCCAATGCCAAGCTGACCGGCGAAGGCTTCGGCGCCCGCGATCTGATCGTCAACTCCAACGTCAAAGTGGTTTGCACCACTGACGATCCTGTAGATTCCCTGGAATATCATTTGAAGCTGAAGGAAGACGATTCCTTCCCAGTGGCTGTGCTGCCGTCCTTCCGTCCCGACAAGGCGCTGGAAATCAACCGTGCCACCTTCCTGCCGTGGCTGAGCAAGCTGGGCGAGGTAGTCGGTGCTCCTGTCAATTCCTACGAAGACCTTCTCAATGCACTGGAAGCCCGTGTGCAATTCTTCCATGATGCAGGCTGTCTGGTTTCCGACCACGCCCTGGACTATGTGCCGTATGCACCGACCTCCCGCGAGGAAGCCGGTTATGTGTTTGCCAAGGCGCTCCAAGGCAATCCGGTAAGCGAAGAGGACGAAAAGAAATACAAGGCCTACACCCTGATCTTCCTGGGCAAGCTGTACGCCGAGCACGGCTGGGCTATGCAGTACCACATCAACGCCGGACGGAACAACAACACCGTCATGTTCAACAAGCTGGGCCCGGACACCGGTTATGACTCCATGAACGACAGCAGCGTGGCATATCCGCTTAGCCGTTTGCTGGATGCCATCGATCAAGAGGGCGGTCTGCCTAAGACTATCCTGTATTCCCTGCATCCGAAGGATATGCCTGCTTTGGGCACCCTGATGGGCGCATTCCAAGGCGGCGGCGTTGCCGGCAAGATCCAGCTGGGCTCCGCATGGTGGTTCCTGGATACCAAAGAAGGCATGATCCATCAAATGAAGACGTTGGGCGACCTGGGTCTCCTGAGCCGCTTCGTGGGTATGCTGTCCGACTCCCGCAGCTTCCTGTCCTACACCCGCCACGAGTACTTCCGCCGCATTCTGTGCAACCTGTTTGGCGAATGGGTGGAAAACGGCGAGTTCCCGGCAGACATCGAGCTTCTGGGCGGCATCGTTTCCGATATCAGCTACAACAACGCTAAGAACTACTTTGCATTCCCGTCCCTGCAATAATCTTTCCTGCGCGGGTCTGCCCGTTTCAAGCCTCCGGTGCCTTTTGGCGCCGGGGGCTTTTTTCGTATGCGGCATAGCAGGGCCACCGCCGCGGATCAAATTTGGGCGATACCCTTCTTGACAACAAGCTTGGTTGGTTATATAGTTAGTTATATGAGTAATGAACCAACTAAGTAATGAGGATGTGAGGGCATGATTGATGACAGCAAACCCATCTTCCTGCAAATTGCCGAACGCATCGAAGATGAAATTCTGGAGGGCCTCCTGCCGGAAGAGTCCCAGGTTCCCTCCACCAATCAGTTTGCAGCCTTTTACCATATTAATCCGGCGACCGCTGCCAAGGGCGTCAACCTGCTGGTGGATCAAGGAATTCTTTATAAGAAACGGGGGATCGGCATGTTCGTGGCAGGTACAGCGAAGGAACAGGTGCGCAAGAAACGCCAGGAGCAATTCTATGAGCAATTTGTCGTCGCCATGATGCGGGAAGCGGAGCGGCTGGGCATAACGGCCGAGGAGCTTGCGGATATGATCGCGAGAGGGGAGAATAAACGATGAGCGTGATTCTGGAAACCAAAGGATTGACTAAGAGCTACGGCGATTTTAAGGCTGTGGACAATGTCAGCATTACCATGGAGGAAGGCAAGATTTACGGGCTGCTTGGCCGCAATGGCGCCGGCAAAACCACCATTATGCATATGATCACCAGCCAACTGTTCAAAACCTCGGGCAGCCTGCTGGTATTCGGGGAAGAGCCCTATGAGAATAACCGGGTATTAAGCAATATTTCCTTTGTTAAGGAAAGCCAGAAATATCCGGACAACTACAAGGTCCAGGATGTGCTGGCGGTAGCGGAGCTGTTCTACCCCAATTGGGATAAGGAATACGCCCATTCTCTAGTGGAGGATTTCCAGCTTCCCCTGAGCCGGAGGCTGAAGAAGCTGTCCCGGGGTATGCTCTCCGCCGTGGGAATCATTGTGGGGCTGGCCAGCCGGGCGCCGCTGACCATTTTTGATGAGCCGTACCTGGGATTGGACGCGGTGGCGCGGAACTTGTTTTACAATCGTCTTTTGGAGGATTTTGCGGAGCATCCCCGCACAGTGGTGCTCTCCACTCACCTAATTGATGAAGTCAGCCAAATGCTGGAGCATATTTTCCTGATCGACAAGGGCCGGATCATTCTGAATGAAGACGCGGAGCAGCTCCGCGGCAGAGCCTTCAGTATTGCCGGACGCGCATCCACGGTGGATGATTTCATCCACGGCCGGCAGGTCCTGAGCCGGGATTCCATCGGAGCGTTGGCAACAGCGACCATCATGGGCAGCCTAAGCGCCTCTGAGCGGAAGCTGGCTGCTGATCAAGGGCTGGAGCTGACTCCCGTTTCCCTGCAGCAGCTCATCATTCATTTGACCCAAGACAATACCCTCAGTAAGGGAGGAGCCTCCAAATGAACCGAACCGTACAGATCATGCGCATGCATATGAGAGACTTCTTTACCTGGTTGTATCTGCCCTGGATTATTGTCGGCGGCAACTTCCTGATCAATTTGATCATTACCCTGCTGATTTCTGCCAAAGGCAACAGCAGCAACGGCGGTCTGCTTTCCTTGTTCATCTATTTTATGATCATCGGCATGATTACGCTGGGCCAAACCTTCCCGTTATCCTTGGGACTGAGCGTCCGCCGGACCGACTATTTCTGGGGAACATCCGCCGTAATTGGGGTTGTCGGCGTTGCCAGCGCGCTGTTTATCACCATTTTATCGGCTATTGAGGGACACTTTGGCGGGTGGATGGGCGCCTTCTATTTCTTTAATATAGAGTTTATCAGCGAGCATGGCTGGTTAAGCGAGTTCTGGTTTTACCTGGCCCTGTTCCTGCACCTGTTCTTCCTGGGCTTTGTAATAGCCTGCATCAACCGGAGAGTGGGCGCGTATAAGCTGTTCCTGATCCTCGCTGCCTTGTTTGTAATCTTCACTGTTCTTAGTCTGCTGGCCACGTATTACGGATGGTGGGTAACGCTGTTCGAGGGGATCGTCCGGATGGGACCCATTCAGATCATGTCGTGGTTCTCCCTGCTCACGCTTGTCTACCTTGGCATCTCGTACAAAGCCCTGCGCAGAGCAACAGTTTGATTCCTTTCATAGAAGGCAGTCCCATAGCGGACAAAAAAAGGAGCGTTCCTTGACGGAATGCTCCCGTTTGCTGCATTTTCATTCGGGGCCCCCAAAAAAGTACCCGGAATAAGCTTCGGAGCAGCCCGTCACTTATGGGGGATGGTTATTAAAACATCCGCTTCAAGGCTTCAAGCCCGCTCATGCCCGGCCCGATGCCCAGCGCTTCGGCCTCGTGCGTTACCGATTCCAGCGGCGCAGCCAATAGCTGGTCCAGGGTGCGTACGCCCACTGCCCTGCCGGCTATGATCTTCCTGTCGGCCAACTGCGTGTTCAGCAAACCCACATCCAGCGCACCGCACATGATGTAGCCCTTATCCGTGGCTACAGCCAAGAGTGTGGTTTTGGGCAGCTTGACCTCCACCCCCATCGCGACT
>JAQSYT010000194.1 GCA_029256065.1 Paenibacillaceae bacterium
TGCCTGTCTGGGCTTGGGCAATCAGATCCTTGCCGGTGAGGAGAATTGGAATAGCCGCCTCCTGAATGGGAGTTGGCGCTACAATCCCTTCTTCCCGCAGCTTCTTGATATAGGGTTGGGAAATTCCCAGTGATGCAAAAGGCATTTCGCTCATGTACACGTTCCTTTACGATTAATATCAGTCATGATTTTTTGCAAATGCGGCATTCCTTCAGGCTGCCAGTCGAAGGCTTTGAAGGATATGAACTGCATGTTGGCATCGGTAAAAAAGAAAGCGATTCTCCGCACACCAAGCAGCGCCGTAGCCAACGAGGCCTGCTTCTGCCCGGTTTCGTCGGCAATTACGGCGTGAAAACGGACCACAGCATCGGGATAGGACAGCTCCAGTCCGATGCGCAGGTCGGAAACGCCTGTTTTGTCCGGCGTATCCATAAGCTGCACGGAAATATCCGTTTGGGATACCATTGCGTCCCGTTCTGGCGTCAATAGCGCAGCTTGAGGCTCTCCGGCTTTGACCAGAAACATCACTTCTGTCCGTTCATTCTGCATCAAGAGGGCAGGAATCAGCCTGTCCTGGGGCAGCTCGTGTCCATTAGGAAAAAATTTATCCAAATAAGCCTGTTCCGGATGGGGCATGGTCAGCCTCCTGACGGCAGCGTCTTCTTGGCCGCCTCAATAAGCCCATTATAGGCATCGTCATCCTCTTCCAGCCAATCCTCCACATCCAGGATTTGATCCTCATCCCCTGGCTGATTCAGAAAGAACAGGCCATAGCTCCACTCTTTTCCTTTTTTGCTCTGAAGCACAATTTCATACGGCTCCATATGGCCTTCCACCTCAAAAGCCACCTTGCCGACATAACCGTCCGCCTCTGTTAATTCCATGCGGGCATTCAATACTCTCAGTTCCATGAGCAGTTCCCCCTGTAACATCTCTCGTCCTTACAATACCTTGACCGCCCCCAAAAAGCAACCAAGGCATAGGTCAAAAGCAAAATCCCGCACCGCGGATCACTTTCACCGCCGGAACGGGAATGCAAAACGCATCAAAACAAGTCTTTTCCGTTAAGAAGCAGGCTTACATGGGCTCCAGCTCTGCCGGGTCTCCCGCCTTTTCCTTCGCCAGCAGCAAGGTCAGAAAACCGCACAGACAGAAGAAGCTGGCTGCCAGAATAAGCGCCTCGATAGGCAATATGCCATTCAATCCCGTACCCAGCAGCGGCCCGATAGTGCCCCGTACTCCGAACAGCATCAGATGAAGCCCGAATACTACCCCTTCCTTGCCGGGAGCCAGACGGAACACATAGGCCAGACAGCCCAGGTCCCATGTGGCATCGGCAAAGCCCTGCAGACCGCTTGCCATAAGCACGGCGGGATAGGTGCCGAATATTCCGTACAAGAGTGTGCACAGCACATGGCAGCCGATGCAAATAATCATCGCCCGTTTGGGGCCATACCGGTCAATCACCCTGCCCATAAAGAAATAGGCGGTGAGCAAAAGCGCGAAATAAAAGATCCGCACGATACCGATGTCCATGTTGGACAGCTCCAAACGCTGCACCTGAATGATATTGTAGAGCGGATTCGCCAGCATATTGCCGAAGCCGGAAAAGGTGGTGGCAATTAAAAACAGCAAAAGCGGCCGGTTATTCCGCAGAACAGTGAACTGGTCGCGGAACCGGACACGTTTACGGGCTGCGGCCAAGGGATCAGGCAAACGCTCCTCCTTGACCATGCTGAAGATAACCATGGATACGGACCCGGTAATAGCAGCAATCAGCAGAGGATAAAAGCTCCCCGCACGGTCAATCCAGATGCCTACGGAAAAGGCCAGCGGAATCATCAATAGCCCCATAGCCACCCGCACATAGCCCATAATCCGCCCCCGGATATCTGCAGGGTAAATTTGGGTCATCAGAGTTGCATATGCAGGCGCCTGGATACCCTGCAGGAACTGGTAGGCCAGAGCAATGCCGACAAATGCCCAGGGGGACGTAAATAAGGCGGGAATAAAAATCAGAAGGCGTCCTATAATGTTCGGGAAAGTCACAAAATATTTGGCCCGGCCCCGCTCTGCCAAGCCTGCCCATATGGGAGAAAACAGCAGGCCGACAGCAGGCGCCGCACTCAATAACCCTACCTGCAAATCCGTTGCCCCGCTGCGGATGGCGATGGGAATGTAAAACTGGTTGAACACTACATTAAAAAGACTGAATAAAGCCGCTGCAATAAAATCCCATTGAAAATTGGTTCTGGCCTGCCGTGACATCCTCAAACCGAGAATCTGTACTGTTGGTATACCTTCCATAAGACAACTCCTGCCCGCAAATTCTGTTGGTCACGCAATAAGAATCTCACACCTGACGGGATATTTGCAACCATTTTAACCGGGCTTTTCCGCTTTGAAACAAAACTGCCATTTTCCCGTTCCAAACCTGAATTTGACAGCAGCGCCGTTTCCGTCCTATGCTAGGGCATGTATGCAAGCACTAAGGTATCATCCAATTCCAGCAAGCCAAAAAGGAGCTCATCATGCAAGAGACGACCCCTTCCTTTGTGCCGATTCAAGAAACGGTGGCCTTCCGGATGTACCGAACCTCACGCCTGATCCGTCATCTTCATTATATAACCTTCCAGCAAAGCGGCTTTGACCTGACCCCGGAGCAATGGTTCATCCTGAACAAATTGGCCGTAAAAAGCCCCCAGTCCCAAACGGAACTGGGGGACAGCATTATGGATGACCGCCCGAATATGACCCGGATTCTTTTGACCATGGAAAAAAAGAATCTGATCTCCCGCCGCGCCGACCATTCGGACAAGCGCAAAAGCGAGGTCCATCTCACCGACGAAGGCCGCCATGTCCTGGAGGCTTGTCTGCCCTCCGCTGTCCAGGTTCGGGACAGGCTGCGCCATTCCATCGGAGAAGAGGACATGCAGGCCTTTTGGCGGGTAATGGATACGCTGGACGGGAACATGCAGGTCATGTTCGATGAGGAAAGTGCCCCCAACCGGAATTCCGGCGGGGAATAAGCAGTTTCGCTGCTAGAGATCCGCGCCGCGCAGGGTTTCGGCAGGTGAGCCTGCCATAGCAGAACGGGCCGGTGAAAGCTGGAAAAGCAAAGCCAACAGCATCATCACCAGCATAACGCCTCCCAGGAGACCCCACTGAAAGCTGACCGAAACCGTCTGCTCCCAAGGCCTTAAATCACTTTGGAGAAGACGGATGAAGCCCTGGGCGCCGCTCAGGCCAATGCCCCATCCGGCCAGCATCCCCAACCCGCCAAGCATGCTTCCCTCCAATAAAAAGGCCTGCCGCAGCAGCCGCGAAGGCACCCCCGCGCTTCTCAGCATGGCGATTTCCCGCTGGCGTTCATGAATCGAGCGCTTCTGCAGTACAGCCAGTCCCAGCAGCCCGATGGCGGAGGAGAGAGCGGCAAACCCGATGAAGCCATCCACCAGCCGTTTGTTGGCGCTGTGCTCACGCCAGTCCTCCAAATACGGAATAATCACCTTGCCCGCTCCGCCGGAGACAAGACGCTGGACAATCTGGTTGTCCTGCTCCAGGAGGGTGTGGTCAAACTTCATCAGCAGCAAACCGAGATGGGTCTGATTTACCCAGGGATGGTGGTATTCCTGCAGCGTACCCCAGATATCCGGATGAACATACGCGGCGGCATAAGCGTACTGAACCGCTACACTGTCCGCGGTATTGGGTTCTGCGAATCCTGCAATGGTAAAAGTTATGGAGAGATCAGGAGCAGCTCCCTGCGGGACAAGCGCGTTGCGGAAAAAGCCAAGCTCTACCTTCTCCCCAGGCTTATACAGCTTCTTCGGTCTCCAATAGGTATCCGACAGCTCCACGCCATAATCCCGGTAATGGTTAGGCAATACGATATAGCCGGGATCGGACATCACCTTGCTCCAGGCTGCATCATCATCTGCAAATTCAGGCGAACGAGCCGATAACGACCAGCTTCCTCCGGCTTTGAGCTCCTCTGTAACCGGAAATACCGCCTGGGTTGACCTCCCTTCCTCTCCAGCCATCTGTGGTGCAGCCATTAACGCTTTGACGTCAACTGAGGTTGAGACCGTCTTGCGCAAAAATTCATCATCTTTCAGAAGCCGTTCTACGGCTTCTTTTTCGGCAATGGATTCATATGGAACAAAACCGTCGTACCCCAGAATCGTCCGGACTCCACGGCTCGGGTCCATATTGCCCAGGATCAGGCCGCCAAGCCCTGAGGTAAAGGTAATGGCCATCATGCCTATGGCAAACAGCAGCATCACTGTAAATGTCCGGCCGCGCCGTTGGCCGGCATATTTGACGGCAAGCATAACAGCAGGTCCTGCCCTGGAGCCAAGACGCTTACCTGCGGCAGACATGCAGGCTTGCAGAAGGAGAATCAGCGCCGCCACGGAAAACAGCCAAATTCCTGCAAACCCCAGCACATTCTGCGAGCTGGCTTGTTCAGGCTTCCATGCCAGTGCCAGGTACAGATGCAGGGCAACAAGGCCGGCGCAGGGAAGAGCCACAGCTGCCGCTTTCCAGAGGGCTGCACCAGGTTTGCGGTTGGATGCATGGTCCTCCCTGTTGCCGCCGCGGAGAGCTGCCACAATACTGCCGGAACCCGCATTGCGACTGGCTGCAAGGATAAGAATCAGCTGATAGGCAAATACAGCAGCGATCCCCATCACCAACACCGGAAGCGGCAATCCGGGCTCTACAGGTATGCCTGACGCCCCAATTTCCCTGGCCAGCTCTGTGCCATAGATGATCCGCACCATGGCGTAGCCTCCGCCAATTCCGCAGACAATCCCTGCCGCTCCCGCGCAAAAGCCCAGCAGCAGCGCCTCCGCTCTGAACAGGCTTCTCACCTGTCCCCGGTTCAGACCGATAGCCCTCAGCACGCCGTACAGCTCAGACCGGGATTCTGCCATCATAAGCACAATCTGTCTGAGCAGAAAGGCGCTGGAGAAAACAGCTGTCATGCTGATAATCAGAACAACGGCAACCAGATTGCTGTTTGCCATTCCTTCGGCATTCATCTTGATGTAGCGGATATCATACAGCCCGTTTTGGCCGGAAAGCATGCTCATTCCTTGAACACTGTCGGATTTGTTGATCCGGGTAGCCAGGATCAGATTGGTTTCACTGTCCTTCAACCCCGTTACCAGGCGGGCATCCTCCGGGTTAAGCAGCAGCGTCCCGCTTAGACGGGCGCCATCTCCCCTGTAGCCGTTAAGACCAGCCGGAGCCGGTGTTTCCCGCACTACAAACCCGTGCCGTTGGCCGGTTTTATCTGTTACATAAACCGCGTCCCCGGTTTTAATGCCCAGCTGCTCCGCTGCTGTGCGGTCAAGCAGTGCTTCTCCACGCTTCAACGGAGAACTCCAATAACTGTTAGCCGGATCAAATGCAGCAGCTTCTCCCCAATCGAAGCCCAGCACCTGCGCCTGGGAGATGGAAGCGGCATTTGAGTCAGCCGCCTCTTGGGTATATATAGTTGCCGCTGCCGCAATGGCAGGCAAATAACGGTATGGAAGGCCCGAAGCAACCGGTGAGCTGCCCCCGGTGATTTGAGATACGTTTTCGGATGTGAACATCTCCGTTTGGGCAGGCACCAGCGCCCAATCCACCGGGCCAAAATGCGCCTTCAGCCAGGCTTCGCCGCTGGTGCGGACGGACCCGTAGTGAAAAATGGACATGGTGATCAGCATAGCGCCGATAGCCCCTGCCAAAACACTGAGCAGGGTTTGGCGCATCTGGCGGCGGAGATACAAAGCGCCCATACGCCAGGCAAGGCTCTGGTTCAGCATAACGGGCGCCCCCCATCCTCCACGATCCGGCCGTTGAACATCCGGATTTGCCGGGGCATCCGCCGGGCATGCCTTTCATCATGCGTGACCAGCAGCACAGTCATGCCGTATTGACGGTTCAGCATTTCCAGAAGCCCGATGATCTGCTCCGCCGTTTCCGAATCCAGAGCGCCTGTAGGCTCGTCCGCAAACAGAATGCCCGGTCTGCCCGCTACCGCTCTGGCAATGGCCACCCGCTGGTTCTGTCCGCCGGACAGCTGGGACGGATAGGCCTTGGCTTTATTGGCTAAGCCCACCAGATCTAGGGTCTCCCGGGAACGGGCTTCCGCTTCCTTGCGGCTCATACCTGCCGCCAGCAGGGGCAGCTGGATATTCTCTTCTGCGCTCAGCACGGGCACCAGGTGATAGGATTGAAACACAAAGCCCATCTTCCGCAGACGGACCTCCGCCAGAGCCTTTTCATCCAATTCGTTCAACAGCTTGTCCTCCAGCAAAATCCGGCCGCTGTCCGGCGTTTCCAGCCCGGCCAGAACGTGAAGCAGGGTGGTTTTGCCGCAGCCGGAGGGTCCCGTCACCGCAGCCATCTCCCCCTTCACCAGCTCCAGACTGATCTCACGCAGCGCTTTCGCCGCTTCCTTCCCTTTGCCGTAGGTTTTATTTACTTGCTCTATCTTCATCAATGGAAGCCCTTCTCCTCTCCGTCCTGCCCTGGGGCAGGTAATGCCTACATCATAGCAACCCGATGTGAAGTCATCGTCGAGAGATTGTGCAGAAGTTGTGCAGATTTATTTAGTTGTGCAAAAGAGTGCTCCGCTCCGCGGCTATTTTTCATGAGGATCTTACTCATGTATCTGGCCTGGCTTCCGGATGTTTAGCAGCGGGGATTTCCTGCGAAAACCAACTAACTTCCTGCTGCTGTTAAACGTGTTGGGCATCCGGCTACGGAACTGATAGGCTCTTACGTGTGGTTTGGCGACTAATTGGCTAGCTTATGCTTTAACGGAACTCACAGGCTCTTACGTACACTTTGGCGACTCATTTTTGCTGTAACGGAACTCACAAGCTCTTAACGGGTGGTTTTCCGTCATACCGGCGTTCATTTTGCCTGCTAAGGGCTTCGCAGTTCCGTTAGCGAAAAAACGAAGCCAGTTTTGTGCTCTAAGAGTCGGAGAGTTCCGTTAGCCCTCGACTTACTCCCGGAATAATGGCAGCTCCACAGTGAAAACAGCGCCTTCTCCAAAACGGCTTGCTACCCTGGCCGTTCCGCCATGCGCTTCCGCTATCCCTTTCACTACTGCCAATCCCAGCCCGATTCCCCTGGGGGCGGGGCTGCCGTCGGCATAAGTCCTCTTGCGGTAATAGCGTTGAAACAGCTGCTCCGCCTCCTCCGCTTCAATGCCCCATCCGTCGTCCTTAACTGTAAAAATCACGCTTCCATCTGAAGCGGCTACCGTCAGATCAATACGGGTCCGCGCATGGCGCAAGGCATTGCCCAGCAGGTTGAGTAAAAGCTGGCGGATGCGCCGCTCATCCCCATAGAGTCTCACATTCGAGTCTAAGCTAAGCAGAATATCAATCCCCTTCTCCTCCGCCTCCGGCCCCAGTAATTCAGCAATATGGGCAGCTGTTGCTGCTGGTTCATACCAGCTCTTATCCAGCTGCAGCGTCCCGTTTTCCGCTAGGGAAAGATCCTGGAGATCCTGCACCAGACGGCTCATGGCGGCAATCTGCTCCGAAAGGACTGCCAGCCTGTCTGGAGCAAGGGGCTGGTTTTCGTACAAAGCGTTGTCCATGGCAACCCGGAGCACGGACAACGGGGTGCGGAGCTCATGAGCCACCTCTGCCACCATGGTTTGGCGCGCAGTCTGCAACTGGCCTATGAGCTTGCTTGCCTCGGCCAAACTGCGGGCAAGCCGCTCCTCCTCCGGCAGAGGCCGTTCCGACTCTGCCGTTTCAAGAGCATGGGCAGACCGGGCGGTCACCGCTTCCGCCCGGTCTGCCCAACGCCCCAGCAGCGCCCGCCACGCCTGGCGCTGCAGCCATAGGGCCGCGGCCGCCAGCAGCGCAGCGGCGGCCCCGGCCCCAAGAGAGCGGAGCCACACGGCCGGCGCTGCCCCGGCCGCGGTCTCCGCTCGAACCGTGCCGGCGGGGACGCCGCCGGCCAGATAGGGCTTCGCCGCCGAGTAGCGCGGCGGCGCCTCCATACCCGCATAAGCGGCAATGGTGGAGCCCGTCCGGTCCGTGACGGTCAGGCGGAAGCCGCTTTCCAAGGGATACGCTCCGGCATCCTGGCGGAGCTGAACCTCCAGCGCCGGCATGCTGACGCCGGCATCCAGAGCCAAGCCTACATACCGGCTCCAATATATCGCCAGCCGCTCCGCCTGATTTTCACCATCTGAAGGTTGAATAAACAATACCGCTGTCACCAGTGTAGTAATAACTCCGGTGACCATCAATAAAGCGGGAATCCGAAAACGCTGCGGGAATACCCCAGCCCATTTATTCATGGGATGCTCCCGGGTTTTCCGTGTCAGGATTGAATTTGTATCCCACCCCATAAATAGTCTGGATGAACTCAGGAGCGGCCGGGTCATCCCCCAGCTTCCGCCGCAAATTCCGGATATGGCTGTCGATGGTACGTTCGTAGCCTGCAAATGTATCCCCCAGCGCTTCCTCCATAAGATGGGCGCGGGTGTATACCCGTCCGGGGTTTCGGGCCAACCGCTCCAACAGAACAAATTCCGTCCGGGTGAGCTCCAAAAGCTGGCCGTCCAACTTAGCCTGATAATGATCCGGCTGAATGGTGAGACGGCCTCTTTTCAGGATTGCCTCGGAAACCGGCACATTCTCCGCCTCCCGCCCGGTTACGTTAGAACCGTTTCTCCCCGACCGCCTCAGCACCGCCTTCATACGGGCCAACAGCTCCCGCAGGCTGAAGGGCTTCTGGATATAGTCATCCGCCCCCAGCTCCAAGGCCAGCACACGGTCGAATTCATCGCCTTTGGCCGTCAGCATCAACAACGGCAGCTGCCATTCCCGGTCGTTGCGGCGGCACAGATCAAGACCAGTCTCGCGTCCGGCCAAGGTCCAATCCACCAGAAGCAGGTCCGGCTTTTCTCTGGCAATCAGGGCAGGGACTTCCTCCGCACTCCTTGCCTCCGCTACCTGACAGCCTTCAGCGCGCAAAAAACGCCCGCCCTCAGCCAACAGCTCCTCCTCATCTTCAACCCAGAGAATCTTCATTGCTTACCTTCCCCCCTGTAATAACCTGGTCCCTGCCGCAGGCTGGATAGGTTATGGAAGCCTCGAAATTGGCAGGGCCAATTTGAGGGCATCTTGTTTTTTCCCAACAACCCGGTCCCTGCCGCAGGTTGGATTGTTTATGTATCCCTCAACTTAGGCCAATTTGAGGGTCCTCTTATGGGCTTCTCTTCTCTGCCCGTGTCCCCATCAGCCCTTACTTCTGCATCCGGCAGACGGCCATGCCAAAGCTAACGGAAGCAACAGCCCTTATTTTAGGGAAAAACGCTCTTTTGAAATTCTAACGGCGACAGCTGCCGTTATTTTGCCCATTTTTGCCGATTATGGTCCTATCATAGCCGAATAAGGGCTTGTGCTTCCGTTAGATTTTCCGGCAGACGCTTTTGGCCGAAATAGCGGCGCTCACCGCCGTTAGAAACAATAATCGCCTCCACAGCCACATGGTGCGAGCCCCACTTACAGCATTCGCAATAAACAAACAAGCCGAACAGTATCACATATGTGCCCAATACTCCAGCGTCCCTACATTGTTGCTATAGCATCATAATATGTTGCCTAAGCAACATTTTTATGCTACATTATTAACAACAACCACCCGGTTATGTACACCATTCTCTAGGAGTGATTATCCCATGGAATTCCGCTTCGCTTCCCGCATGTCCCAGTTTACCTCCTCAGCCGTCCGGGACATTCTCAAGTTGACCCAAGGCAAGGATATCATCTCCTTCTCCGGCGGGCTCCCTGCCGAAGAGCTGTTTCCAGCCGAAGAATTAAAAAACGCCTACTCCCGCGTATTCGCAGACCGGCGCATCATGCAGTACGGATTAACGGAGGGGCTTCCTGAGCTGAGGGAACTCTTGTCCCGGCGCCTCACCCAAAAAGGCATACAAGCGGAACCACATCAGCTCCTGGTTACCACCGGCT
>JAQSYT010000195.1 GCA_029256065.1 Paenibacillaceae bacterium
CTTCAGAAAATCCGGCAGACGGAGGATCAGGACTGGATCAGAGAGGAAAGAATCATGCTGGACGGGAAGCCTTACGTATCCACTGTACTCCATTCCGAGGCAAAGGGATGGTACTATGTCGCATCCGTTCCGGAGAAAGCGTTTGCAGAAAAATCCGATACCCAACGCAACATTATGCTGGGCATCAGCATTTCCCTGGTGGCTGCTGCACTCCTCATCAGCTACAGCGCCTCCCGCACTCTCTACCGTCCGCTGAAGCAGCTGACCAGCCGGGTGAGACTGCCTGCCGGCGCAGCTGGAGCCTCGAAGGATGAAGTGGAGCTGCTGGGACAATATCTGGAATCCCTCGACCTAAAAAATGAGCAGCTGTCCAAGGATGTTGGCCGCTATTCGGATCATGCCCGGCATTTTATGCTTCATCAGCTGCTGGTTGGCAATCCTCCCATTCACAATCTCCCGCTGACGGACGGGGACCTGCTGGGAGACAACTCCCCGTACATTCCGCTGCTGATCCTTGATTTGAACTCCATCAGGATGATCGAGAGCTATTCCAAGCATGATTGCTCTCTATATTATTACGCGGTAGACAATATTGCCAAGGAAATTCTGGCAGCCGACGGAGAAGCGCAGATCATTATGCTCCAGCCGGGCATGTTTGTAATGGCGCTTTCCATGGACAATCCGCCGTCTCCCGACT
This sequence comes from Paenibacillaceae bacterium, assembly GCA_029256065.1. GTDB lineage: Bacteria > Bacillota > Bacilli > Paenibacillales > NBRC-103111 > Paenibacillus_AR. The sequence goes on from JAQSYT010000195.1 coordinate 698, forward strand.
ATCTGCGGGGACTGGGACGCAAGCTGCTGGACGCCATTCAGCGCTACCTGAAGCTGAATGGGTATGTCACAGTCAGCTGCTCGGATACGGGAGTAGGCGGCCTGCATGACGCCTTTGTGGAGGCAACGGAGCTGCTTCGCTACCGGTTCATACTGGGAGACAACCAGGTGGTGCTGACCCATGATCTGGAGGCCTCCGTTTCTATCCAGGCGGAGGCGCTGTTCCAGTATGAAAGCGACATTGTAGTGGCCATCCGGGAGCGGAAATGGGGCGAGGCGGAAAGTCTTTTTGTGGCGCTGACCGAGGCGCTGCAGGAGTCCTTCCGGGTTTCCGAGGATCTTCTGCGGGGGTACTTCCCCCAGCTGCTTAACGGCATTGTCAAATCCGTCCGCTCTCTGCCTCAGGACCCCTTCGACGCCTCCCGGCTTCAGGGGCTGCTGCCCCTGCTGGCGGAATGCCGCACCCTGGACGAGGTGAAGGATTTTTTCCGCAGCCATGTGTTCGATGTTCTGCATCAGGAGTACGAGAATAACGGGGGCGTTTCCCAGCGGGTCCAACTGGTGCGAAGGGTGCTGGATTACATCGAAGCCAATTATGACACGGACCTGTCCCTGCAGCACTGCGCCGAGCTGGTCCAGCTCCATTCTTTTGACTTGAGCCGCTTGTTCAAGCAGATTACCGGAATCAATTTCATCGATTACCTGATCGCCTTCCGCATGGAAAAAGCCAAGGAAATGCTGGGTGATCCGCAGCTGAAGATCCAGGATATTGCGGATAAGCTGCGCTATTCCTCCCAGCAGGGCTTTATACGGGCCTTCAAGAAATCCGCCGGCATGACGCCGGGGCAATACCGCAGCAACCTGAAGGAATGAGCATATTGAAAAGCCAAGCGGGAACGAACCCGCTTGGCTTTTCGCTTCCTTATTATTGTCCTTGGCTCTCCTTGTAGGCCTGATTCATTTCGTCCAGAATCTGCTGCCCTCCTTTGGCTTTCCAGCTGGCCAGCGCCTGATCGTAGTAGCTAAGGGGCCGCTCACCGCTGATCACCTTCACAATATCCTCGAAAAGCAGTTTATTGAGCTCCGTGCCCTTTTCCTTCATGGTGGCGGTAGGAACAAGCTTCAGAGTCGGGTCCCGGTAAGGAGTGCCCTTCAAGGCCGCCGCATAGGCTTCATTCCGAATATCCTGAATGTCCTTGGAATCATTGGGATTATTCAGCCCCGTAAGCTCCCCTGGAGCGCCGGTAATACGGTACAGCCTGGGACTTTCTTTGTTGCCCAGCTCAGAGAGAGCCATTTTTCCGCCTGCTTCGGTATAATGCTGGCCGGCCGTCCCGTAGTTCCAGAGCTTATACAATTCCGAATTCATGTCCGGCTGCATCTGATCATCCAGGAATTTCAGGAGCCGTTTGACCTTGGCTTCATCCTTGCCGAGGCTGGCGGGAATGGCAATGAACCCGCTGATTCCCGCACTCATGGCATAGCCTTGAAAACCCTCCGGTCCTGTCAGGGCAGGAATCGCGGCCCATTGGAAAGACGGATTGACGGCTCTTGCCTTATCCAACCGTTCCTGGGTAAAGGCGTTCCAGGCAAAATCCCCGTGAATGCCAGCTTTGCCGCTCAGGAAGTCATCCTCCGCCTGGCTTCCCTTCATGATTACGAAGTCCTTGGATAAGATCCCGCTTCCGTACAGCTTCACCAAATATTCGAGACTCAAACGAAAGTTGGGGTGGGCGTAGATGGGATAGATTTTCCCGTCGGTATGGGAGCTCCAGGCGATATTGGTAGGGGTCTTGAAGGCGCCCATCAGCGCCACTCCGCCAAGCCCGCCGCTTCCCGCATGAACGGCAATGCCATACGTATCATTCTTGCCGTTGCCGTCGGGATCATTGTCCGCGAACTGCTTCGCCACCTGGAACAGCTCGTCATAGGTGGTCGGCATCTTCAATCCCAGCTTGTCGAGCCAGTCCTTGCGGATTGTCAGCACGTGGGCAGCCGCCTTCTGGGAGGGATTTCTCGGTATGGCGTAGATATGCCCCTTATATTTCATCAAATTCATCGTATCTTCCTGAATTTTGGCGATATTGGGAGTATCCTTCTCGTTGATATACTGCTCTAAGGGAAGGAACACGCCGTTATCCAGGTAGCTGTACCAATTCTCATTCAACGCCCCGATGTAGGTCAGATCGGGAATTTCCCCCGAGGCGATGACCACGCCCAGCTTGCTGTTATAATCCGCCGCGGCAACAGGCACATAGGAGTAATCCATGTTGTACCGTTCCTCCAGCATTTTTATGCCTGAGCTTTTGTCGGGCGGAGCGGCCCCCCATAGGGGAACCATAGCGGAGATTTTGATTCGCTTCTCATATTGCGGCGCAGCCGCGGCGCCGGAGGAGGGAGCAGCTGCCGTCCCGCTCCCGGACTTCTCTGTATCCCCGCTTGGCGAGCAGGCGGATAATACGGATGTTGCCGCCAGGCCGGAAGCCAGCAGAATGGCCAGATTCTTTTTCATAGTGTCGAACCTCCTGAAAGATCCCTTTTTGGATGATGGATGCCATCGGCCGAATGACAACTCAACCTTAACCGGTTTGCGCCGTTTCGACAATGGCCCACTTTTGTCCGCTGCTGAAAATCCCTTGCAGGGCCTCTGCAATTCCGGTTCATGGGCCGGAATTGCCTGCTGCCGGGACGGTTTGCCCTTCTTCCTGCACCGTTACCCTCAACGTTTCGCTGGAGGAAATACCCGTGTCATTAACCAGCTCGCCACGGTATTCATACACCCCCGGCGGCCTGCCGCTGATGACCGTCACCGCCGACTGGGCTCCGGGCGTCCGGCTCTCCAGGTCTTGCGTATCGATGAGGACTCCGTTTTCATACAAATTATAGACGGAGCCGTTCTGTCCCCACCAGAGATTCATAGTGATGCGGTAGCTGCCGCCATTCTCCCAATTGTCCGAGGCAAGCTGCGGCACGGACGGCGCCGCCTGAGTGACCTCCACCACCAGCTCATCGCTTCGCGTGATGCCGCCGCCGTTGATCCATTCCGCATAATAACGGTAGATTCCGTTGGCTTTGCCCTGTACAGCCACTGCTGCAGCTTGGGCTTGCGGGGAGGCGGCGTCGAGCTTCGCCGAGGCAATTTCCACCCCATTTTCATAGAGTCTAAAGCTGTCGGCATTCTCTCCCCACCATAAATTCATGAAAATGCGATAGTCTCCGTCCTGCAGCCCGGTATCATGCCCGTTGTCATGGGACAAAACAGGCTTGCCCGGAGCCGGAAGGGTTGACTCTCCCGGAGTGGCGACGGACTCCGCCAAGCCGATGTCATCCACATGGAAGAAGCCGCTTCCCCACACAACGCGTTCCGCCGGCCGCAGCCAAATCTTCATCTTTTCAATGGCATTCCTGTATGGCCAATTCCCCATATCCACGGCAATGGTGCTCCACTCCTTGGGCTCCACCGTTACCTCGGATTCAAGAATGTGGTCCCCGCTGTAAAGCTTCACCTTCGCCTTGTAGAGAACGCCGTCTGGGCCGCTTGAGGGGCGGACGCCTGCGTACAGATACCGGCTGCTGCTTGCATCCAAAGGAATGGAAAATACCTTGGCCACCCCCTTGCCTTCTCCAATCTGCCCCGCTCCCGAGTTGACCAAAGCCGCTCTTAGGGAGTGCTCGCCGGTCAGGGAAAGTGTACTATCGATTTGCACATTGCTGACATATTCGGCGTTGCTCCATCCCCCTGCCGACTCCTCGAAGCTATCCAGCAGAATTGTGCCCGTCAGCAGAGCGGGAGCAACCACATGTCCCTCGGCTTCCTGCGGGCTGTTGCGCAAAGCCAGCGCCTGTTCGTTCAGGGCCGGGGCAATTTGCGTCCAGGAATCAATGCCGATAATAGGCTTGGCAAAGGCTGTCACCGCAAGGGATTCATCCGTATCGATCTTGGTGAAAACATCATACAGATATTTCTTTTCATATGGAATATTGGGAATCAGGCTAATGTCCGGGTCATGGGTCCATAACCCCAGATTTAATCCCCCTTCTTGGGCATGGTCCACCTGCCGGTGCAGAATGAAGGAATCAATCCCGTCCAAGGCCTGGGTTGTGTAATAGGCGTAAGCGTAAGCGGCCGCCTGGATTTGCTGGTTGGGAAGAGTGTTATCCCCGCTGTGAAAGCCTTGTTCGGATAAGATAATCCGCCTGGGCTGCCCCTTGTACAGGTATTCCGGCTGCTTCATATAATCTGCCAACACATGCAGGTTCTTGAAGGTAATCTGATCCGTGTCAAAGCGGTCGGCAGAATTGGGCGCATTCCACACCTTGGGATCGAGAAGATTTTCCGGATAAGGGTGGTAGGCAATATTCCAGGGGATATCCCCATGTTTCTTCATTTCCTCCAGCATCTGGTCGACAATGGCCCGGCCGTCATAATTGCCTGTAGCGGTGGGCGGCAGTCCATTGTCCCAGTTATGGGTTAGGGAGATGTAGACGCGGGCATTGCTGTAGCGGCTTTTCACCGCCGTGTTGGTGACCCGGACAGTACGGGCATAATCCTCCACCAATTCGCCAATCAGCTTGGGGCCCATATTGTACCATGATTTGCTCATATCCACCTCGTTGCCCACAATGAAATTGACCGCCCGGCCGTATTTCTCATCTGCCCTTGTATACCGCTCCGCCAGAAAACCGGTAACAGCGGAGTAATATTTCATCCCCTGGGCGTCTGTGGTATTAAAGGCGAAAATATTTGCGCTTGTGTCGGCATCTGGATGCAACAGATACTGGTTGGGGGTGTCCGGATTCAAATTCCGTTGCAGCAATAAAATCAGCGTAACCGTAATCCTGTTGTCCGACAGGCTTTTGATGGCGTTGTCCAGATTGGCGATCCAGTCCCGGCGGAAATAAAAGGTTTCTCCCTCATAGCTGTATGAGTAGGTATTGGCCGGGTTGACCGTTCCGTTGATATACAAGGCGGAATTATAATACACATTGAGAGCGGCGTGGCTGATGCCCAATTCCTCCGCATCGGCGTACATCTGCACCTGAAGCCCTTTTTTGCTGGCCCGTTCCGGAAAGGGATAGGTATTGGCGGCAACCTGCTCCGGATTGGTCAAATACTTCGCGCTGTCCAATAGGGTATAGCCGCCCTCGGGCCCGATAACCGCTACCGCAAACTTGGAGAACAGCCGGGAGTGTCCATTATCCCGAAGGGGTAGCCGGAAAGAGAAGGAAGGCTGCACTTGCTCCAATACCGCTGCGGGAGTGCGACCCTCCAGAGCCTCCTCCTGCTCGTAGGGCTGCAGCTCGAACAGGGCAATGCGCCCGCCGGCAAAGCCGCTTAATGCGGCAGGCTTGATGCTTCCTTCGACCTGGATGTGCTCCCCGTCGGGCTGAATCAGCGGGTCACCCACCGCCCCCGGATAGACCAACACAGGTGCCAATTGCTTGAAGAAAAATTTGTCAAAATAAATCTCTCCGGCAGCGGCGTTCCCCTCCAAAAACTCCAGCCTGATCCGGCGGATTTGCCCCTGCCATTCGGGGTTGCCGGAGAAATTAAAGGCCTTGTCCACATAATAATCCGGGTTGCCGCCCGAAGCCAGATCGAGCAGCTCCGACTTGCCCGGAGTCCATTGCGGATCGGCCTCCGTCGTCCACCAAATCCGCAGTTTGCTGTAAGCGGATAAATTTTTCATCACCGCAACGAGAGTGTTGTATACGTCCGCATCCTTCCTCAGCACCGGGAACTCCAGCACCGGCGCCGGACCGCTGACCGTCATGCGAAGCGCCCCGTCCGCAGCCTGCAGCTGGGCGTCCACAGCGGTGAAGCCTTCAGAATCGCCGGGCTGGTTGAACTCCATATCCAAGGTATTGGAGCCGCTTATATAGTCCAGCTGGTAATTGCCGCCCCACGATTGATAGCCGGGTTCGCCGGGGCTCATTCCCTCCAGATCGTAATTGAGCATAAAGGCAATTTCCATTTTGGTAATGGCGTTTTTATGCTCCCATCCGGACAAGGATACCCCTACCTTGTTCCACTTGTTGGGACCGATTTTTACATAGCTGATCAAGGGTTCGGCCGTTCCGCTGTACAAGGTTGTCCGGATCATGTAATCTTCATTTTTCCAGCCATAGCAGTTCACTGCAAAGGTCAGGTAGTTCACAGCGGATAAATCCAGGGGGACGAGGAATTCCTTATAGGCAGTACGCCACTCATAAGCCTTTACTGCGCCTGAAACGACCTCCAGAACCTTGCCGCCTTCATAAGGAGCCTTGGGTGAGTTGTTGAATGCGCTTACATAACGAACCGCCCCAGTCCCTGTTCCTTTGCTCCACTTGCCCGGCTGATTCACACTGTCCTCCAGATTGAAGTCGTCAATCACCACGGATGGATAATAATCCGACACATGGACAACATTCCCGCTCTCCGCCAGATCAGGAACATATTTTCCGGCATGCGCCATTCCCGCCGGCAGAAACGAAGCCAGCAGGAGAACAACCAGCCATGCAGATATTGCTTTACCGCTTTTGTTCATGCCCATCCCTTCTTCCCTCCATCATATGTTTTGTGTTCATCGGCCGATGATCAAACTCACCATACAATGGGAGACAAAGGGGAAACAATGATATTCTTTTGTTTGTTTTCACGCGGTTTCAAAACAAATCCGCATATCCGGTTCATTTTCTGCAAAACAGGTTCATATGCCCCGTTCAAGCAGATTACCGGAGCACAAAAGAAAAGGCAGAGTTCATTATTTCAGACTGATGTAAAATAAACTTCTATCCAAGCCCTTCCGAGAAGCGAGTTCGTCTTTAGTGGAGGCTTATTATACCCTCCAAGAATTTAGTTTTCGGCATGGACGAAATTTATAAATTCTCTACGTGTAAAAAGAAACCCGAGGTCATAGAACTGACCCGGGTTCCCCGACAATGTGAGGAGGCCCGCGCGAGGCCTCTTTTTACTTGCCTTACTTCACATGAATGATCAACTGATCAGCGTATAAACCTTCCGCTGCCGCCGTCAGCACAACTCGCCCCGCTTCTCCCGTAAACCGGAGCACCGTGCTCACCTGGCCGTGGTACAGATGCATCCAGCTCCGGTCATACGGCTCACTGGAGCAGAGATCACCGTTGTCCACTCCGGCAATCTCCGCCGGTCCGCTCACCTGGAAGGTGACCTTGGCGCTTTCGCGGAATACGGCAATCCCCTCCGCATCCTTGGCCCGGACAGTGAACAGCTTGTGGACCACATCCGCACGATTCACACTGATTTCCTCCGCATCAAACTCCAGCTTCACCGCCGGGGCTGCAGTTTTCAGCGTATAGCAGCATACCTCCTGCCCGCCAATCCAGCCCTTCACCACAACGGTTCCCGGCAGATAAGGAAGATAACCTGTGATCATCCGGTTGGGGAACTCAGCCGGCTTCTTGATATGAGTCAGCTTACCGTTCAGCTCAATAGTGGCCTCTTCACAGTTGGTGGCGATCATATAAGGAATGACCGTTTTGTTGAACTGCGGGAAGTTCCAGTGGCTGGCATACCGCGGCGCATCCCAATGCTCCTTCACGCCTTCATCGGCCAGGGAATAATCCAGCACCGCCATATACACCATCGGCTTTTCCGTCCAGTAGCTTTCGTACAGATAAGACAGCGGCTTGCGCTCACTGTTGGTCCAGAACAGGGACCCCGCCCAGCCCTTGGCTGGATAACCCATGGATTCCCCCAGGTAATCGATGCCGGTCCACAGCATTCCCCCGATAACGTAATCATGCTTCTCCACGTCCATCCAGGGAACATCCTCGCTGAAGTTCTGCATTTGATCGGGATGCCCTCTGAAATACTGGTAGGTTTCCGTCCCCAGAATCAGCTTGCCGGGAATGGCCTCATGAATCGCAGGATACCATTGCTCCTGGTAGTTGCAGCTAATTACATCCACAATTTCGCCAATCCGCTTGATGCGCTCGATCCGGTGCTCCAAATTGTAAATTTCCGTGTCGCTGACCTCATCCACAAACTGCTGGATGTCCTTCACCTTGGACAGGTCCACATTGCTCTCATATTTAAAATGGGGATTCATGGCATACGACACCGGCCGGGTATCGTCCAGGGTTAACAGGTGACTTTTAAGCATCCGCAGAATCTTCAGCATGGATTCCTGCCCCTGGTTCTCCACCTCATTGCCCACACCCCACATGAAGATACATGCGCGGTTCCGGTCCCTTTTCACCATACACTCCACATCATATTGCCATTCTGTTTCGAAGTATCTTCTATAAAGCCCGCCCACCCACTTGTCGAAGGGCTCCTCGTACACCAACAGTCCGATTTCATCACAGATATCCAGAATTTCCGGAGCAAAAATATGATGGGAGGTGCGGATGGCATTACAGCCCATCGCCTTGAATTTCACCAGCCGGTCTCTCCAGATTTCGGCTGTGACGGCAATGCCCAAGCAGCCTGCATCCTGGTGGACGCACAAGCCCTTGATCTTCGCCGGCTTACCGTTAATGAACATTCCTTTGTCCGGTATCATCTCAATTTCCCGCACACCTATCTTCAAGGCATACGTGTCCACGATTTCATTCCCCTCATACAACGAAAGCTCCACCTGGTACAAATGAGGCTGTTCAGGGCTCCACAGCTTCACGTCCGGCAGCTCCACCCGGATCAGGCCGTTGTCCGATTCCCCTGTAATGCTGGTTCCCCCGTTGGAAATTACAGCCTTCACCAAGGAAGAAACACCGGTTGCAATGGTCACGGCAGCATGGTTACCCTGTACTGTGTATTTCACCTGAATCTCTTCCGGTTTCAAATGGCTCTGGTTCAACTCCAACAGCTTCACCGTCCGGTAGATGCCTGCGCCGGAATACCAGCGGTCCGCCGGGAACGAGGTGTTGTCCACCTTGACCAGGATCAGATTTTCCCCTTCATGAAGCACACCCGTAATATCCAGCGTAAACCGGGAATAGCCGTATTTATGGCCGCCCACCTCCACACCGTTCACCCAAACCGTGCTATTTTCATAGACTCCGTCAAATTGCAGCTGGTACACACGCCCTTGGGTAACCGCCGGAATCACCAGCATCTTCTTGTACCAGCCAATCCCCCATCTATCCCGAAAGCCCTGCGCCTCCCCCTGCTTCATATTCCTGTTAATGGGGGCAACAATGGCCCAATCATGAGGCAAATGGACCGGCACGAAATTCTGGTCCTGCGGC
>JAQSYT010000196.1 GCA_029256065.1 Paenibacillaceae bacterium
ATAGAGAGCATTTTTTCCAAAGCAGCCCCTGCTTCCCTGCTTTCAAAAGCGGAGCTCAGCCCCCGCAGGGCGGTGATCAGCTGCACGTACTCCTCCGTGCTGAATAGCTGCCGGCTGAGCTTGTAGGTGTCCATGATGCTGTAGCCGCCGGCTGCGCCCAAGGTGGAGGCCACGGGAATCCCGGCCATGCCAAGGGCCTCCATATCCCGCTGGACGGTGCGGACGGAAACCTCGAAGCGCTCCGCCAGCTCCCGGGCGCTTACCGTATCCCGGTTAAGCAAATAAACCAGCATGCCCAGCATTCTGCCGATTTTCACCTGGCTGCCCCCTGCTTGCCGGAGGCGGTTCTACAGTTCATGGACGGTAACCTCGCTGCGGACCATAAACCGGGCATTGACCCCGGCCTGGCCGATTCCTTTGGATATGTAATAAGCGCCTTCAGGGGAACGGTGGAGTCCTTTGTAGATGCCCATCGCCGGAAGCTCGCCCTTAGGTTTGAAGCGGAAAAAGAAGGGGATGTTCAATTGTTTGCCGTGCAGGTGTCCCGACATGAGGTAATCATACCGTTTTCCGATATGCGGAACCACGTTGGGATCGTGGGTGAGGACGATAATGGTGTCGGAGGGTTTTGTCTGGCGGAAGGCCTTGCCCACTTTGCTGTGGCCGGTGCCGAAATTGTCGATGCCCACCAGGGTGCAATCGGACAGACGGAGGGCTTCATTGCGCAGGAGGGTAATGCCATAGCGGCTGAGCAGCTCCAAAAGCCGGTTCATCCCGCTTTTCATCTTGTAGTCATGGTTGCCCAAAACGGCATAAACAGGCACGCCTGATGCGGATACTACCTTAAGATAAGGCTCCAGCCGTGGGAGATACCATGTTTTGCGGGTAAAATCTCCAGTCAGGGCAATCCAGTCCGGCGCCTCCTCACGGATTGTCCGTTCCAGCCTGCGGGGGCTGATCCGCAGCTTCTCCACATGGAGGTCGCTGATCTGCAGAACCTTCTTGTTCAAGCCCAGAGAATAGCGGATCCGTTCCAGCTTCAGCCATTGGGTGGGAACAATTAATAATCCATATCCCGCCAGAGCGGCAACCGCTCCCGGAATCATCCATTCCAGCATAGTGCGCCTCCTTCCCGTGAAAACCTGCCGATGGGCATAGACCCGGGAAGGGCAATCCTTCAATAAGCCCGGGCTGGCATGCATACCATCGCATGAGTAAATGCGTTGTAATCTATTTTACCGCATGATTGGCAAATTCCCAAAGGAATGTTGCGGTAAAATCCCGTTTTGAAGGTCAGCTTGGCCAACTCGGCAGGCACTCTCTGCTTGCAGCAAATGCAATACACCTCTGTATGCATAGGAGGATCTCCCCTTCTCCCAATTATGTGGCAATCATGATACAAAATATGATATGATACGTTACGGATCAACATTTTCTTCATAATACGAAACATTTCGTATCATGTCAAATCTTTTTGTCCATTCTTGTCGGGGATTGTATAATTGTTTCGAAATATTATATGCGGGGTGAATCTTTTGGAGAACAGCTCGAATAAACGAATTTTCGCTTTTATCGGCTCTTATGCGGAGGCAGAGGAAGACGGCGTATACGTATGCCTGTTCCACCCGGAGCATGGGGAGATGTTGGTGACCGACCGGATTCAGGGGTTGAAGAATCCTACTTTCCTGGACGTTGACCCGCAGAAGCGGATTCTCTATGTGCTGTCGGAGGGGCAAACCGGAGGCCGCAGCGGAGTGGCCGCCGCTTTTTCCATTGATGCGGAGCACGGGAAGCTGACGGAACTGAACCGGGAGCGGACAGTGGATTCCCCTATCTGCCACATTCAGTTGGATAAGAGCCGGCGCTGTCTGCTTACGGCAAGCTATCATGGAGGTCTTGTAGGGGTAAATCCAGTGCTGGCAGACGGGAGGATCGGACCCTCGGCGCAGGTAATCACCCATACCGGGGCCAGTATCCTTCCGGCGCAAACACAGGCCCGGGCCCATTCTGTTTTTGTGGACCCGGACAACCAGTTTGCAGTGGTGTGTGATCTGGGTATGGACAAGATTGTCAGCTACCGGATTGATCCTGAAGCACCGTCCCTGACAGAAACGGCCTCTGTGGATCTGCCGCCGGGTGCAGGCCCCCGGCACTTCGCCTTCCATCCGGAGCTGGCGGTGGGGTACTCCATTAATGAGCTCAACTCCACGATTACGGTGTTCCGCTACAACCGGACAAGCGGCTCCCTCATCCCGGTACAGACCATCAGCACTCTGCCGGAGGACTTCACCGGGGAGAGCGCCACTGCGGACATCCATATCTCCCGGGACGGGCGCTTCGTGTACGGCTCCAACCGGGGCCACGACAGTATCGCTGTGTTTGCGGTGAGCCTGACGGACGGAACGCTGACCGCGGTGGAGCATATCCTCACCCAGGGCGGGCATCCCCGCAACTTCGCATTGTCCCTGGATGACCGGCTGCTGCTGGCGGCGAACCGGGACGGCAACAATATTGTCGTATTCGAGCGGGACGCAGAAACCGGCAGGCTCACCGCCAACGGCCGCAGCCTGGTGCTGCCCAAGCCGGTATGCGTTAAGTTTGCGGATTTGTCGTAGAGCCGCAAGGGCTATACAGCAGGGCAAAGCCGTGGCTTGAGGCTGCTGCTGTAGGGTGGAGTGGAGGTGCTGTTGGCTGTGCGCTGCTGTAGGGCGGATTAGAGCGTGGACTGTTGGCTGTAAGCTGCTGTAGGCGGATTGGAGTGGAGGCAGAGAGTTAGGAGCTGGTTTAGACAAACTAGAGCTTGGACTGTTGGCTGTAAGCTGGCGTAGAACGGATCAGAGAGCGGGAGCTGAGCTTCCGCTCTTTTTGGCGATTATGCGTTGAGAAGCTAGAACCGCTCCTCCCCCACCCGTTAGCGGAACTCAGAAGCGCTTAGAAGCATAAATTCGGCTGTTTTCCAATTTAACGGTGTGACGTGGGCGGTATCAATCAACTAAAAATAACCCGGAATACCCTCGAGGGTACTCCGGGTTACGATATCTGTGATTTGCCACAAGCAATCAGCCTTCCTGTTCGACTCTTCCATAACGCTGCAGCACCTGCCTGCCCTGCTTGATAACGCCGCCGAGGGTCTTTCCCCGGCTGTTTTCCCCCGGCTCCAAAGGAATAACCGTTAATCCCAGCATAGTCTGGTTGAGCTTATACAGCAGATCATGGGCCTTCTTTTTGCCATAAAGGGAAATATAGGGTTTGCCGCGGTAGCAGATCGCCCATTTTAACGGATATTTCCGGTCATTCTCTTCCGGGGACATGGAACGGACGGACGGATTGGTGTAAGAATGATTTATCTGCATAAGCCCACTATCTCTTCCCAGGACATCGTCAGCCGTTCGATATCGTCCTCTACCAGCTCACTTCCGGTTTGCACCTCGATGATCTCCAGGTCCGTAAAGGCGCGGATGCTGTGTTTGGCATGCACCGGAATTTTCACCACATCGCCCGCCTGCAGGGTGCTGATCCGGTCCTCCAGCACAAACTGGCCGCTGCCTGCGATGACCGTCCACACCTCGCTGCGCTTGGCATGCATCTGGTAGCTGAGGTTTTTGCCGGCGGAGATGCAGATGCGTTTGGTCAGCACCTCCTGACCCTCTGGGAATTTCTTGAAATCCAGCACCCGGTAGGAGCCCCACCGCCGCTCCTCGTACATGGGGCGCTGCTCCAGATGCCCGATGAGATCCTTCACCTTAGGGCTGGCGTTTTTGTCCGCCACCAGAATACCGTCAGGACTGGCAGAGACGATAATGTTCGATACGCCCAGCACCGCGATGGGAATATCCAGCTCGTTAATCATATGCACATTCTTTGAATCGCCGCAGATAGTGCCGTTGCCGATGAGCGGAGCCTTGATCTCCTCTGTCAGCGTATTCCAGGTACCCAGATCCTTCCACTCTCCCGCATAAGGAAGGACAACAATATGCTCCGCCTTTTCCACCACAGCGTAGTCGAAGCTGATCTTGGGCAGCCGGTGGTACTGGCGCAGCATTTCCTCGTAGTGGATAGGGAGCCCCAGCTCCATCAGCAGGTTGATCATATAATTGAGCTTGAAGGCGAACACGCCGCAGTTCCACAGCGCCCTTTCGGCAATCAGCGCCTCGGCCTTCTCCCGGCTGGGCTTTTCGGCAAACCTGCTGACCATCATCACATCAGAGCCATCACCGCTATCGGGCTCGGGCACCACATAGCCGTACTTTTCAGAAGGGTAGGTCGGCTGCACACCCATCAGGGCCAGATCGGCACCGGTAGCGGCAACAGCCCCCTCCAGCTCCTTGATTTTGTCGAAGAAGCTGTCCTCCACATAAGGGTCCACCGGAAGGATAGCCACCACTTCGTTCAGGGCGACACCCTGGATCGAATAGAGGTACACTGCTGCCAGCGCAATCGCCGGGAAGGTATCCCGCCGCTGGGGCTCCACGATGACGGATACCTCCGGGCCGATTTGGCTCTGGATCATGTCTACCTGGCCCCTGCCCGTAGCAATGGAGGCGTGGCGGGCGAGCCCCGCACGGCCCATTTGCCGCCATACCCGCTGGACCATGGACTCCATGCCGCCCTCATCGTTTTGCAGCACCTTCAAAAATTGCTTGGATCTTGCGTCGTTGGATAAAGGCCACAGGCGTTTGCCTGAGCCGCCGGATAACAGGACCAGCTTCATTGTGGTTTCCCCCTCTTAAATTAGTGGCTGTATGTGGAGCATCATTGGTTAACAAAAATAGACGGGCTCGCTATGCGTTGGACTCGGCGGTGCCGAATTGGACCGGTACTACCCGCTTGCCGGTTGCATCCTGAACCACCCGCTCCAGCTCCTGGATAAAGCGGGTCTCCTCAAAGGCCTCCGCGTGCTGGCGGATCTGTGCGGGATCGAATTGGTCCGTATCGAAGGAGCGGAGAACCTCTGCCAGAGACTCAATGGTTTGGTCATCGAAGAATAGGCCGTTCAGGCCCGGCACCACGGTGTCCAGCGCTCCGCCCTTGCGGAAGGCAATAACCGGCTTGCCGCAGGCATTGGCCTCCAAGGGCGTAATGCCGAAGTCCTCGAAGCCGGGGAAGAGCAGTGCTTGGCACCGTTTCATATAGCGCTCTACCTCTTCGTCAGGGAGCCGTCCCAGGAAGGTAACGCTGGGACCCGCGATGGCCTCCAGTCTGGCACGGTCGGGACCGTCACCGATAACCACCAGCTTTTGACCTGTATAGGAGCAGGCCTCCACTGCCAGATCAATGCGCTTGTAGGACACCAGCCGGGAGACGATGAGGAAATAATCCTCCGACTCCGGCTCCACCTGGAAACGGTTGACGTTTACCGGCGGGAAGATAACCAGCGCGTCCTTGCCGTAATGCTCCTCGATCCGCCCCTTGACTACCGTGGAGTTGGCAATAATCTGCGTGACCTTGCGGGAGGTGGCTTTGTCCCACAGCCGCAGGGGCATCACCAGCATCCGGGCTGCTGTCCGCACCAGTGAGGGAACCTTAACGGCTTCCATATAGCTGTTGAAGTCCCAGGCAAACCGCATGGGGGTATGGCAGTAGCAGATATGCACCGCCCCTTCATCTACAGGTGCGCCCTTGCCATAAGCGCTGCTGGAGCTGATCACGACATCGTAGCCCTTCAAATTCATGGAGGATACGGCAAAGGGATACAGCCAGAAGAACAGCTTGAACCGTTTATTGACTCCAGGGATGCGCTGCATCCAGGTGGTGCGGATGTCCGCGTTCCGAAGCTCGGGAAGCAGCTTGTCTCTGTCCACGATGGTGGTGAAGATCGGGGCGTCGGGATACATCCGGTGCAGCACGCCGACCACCCGCTCAGCTCCGCCCATCTGATTCAGGTAGTCATGGACAATGGCCACCTTCTGGCCCTTCTTGGCAGCAGGGGCGGAAGGGATTCCCTGCTGCGCCTGCCGCCGGGCAAACGGCATAGAGGCGTAAACCTCCTCCACCCGCTGCGCAGTCCGCTGGATGGTGAAGAGCGCCTTCACCCGTTCGGCGGCGTTGCGTCCCATCCGTACCCGCTGAAGGTCGTCCGTCAGAAGCCGCCCTGCCAGGTGCACCAGCTGCTCCACGTGACCAACCTCATACAAAAACCCGCTTTCCCCGTGCTCGATAATCTCCGGAACACCCCCAGCCCGGGTACCCACAACCGGTGTCCCCTGGGACATGGCTTCAATAATTACCCTGCCGAAGGGTTCGTTATCCGAGCATAAAAAAAGAAGATCCGCTGCTGCGCAGATCTCCATCACATCCTTGCGGAATCCGGTGAACCGCACTCTATGGGCGATTCCCAGCTCCTCCGCCCTGTTCCGCAGGGCGATTTCGTATTCGATGTTCTCCTGGCGGAACTTGGCCTCCCCCACAATCCACAAATACACATCATGCCCGTTCTCCCAAAGCCGGGACACTGCCTCAATGGCATCCTCCTGACGCTTCCAGGGTGTGATCTGGCCCATAATAGCTGTCACCTTGGCCTTCTGTGGTGTGGAGAGCTCGTCGCGGATGCTTTGGCGGTGATGCCGCTTTTCCCGCTCACTCATCTCCTTCAGCTCCACCCCGTTGTGAATCAGATGCAGCCTTCCGGCCAGAGCCCTTCGGGCGAAGCCCTGTGTAACCGGCTCCGAGATGCCGATAACGGTGCTGCCTGACATCCAGGCCAGCAGATTTACTGCCTTGCCCATGAGCCCGCCCGGCGGCATATCCCTCACATGCCAGACTACCGGCAGCCCGTGATGCCAGGTGAACAGCGAGGCCATCATGCCCGCCCGCAGAGAGTTGGCATGGATGAGATCCACCTGCTTCTTCTGCACAGCCCGGGAGAAGCGGAGGCCGGATTTCAGCATGCCCAGTACGCCGGCTGCCAGCTTCAAAGGATTCTTACTCATCCGCGCCCGGTAGCTCTCTACCGGTTGAACAGCAAGGCCCTCCTCCCTGGCCCGCTCCAGCAGCTCCCCCTCGGGGGCAAAAATCACCGGATCGGTATTCGTCAGATGGCTTGCGGTGAGAAGAAGGCTGATTTCAGCGCCGCTGATATCACTGGTATGGTTATAGAATGCTGCTTTCATAAACGCTTCCCTCCTCCCGCTCCTGGACAGCCTGCTCGAAAATACCGGTAATCGCCGACGCTGCTTTTTCCCATGTATAGTTAGCCAGCACAAACTCCCGGCAAGCCCTGCGGCCGGGAACAAAGCTGGAGCCGTTCAGAGCCGAAATAATTCTGGCGGTAATGGAGGCGGGCTTGTGGTCCTCGAACAGAAGCTCGGGGGTGAGCCGCTCCAGAATTTCCTTGGTTCCCCCGTAAGGCGTGCCCAAAACCGGGGTCCCGCAAGCCAGGGATTCCACCGTAACCAAGCCGAAGCCCTCAAGGGTCACCGTTGGCACAATGCTGAGATCAGCCGCCTGGTACCAGCGGACCAGATCCTCATTGGACACACGGCCCAGCAGCTGCACACTGGCACCCAGTCCCAGCTCCTCAATCAGATTCTGCAAATGGCTTCTCAGCGTCCCGTCACCGGCGATAAACAGCACTGCTTCCGGCTCCGCATGCACCACAGCGGACATTGCCCGGATCAGATTCTCGATACCCATCCGGTTCACCAAACGCCGGGCGCAGAACAGCACCTTGGCACCAGGCTGGAGCCCCAGCTCCCGCCTCAGCTCCTCCCGGTTCTCCGCCGGTTGGAACCGTTCAATATCCGGTGCCCCCGGCACAATATGGACAGCGTCTCCGGATATGCCGTAATCCCGGGTGAGAATATCCCGGAAGTAGCGGCTTAATACGATAAAATGATCCGCGCGCCGGTAGGACAGCAGCTCCACATTTCTTTTCAGCTGGTAGCGCACCTTTTGCCCCCAATCCAGCCCCGCATCCTCCACCAGGGATTCCTGCGCCCAAGGCCCGTGGAAATGGGTCACAATGGGGATATGCGCAGGCACCATATCCCGGGTTACCAGCGAGCTGTACAGTCCAAAGTGGGGGTTAAACACATCCGGCTGATGCCGCAGCAGCTCCGCCTTGACTCTGGTACGGAAGGCTCTGGTCCTGGCCAGGGTGGATAACCGTTCCGGCCTGTCCAGCACATCGCGGATATAGGAGGGAGCAGCGATTTCCTCGCCATGGGCCGTAACCAGCCCCCTTACTTCATGGCCGCTTCCGGCCATGGCTTCCAGATAGTCGGCAAAATACCGGTTTAATCCGCCTGGTGTGTGATTGATCCAGCCCATTCCCGTTGCCAGTATGTCCATGCTTTCACTGCTCCTTTAACAAAATGTATATTTAATCCAGTCGAGCTAACTCTAGCCGGATATCTTCCAGAGTGCTATCCTCCGCGGTGTTCCCTTTTCCCTCCGCGTACCGGAGGAACTCCTCCACATTTCCGAACAGCCGGCGGGCTTCCTTCAGCCTGTTTTCTTCCCACGCCCACCAGCGGGTACGCTTGAGCCGCTGGCAGATATCCGGGTCGAAGCGGCTCTTTACCGCTTTGGCCGGAATGCCCACTGCGATGGTATAAGCCGGTATGTGGCCGGTGACCACTGCCCCCGCTCCGATAATGGCGCCGTCCTCAATGACGGCTCCCCTCAGAATCTGGACGCCGGCTCCGATCCACACATCGTTGCCGATAACAGGCTCCGGCTTGGGCTGCGTCCAACCCGCTTCCCTGTCCTCTACCGGCAGCGTGAAGCCGCCCGGCGAATACCAGAAGGGATGGGTGGACACCGCATCCACCGGATGCTCATCACCGCCGATTCTTACTCCCGGGGCAATGGAGCAGAAGGCGCCGATGCGGCCGGAGTCGATCTCCACACCCTCGCGGATGTAGGTATACCGGCCAACGGAGACGCCGGGATTGATCCGGGTATGCGGCATCACGTATACCGTCTCGTGAATGCCCGTTTGCATCTTCTGCTTCTGCGTTTTCCAGTAGCTCATATAGCCGTCCAGCCGGAGGGCCGCCTGCATCTTCCAGTTCACCATCGTGCTCATGACTTCACCCCATTATGAACTTAGCCGCTCCTCCGCCTGCCGGGGAGCCGCGCCGTAAAGCCTGACGAATTCCTCCACATTGCCGAAGCTTGCTGCCGCCTGCTGCAGCTTATCCTCATCCCATTCCCACCAGCGGATGTCGCGCAAAGCCTGGCGCAGATCATCATCCTCCACCGTGTACTTCAACAGCTTGCCGGGAATGCCGCCGAATACCGAGTATGCCGGCACGTGGCTGCCAACCACACTGCCTGCGGCAATAACGGCCCCGTCCTCAATAATGGCTCCCCGGAGAATGGTTGCTCCCGCTCCGATCCATACGTCATTGCCGATGACCGGCGGCGCCTTGGTCTGACCCCACCGCCACACCGGCGACTTCAAGTCGTGGTGGGCCGGAGAATACCAGAAGGGATGGTGGGCGGTGCCGCTCACCGGATGCTCATCCGCCCCGATGGTTACGTTCCAGCTGATTGAGCAAAAGGCTCCGATGGAGCCGGATTGAATCATGGTGTTATGACCCACATAGCTGTATCGTCCGATGGACACCGAAGGAGTGATCCTGCTGCCCGTCTCCACACAAACGGTGGAATGGATATTCTCGTTTTCAGGCTGGACCGACCAATACTGGATAAACCGGAGCAGCTTGCCCAAACGCCGGGCCAGGCTGATTTTTGTGGATCGGTTCATTCTCAGCTTCCTCCCCTCTGTACAATGAAAGTCCCAGGCATAGACTGAATCACGTTTTGAAAGCCTCGCAACGGAAGCCACAGCCCTTATTTCAGGAAAAATGACCGCCATGGCGCAAATTTGCTGCAAATAGCGGCTCTGGCTTCCGT
>JAQSYT010000197.1 GCA_029256065.1 Paenibacillaceae bacterium
CCAGGATCCGAAGGGCTACCACCATCTGGGCTTGTTGAAGGAAGTGGCTCCGGAGCTGATCAAAGCGGAGCTGAAGTAGACCGTTGTATGAATCCAAAGCCGGTCCCGGAGCAGAAGCTTCCGGGGCCGATTCAATCCTATGGGGGAATCGGGCATGCCACATTCATTCGATATGGTGATCAGAGGCGGGCAAGTGGTGCTGCGCAATGAGGTACGGAGGCTGGATATCGGCATTCAAAACGGCATCATTGCCGCCTTGGCCGAAACGCTGGATAGTCCGGCGGAGCACATCATCCAGGCAGAGGGAGCGGTGGTGGTTCCCGGCATGATTGATATTCATGTCCACTTGAACGAGCCGGGGCTGGCCGAATGGGAGGGGATTCCCACCGGCACCGCCGCATTGGCTGCAGGAGGCTGCACCACCTGCTTCGATATGCCCCTGAACGGACTGCCCCCTACAACAACCACCGAGGCGTTGGCCTTGAAGGAGGGTTTGGCCAAGGACCGCTCCCGGGTGGACTATGGCTTTTGGGGCGGGTTGGTTCCCGGCAATCTGGAGCAGCTGGAGCCTCTGGCCGAGCAGGGGGTGGTGGGCTATAAGGCCTTCCTGTCCGCTGCCGGCGGCAAACAGGAGGGGGCCTTCCGGGAGGTGGATGACGCCACGCTGTACGCGGGGATG
Source organism: Paenibacillaceae bacterium (assembly GCA_029256065.1). Lineage (GTDB taxonomy): Bacteria > Bacillota > Bacilli > Paenibacillales > NBRC-103111 > Paenibacillus_AR. Next base: position 680 of record JAQSYT010000197.1, read on the forward strand.
GCGGAGATCGCCCGGCTGGGCAAGATTCTGGCGCTCCATGCGGAGAGCGAGCAGATTGTTTCGGCCATGACGGCACATATGATCCGGAGTGGACGGGTATCCGCCCTGGATTATGCCCGGTCCCGGCCGGTGTATGCGGAGGTGGAAGCGGTGAAGCGGGCGTTGTTCTACGCCAGGCAGACAGGCTGCGCCCTTCACTTTGTGCACATCAGCACCCCGGAGGCGGTGGAGGAAATCCGTCTCGCCCGGCTCTCCGGGCAGGATGTGACGCTGGAGACCTGCCCCCACTATCTGGTGCTGACCGAGGACGATATGACAAGCATCGGCCCCTTGGCCAAGTGCGCCCCGCCCTTACGCTCCGGGAAGGAGCAGGAGGGGCTGTGGCAGGCGCTTGCCCGGGAGGAGATCGATATGATTACCTCCGACCATTCCCCTTGCCCTCCGGAGATGAAGGAAGCCTCCAGCTGGTTTGAAATCTGGGGCGGCATCTCCGGCGCCCAAAGCTCCCTGGAGCTGCTGTTGGGGGAAGGACATGTCCGGCGCGGCCTGCCGCTGCCTCTTCTCTGCCGTGCCTTGGCTACCAATCCTGCAGAGAGGTTCGGACTCTATTCCCGAAAGGGCGAAATCGCCCTTGGCATGGATGCGGATCTGGCGCTGGTGGAGTTCGCTCCTTATTTGTTGGAGAAGAAGCAGCTGTTTGACCGCCACAAGCAAAATCCGTATACGGGCCGGACGATGGAATGCAGGGTATTGCAGACTATGTTAAGAGGGAAAGTCATATATGACCAAAAGCTGGAATTCTGCGGGGCTCCGCAGGGGCTCCAGCTCCGGAAAACGCACCGCGTTTCCGTATAAGGAAGACGACACTGCAGCATGGCGAAGGGAGGGGCCCGGAATGGGGAATGTTCATAAGCAAAGCCTGCAAATGTCCGAGAGCAGCCGCTCGCGCCTCCATTCGGATATCCACCACGCTATTGAATGGCTGGCCCAATTCGGCCAAGTGCCGGAAGGGGGCGTGACCCGTCTGTTGTATACCCCGGCCTGGCAGCTGGCCCAGCAGGCGTTGGAAACGAAGATGGGCCAACTGGGGCTTGCACCGTATTATGATGATTGCGGCAACCTGTACGGGCGTCTGCCCGGCACGGACAGGGACGCAGGGGTGCTGCTTACCGGCTCCCATGTGGACACTGTCAACAGCGGCGGCAAATTTGACGGAGCATACGGCATTCTGGCCGGTATGCTGGCCCTCCAGTATTTGCGGGAAACCTGCGGCTCCCCCCGGCGCACCATTGAAGTGGTTTCCTTCTGCGAGGAGGAGGGAAGCCGGTTTCCCCTTACCTATTGGGGCTCCGGCAATATAGCCGGCCGCTACAGTCTCGGCGCTGTACCGGAGGTGGCCGATAAGGAGGGGGTGACCCTGGCTGGGGCCATGCGTCAAGCGGGCTTCGGACAGAACCGGTATCCGCTGCCGGAGCGCAATGACATAACAGAATTTATTGAATTGCATATAGAGCAGGGATTTGTGCTGGAGAAGGAGAACAAAACCATAGGCATCGTGGAGGGGATTGTGGGCCAACGGAGGTACACGGTACGGGTGAAGGGAACGGCCAACCATGCCGGGACCACGCCTATGAAGTACCGCCACGATGCTTTGGCCGGAGCTTGCGCCATGGTCAATTGGGTGGAGCAGCGGGCCCAGGCGGAGCCGGAGCCTTTTGTATCCACGGTGGGCCAGCTGGAGGTGCTGCCCAATTCCTCCAATGTGATTCCCGGGCAGGTGAGCTTCACGGTAGATGTCCGGGATTCTGTGGAGGAGCGGCTGGCTGCGTTCTGCCTGGAGCTGCGGCAGTCAATGGCGTCCATTGCCGGAGCGCGCGACCTGTGCGTCGAGGTTGAGGAATGGATGAATATGGCTCCGGTCCGTATGAACCCGGCCATGAACGCAGAGCTGGCGGCCATTTGTGAAGCCAAGCGGCTGCCCTGGCGGCATATGTTCAGCGGCGCGGGGCATGACACGCAGGTGATCAGCCGGATTTGCCCGTCCACCATGCTGTTCGTGCCCAGCCATAAGGGAATCAGCCATTCTCCGCTGGAATCCAGCAGCACCGCAGATCTGGCGGCAGGCGCAGAGGTGCTGGCGGAATGGCTCTATAAGCGGGCGTATTGACGGTCGTCTGCCGGATTTGCCGCGGGAAGAGGCGGCAGCGGGCATAATACTGATATAATGGAGGCTGTTATGGGATATCCAAATGATATTTTATCGACGCGGGCTGTGATTAAGCATGGGTTATACGCGGTCATTCCCCCCACAGGACTGGTGAATAATGTCATTCCCGGAGTTTCCGGCTGCAAGGTGAGCATTGTCGCTTCCCCCAAGATGGGGGCAAGCTTCGTCCAATATATCATTGCAGCCGAACCGGGGGCCTTCACAGACCGGGGACTGGCAGATGAAGCCGGAGTGGAGTCCTTCCTGTACTGCGCAGAGGGAGGCTGCCGTGTCACAGTGGCAGGGGAAGAGCGGGAGCTGGCCGCAGGCGGATATGTGTTCAGTCCTGCGGGAGCGGGAGGTATCCGCTTCAGCAACCATACCGGGGAAGCGGCGCAGCTTCTTTTGTACAAACAGCGGTATATCCCCTTGGAGGGGACAGCGGCTGATGTATGCTGGGGCAATGCCAATGATATCCCTTTCCGGATTTTTGACGGTATGGAGAATGTATTCATTAAGGATCTACTTCCGGTCGAGCTGGGCTTCGATATGAATATGCATATTCTGTCCTTTGCCCCGGGAGGCTGCCATCCCTTCGTGGAAACCCATGTGCAGGAGCATGGGGCGTACATGCTGGAGGGGGAGGGCGTTTATTTGTTGGACGACAAGTGGTCCCCCATCAAAAAGGGCGATTTCGTTTGGTTCGGTCCCTATGTGCCGCAAGCCTCCTACGGGGTGGGCAGAGGGCCGTTCACGTACATTTATTCCAAGGATTGCAACCGGGATGTAAGCTTTGAGCTGTAGAGGATGCACGGGTATGCCGCTTTTATCTGAGAGGCTGGCCGGGGCGGGCCATGGTATGGGGCGGGCAGGTTCTAACGGCGACCAGAGACGCTATTTGAACGTTTTGGCCTCACGGAAGCCTGTTTTGAGCCAAATAACGTCTCCTGCTTCCGTTAGATTTTCAACCTCCTGTTATGGGGGCAAATAACGTCTCTCACCGCCGTTAAAGCGATTTAACTAACCAATTTGTGCTGGAAAAGGAGAAATAAACGATGCATGTTGTGCTGTTGGAGCCGCTGGGGATACCGGAATCTAGAGTCAGGGAATTGGCGGAGGGCCTGGAGGCCTCCGGACACTCCTTCACCTATTACTCCACCCGGACAGAGGATGCTGAAGAACTGATCGAACGGGCGAAGGGCGCCCAGGTGGTGCTGATCTCCAATCTGCCGCTGAACCGCAAAGTGATTGAAGCCTGTCCGTCTCTCCAGCTGATTTCGGTGGCCTTCACCGGGGTGGATCATGTGGATCTGGCGGCTTGCCGGGAGCGGGAGATCCGGGTTTGCAATGCAGCGGGCTATTCCACCCATGCGGTGGCGGAGCTTGCCTTCGGATTGGCGATTGCCGTATTGCGGCGGCTTGTCCCCTGCGACAAGGCCACCCGCACGGAAGGTACCAAGAACGGGCTGGTGGGTTATGAGCTGTACGGCAAAACCTTCGGTATTGTCGGCACAGGGGCCATCGGCCTGAAAACAGCGCTGATCGCCAAGGCCTTTGGCTGCCGGGTGCTGGCCTACAGCCGGAGCCAAAAGCAGGAGGCGGCGGAGAGCGGCATCGAGTATACGGATCTCGACACGCTCCTAAAGGAGTCGGACATTGTCTCCCTGCATGTTCCGCTGACCGGGGAGACCCGCCAGCTCATTGATGCCCGGCGGCTTGGACTGATGAAGTCAAGCGCAGTGCTGATCAATACGGCCCGGGGGCCGGTGGTGGACAATGCCGCCTTGGCTCAGGCGCTGCATGAAGGGAAGCTGGGCGGCGCCGGAATCGATGTGTTCGAGATGGAACCGCCTATTCCATCCTCCCACCCGCTGGTGGAAGCACCCAATACTGTTTTGGCTCCCCATGTGGCCTTCGCCACTCATGAGGCCTTGGATACCCGCGCGCAGATTGTCTTCACCAATGTGCAAAAATGGCTGGCGGCAGATCCCCAGAATGTGGTCTGCTGATAACCGGGAGGAGGAGAATGGATGAAGCTGCTGACGGAACAGGCTTCGGCCGCCAATATAGAGCGGATTCTGGAGAAGCTGGACACCTTTAATTCCGACCCGTCCCGGGGAACCACCCGGGTGCTGTTTACGCCGGTGGAGATTGCCGGACGGAATTACATGAAGGAAGAGATGGCCGCCTTGGGCCTAACCGTCCGGGAGGATGCCATCGGCAATATTTTTGCCGCGCTGCCGGGCAGCGATCCGACTCTTGCCCCGATCTGGACCGGGTCTCATATCGACACTGTGCTGCAGGCCGGCATGTACGACGGCATGGCGGGAGTGGTGGCAGGCCTGGAGGCGGTGCGCCTGATCCGTGCTGCCGGGATTACCCCTAAACGGACTATTGAGGTGGTGGTGTATACCTCGGAGGAGCCTACCCGCTTCGGGCTGAATTGCCTGGGCAGCCGGGCCTTGGCGGGGGCTCTCACCCTGGAGGATGCGGAGCGGCTGAAGGATGAGGAGGGCCGCACCCTGGCGGAGGTGCTGGCGGACTTAGGCTACGACCTGGCCCGCTTCAAGGATATCCCCGTTGCCAGGGGGGCGGTTCATGGAGCCATTGAGCTGCACATTGAACAGGGCGCCGTGCTGGAATCCCTGGGACTGCCTATCGGGCTGGTGAAAACCATCTCGGCCCCCACCAATTTCGAGGTGTCCGTCCGGGGCAAGCAGTCCCATGCGGGCAGTACGCCTATGCATCTGCGCCATGACGCTTTCCTGGCCTGCTGCGAGATCGCCCTGGAGCTGGAGAGGCTGGCCAAGGCTTCCTCCAGCCCGGATACGGTGGGCACCGTAGGCAAGGTGGAGGTGGTGCCCAATGCCTCCAACGTGATTTCCGGCCTGGTTCACTTCTCTATCGATATCCGGGACAGCGATTACGAGACCAAAAGCAAGCTGGTGGCGGGCCTTAAGACGTTCTTCCAAAAGGTGGAGGAGCGCCGGCAGGTGGAGCTGGACATCCGGCAGATTAATGATGATCTGCCCACCCACTCCGACCCGGCGATTCTGGCGCTGCTGGAGGAGGCCTGCATCAAGAAGGGCATTCCTTACCACAAAATGGTCAGCGGCGCCTTTCATGATTCCATGATGGTGGGGCGGTTTGCGCCCATCGCGATGATTTTCGTCCCCAGCAAGGACGGCATCAGCCATAATCCGGATGAGTTTACCGAATACGGCGATATTGCCAAAGGTACCGATATTCTGGCGGAGGCCCTGCTGCGGATGGCTATGGAATAGACAGCCTGCTCTGGCATCTCCGCGATCTGAATCTTTCTACACGAAAAACCGCCGGCTCCGGGAAAGCGGCACCCTACCCGTCAGATACTCGCTAACGGTGGGGGTGCGGCTCCCGATATAAGGAGCTGTGAGGGAATTAGTACCCGCTTTTGTCGACAAAAGCTCCACGGTTTTGGGAGTTTTGTCAACAAATTAGCGGTACTTATTTCGTCGCAGTCTCTTAGCCGGCGGTTTTGTACACGTGGCATCATTCCTTGCCTGGAAGAAGCGCATATGTGTGATGAATCCTGAACGCTTAATGAAACTTCATGCTGCTGCTGTGGCCGGGAGAAAGACGGGCATCCGGGTCCAGATAAACCTTGGCGTTGTTGACGGCGGTAGGTGCCTCGCCCAGACCGACTGCAATCAGCTTCAGCTTGCCTGGATAGGTGGTGATGTCCCCCGCGGCGAAGATGCCCTCGATGTTGGATTGCATCTTGGTATCCACCACAATGGAGCCTGATTCAATATGGATGCCCCATTCTGCGATAGGCCCCAGGGAGGAGTTAAAGCCGTAGTTGACAATAACGGCATCCACCGGCATCTGGGTTTCCTCGCCGGACTTGGTATCCTTGATGGTAACAGCCTCAATAAATTCTTCCCCGTGCAGAGCGGTGATTTCCTTGGGAGTTACCACCTGCACCTTGGACTTCATCAGCTGCTCCACGCTGTGCTCATGGGCACGGAATTTGTCTCTGCGGTGGATCAGCGTTACCTGCTCGGCAACCGGCTCCAGCATCATTGCCCAGTCTACTGCGGAGTCCCCGCCGCCGCTGACCAGCACACGCTTGCCTTTGAAGTTGGACAGATCCGAAATGAAATAATGAAGGTTTTTCTTCTCGTAACGGCGGGCATCTGGTAAATCCAGCCGCTTCGGCTCGAAGGCGCCGGCGCCTGCCGTAATGATGACTGCCTTGGCCGTGTGAACCTGTTTGTCGGTGGTCACCTCGAACAGACGGTCATCCTTCTTCACCACGTTCAGCACCTTTTCCTCCAGTTGGACGGAGACCGGGAATTGCTTCATCTGGCTGACCAGTGAATCCACCAGCTCCTGGGCCCGCACCTTCGGGAACCCTGCTACATCATAGATGTACTTCTCCGGGTACAAAGCAGCCAGCTGGCCGCCCAATTGGGGCATGCTTTCAATCAGTTTAACACTGGCATGGCGCATACCGGCATAGAATGCGGCAAAAATCCCCGCGGGACCGCCTCCGATCACGATCAAATCGGTCATGTTTTGTACGTTGGAATCATCCATACCTATAGCTCCCCTTTAGAAGTTTGCAATAAATTTCACAATGTATCCATTCTAATCCATGTTTTATTATAATGCTCCAGCCCGAAGAAAGAAACCCCAAGCTTCAACCTCCAAGCGGATAAAACCCGCCCGGACAGGCGTATTTTTCACTCAAGCCCCCATTTCATTCCCTCCTTTTTCATGCGAAAATATCCCCATTAAAAAAAAGACTAGAAATTGTTGATTTTTATAGGTTTAATTTGTGATAATAATCATTAGAAATAGCTGCTTCTTTTTGCCTTGATAATTTGATTGGATCATTATATGATTTCAATGCCACAACATGCCGGAGATAATTCCGGAACGTTTGCAAAAGCTAAGGGATAGAAAACTTCCGATTGTGCAATAACGTGAGAATTTTCACAAACAATACCATCGCACTTCAGAACCTTTATAGATGGAAGGGATACCAATGAGCCGAATACCAAGGATAGTGATTCTGGGCGCGGGATATGGCGGAATCGTAACCGCCATCGGGCTTCAGAAGGAATTGAACTATAATGAAGCCGACGTCACACTTGTGAATAAGCATGACTACCATTTTATTACGACGCATCTGCACATGCCTGCGGCAGGCACCGATAATCCGGAGAATGCCCGGATTGAAATCTCCAAGCTTATAGACGAGTTCAAAATTGACTTCGTCAAGTCCACGGTAGTTCAAATCCGGCCTTACGACAAAAAGATCATTCTGGAGGACAGCACGCTGTCCTATGATTATTTGGTCATCGGATTGGGCGGTGAGCCGGAAACCTTCGGTATTCCGGGACTTAAAGAGTATGCCCACAATATCCGCAGCATCAACAGCGTCCGGCTGATCCGGGAGCATATCGGGTACCAATTTGCCCGTTTCAAGCAGGAACCCCACAGAACGGACTACCTGACCTTTGTGGTGGGTGGGGCCGGGTTTACGGGAATTGAATTTGTGGGCGAGCTGGCCGACCGGATTCCGGAGCTTTGCCGCGAGTTTGATGTGGACCCTGCTTTGGTCAAAATTTATAATGTGGAGGCTGCGCCGACGGCACTGCCCGGCTTCGATGCCGATCTGGTGGAATACGCCATGCAGGTGCTCGCCAAGAAGGGCGTAACCTTCAAGATCGCTACAGCCATCAAGGAATTGACTGTGGATGGGGTTATTCTGGCTGATGGGGAAATGATCCGTTCCTCGACTGTTGTCTGGACAGGCGGCATCCGCGGCAACCGGATGGTGGAGGAGGCGGGCTTCGATACCAAGCGCGGCCGGATTGTGGTGGATTCCACTTTGCGGACCAAGGATTTCGATAACGTGTATGTAGTGGGTGATTGCTCCATCGTGCTGAACGAGGAAGGCAAGCCCTATCCGCCTACCGCCCAAATTGCCACCCAGCAAGGGGAGATTGCGGCCTATAATCTGGTGGCTGCCATCCGCAATACGCCGATGAAGGACTTCAAGTTCATCAACCGCGGCATTATCGCGTCTCTGGGCAAGGGAGAGGCCATCGGAGTAGTGGGAACCAAGAAGCTGAAGGGCTTTATTGCAGCTGTGCTGAAGAAGGTTGTGGAGATCCGTTATCTGTACAAAATCGGAGGCATTCCCCTCGTCATCAAAAAAGGCCGGCTATGAGACACTGCAGTGTGCAGGTGCGGGGGCTCCTGACCCGGGAGGAGCTGGACCGGTACAATGCGCTGATGGAGGTGGGCGGATTCCTGGAATCCCAAACCCGCTATGATTTGGTGTACACCGTTCAGCGGGAGGTTGATCTGCTCATTATGCCCGCCATTGAGCGTCTGAAGGAAAAAGGCCGCCAGCGGGACCGGGATACGGAAGCCTACCTGAGCAGCAAGGCTGCCGCCCCGGAAGTGCTGGATGAGGAAGAGGACCAAGAAGAAGACCAATTGGCCCAAGAAGACGACAACAAGCTTTCCCAATAAAAAAAGCCTGCCTTTAGCCTAGACGGCTGGAAGCGGGCTTTTTTGCTGCAGATTCCTGCAGCAGGTTCTTGCTTCGGGTAGGTGGTACTTGGATTCTGAGGACCGCGCTGCCGGTTCGGAAGCGGACCAGGTTGCGCCTCAGCGCTAACGGAACTGGGCGCCTCTTAACCCGGCAAATTGGCTTTTTTCGGCGGCTAGCGGAACTCAGAAGCTCTTAAACAGGGTTGACTATGCCTCAATGGGCTATATACCTGCGCTAAGGACCTCCTAGTTCCGTTAGAAAACAGAAACGTTAGTTTTACACCAGTAAGCGCCGCTGGGTTCCGTCCCTCGTAATTAGGGGATAGCTCTCAAATGCTCACTCATTCGCAGGATTGCAACTTCTTGAACAGGCCAGATTCCGGTGTCAGGGAGACGAT
>JAQSYT010000198.1 GCA_029256065.1 Paenibacillaceae bacterium
GGTGTTGTGTCTGGCCTGATCCTTCTTGGACTTTTTGTGTACCGGACAGGGTACGCCCTGTATCACAATCATCAGTTGCGCAAGAATTTCTCTCCTGCGGCCAACGCCAGTCCGTATCAGCAAGGAATTCTCATGGAACAAATGGACCTGGCTGCTTACGCCTCTTATTTTTCCGGCATTCTGGCAGAGCCTGCTTTTACACTGACGCATCGTATTGCATCGCCTGTGGCCTTGCAGTATTATGAGGAAATTCCGGTGAGCGGGACCGCTGCTGCCTTGGACATTCCCAAGGGGACCACCATCACCGCTATTCCGGAGGGGACAAAAGGATCTGCATTCTATGAAATCGGATATGGCTTTACCAGCTACCCCACATATGAGAAGGGCTGGCGGTATGTGCGGCCGTTCCGGACCACGGAAACTTCGGATGCTGCCTCCAACGGAAAGTATTATTATGTAAAGCTGGAAAGCTTAGAGGCTGTGTTGGACAAAACCATTGAGGCCAATGAACCCTTGCGTGCCGCTATTCAGCAGCAGAATTGGAGCATAAACCGGGGAAAGTTTGTCTTCGCACGGTTTATTGATGACAAACTGCATCAGCATGGAGCTTATCTTTCGCCGGATTTATCCCATCAGACTGTCGACGGTTGGAGCGTGACCCTGCTTGGGGCAATTGGGGGGATGGCGGTTTTTCTATTAAATAAAAAACTATGGTTACCCCGGGCTCAAAGATAAATAAAAAAACGCCTTGCTTTTTTCCGAAGCACAAGGCGTTTTTTTACTTAATATAGGGTGGGAATGGGCGGACAAGAGACAGCATTGATTAATCTCGGATCAAATCCATAATATGTCCAGAAGAAACCATTCCACCGATAACCGGAAACCCGGCCTTGCTCCACGCTAATGGGGTAGAACCAGAAGCTTTCCCCATTCCATAACCAAACATAGGTATATTGCTGTACGCAGTCAACGATATAAGATACAGCAGGCTTTGGCGGAACGTAAGAAGGAGGAGGGGGGAACTGTGCGGAGGATCCCTGATAACCCGGCATAAATGCCATAAACATTCACTCCTTATTATGATAACAAAACGATGACAAGCAATTCGAAGAGAACTAATGTAAGGATCGCCATGTCGCTAGGTCCATAAAAAGGCCGGTGAACCCCTTGGGTTGAAACTCTTACATGAATGTGGCCGCTGTCGCAGCCCACAATCACACCTTCAAAAACATGGCCATCTAATGTCTGAATGCGGACGAACCGGTTTACATGTGTGCTGCAAATGTGATGTACACGATCGCGGATGGATCTTAAGGTGTGTGAAACGTTCGGGTCTGCTTGATAAAGAACCTGCTGGTGTGGTGCCTGATGCTGAGGGCTAAGACTCATGAGTATGACCTCCATAAAGCTTCATAATAAATTCCTTTCATCCTATGCGAATACCTAGTCATAGGTTCGTTCTCCTGCTGTGCCGGGAGTTACGAACCGGAGTATCGGAGCATATGATTTCTTATTGGAGGGGATACGTATGTTGTTTGTTTTATTTCAGCTAATCGGCGGGATTATTCTTTCGTTCGGGTGGATACCTCAAATCATTCAAATGTTAAGAACGAAATCGGCTGAGGACTTAAATAAGAATACCTTTTTGCTGTTATTTACAGGTATCGGATTCATGGAGGTTTATGGAGTTCACTTAGCTATGGAAGGTGTGGGGTATGCATTTCTCATCACGAATAGCATGTCTCTCGTTTTAGTTGTCATCATTCTTGCGTTAATTATGAAGTATAGGCACGCTGCAAAGAAAAAGAATTTTGACCAATTGAGCTAACGGTAGAGCTTCATATTGAGTAATTTTGTTGCTGCCAATGAAAGAAGACATCAACTCCCAATTTTTACGGGGGTAATGTCTTCTTTTTTTGTTTGAAGGCCGTGGTCAAACTTTATATATGGAATATCCTGGAAACCCAATTAATGATCAAAAAAACGCCGGCGACCCGCAGGGGCAGCCGGGAAGAGGTGCCGTCCTTGCGGAACAGGGCGATGGCCAGGCGGCCGATGCGGATATTGATGAACAGTCCCAGCAGCAGCTCGGCAATGCTAAGAGCGATGGTCATGATAAGCTCCTCTCCTGCGCCCGGAAACGAAGGCGCCTATTGTGGGACGTCATCAGCAGTGCGGCAATCATGCAGAGCGTACCGATGCCTGCCAACAGCGAGACGGTCAGTAGCTCCGACCGGAGGGACGCTGTCTTGCTGCTGCTTATGGCAGAGAGGCTGCGGGTCAGCCACGTTCCGGGAACGAGCCGTGATAGCAAGTAAATCCAGCGCGGGGCGGAGGCTTCATCGATGGAAAAGAACGCTCCCCCGAGCACTCCGGCCAGCGCCGTCACCACGGAGCCGAGCACCGTAAAGCTGCGGTGGCTGCGGGCGAGCAGAGCGAGCCCCAGGGAGATTCCCGACAGCGCCCACCAGTAGGCGGCCCAGAGCGGCAGCTCCGCAGCTGCGTCACCTCCAACGTGGATGTGCAGCAGACCCCGGCCACCGCCCCAGACCAGCCCGATCATCAGCAAGCCAAAGCCCAGAGCAGCGGCAATCTTGGTGAGCAGATGCTGCCAATAGGGCAGAGGCGATGCCAGCAGCCGCTCGGCTGTGTGGTTCTCCCGCTCATTGATCAGGGAGCGGAAGGCCTGGAAGGCGGCGGCCCACAGGAACATCGCCATAAAGCCGTTCAGGTGCGGGAGCGCCAGGCTCCCCGCTGCAGCTGCCGCAGAAGCGGAGTCCTGCCCGCTATCGGAGGCAACTGGCGTCCCGGCGGCCGGGGCAGCAACGGCCTTGGCTAAGGCGGCCTCAAGCACGGCAATGCTGCTGTCGGCTTGGCCAACCAGCAGGCGCAGGGGCGGCTTCGAGGCAGCGGTTTGGCCGGTGTCATCCCGGCGCAGCGCGGCGCCGTAGCCGGGATCAATGACAAGCCCGGCGGCCAACTCGCCATCCGCAATGCGGCTGAGGATCAGCTGCTCGGTGGCGGAGACGACCTTGACGGTTTTGTCCGTCCCCAGGTTGGCGAGGAGCGACCTGGACAGGACGCTTCCATCCAGGTCCGCGGCGTAGAGCGGCGTCTTCGGTTCAAGCACGGAATAGGAGAACAGATAGGCCAGCAGCAGCGGGGCGGCGATCAGAGCGAGCAACGCCGCCCGGTTCCTACACATCAGCTTGATTTGCTTGCCGGTCATTCGCAGCAGCGGCATGGATGTGGCCTCCTTGTTTTTGCAGAATGAACAATGCGGCGGCGAAAAAGGCCAGCGCCAGCGCACTCAGCTCCAGCACTTCGCCCCGAATATCCCGGAAGCCCCCGCCCCGCAGCAGCGCCAGATACCCGTTCAGCGCCTTGCCGTTGGGCAGCAGCTCCTGAATCCGGCGGAGTCCGTCAGGGAGGCTGTATTTGCTTACGAAGCTGCCTCCAAGGAAGCTGAAGCCGTAGAGAATCGGCGTTGACATGGACGAAATGGTGCTGTGGCTCCCGGCGGCGAGGCCGCAGCACAGAACGATGGAGCCGATTGCCAGCCCATAGGCGAGAGTAACGAGCAGCACCCCCGGCACATGGCTCCAGTGCACGCCGAACAGAAGCCGCGTTCCGGCCATGACCACGGTCATCTGAACGCAGACCGCCAATGTTATGCCGAGCAGCTTCCCGAAGCCGTACTGCCAAGCCGGCAAAGGGGAGGAGCGGATGCGTCCCAGTGCTCCCTTCAGGCGGTCGTCAACGATGCTGTGCGCCAACTCGAAGGCCGTCAGGATCGAGAACATCACCGCCATGGCGACGGATTCGTATTGCACCGCATTCAGCGGTCCGGCATGAACCGCAACCTGTTCCATGTTCAGCACAGCTGCGAATGACGCAGGCGGCTGCGGGGGCTGAACGGGTGCCGCTTCCTGCCCTGATCCGCCTCCGATCAAGCTTCCAATTATACATACCAGCGCCAGCGGCAGCAGAACCAGCTTGAAATAGAATATCTTGGACCGGGCGAGCAGCCGCAAATCCAGCAGCAGCAGCTGTCCCAACGGTCGGGTTGGATGCATCGGGCATTCCTCCTAATCTCTTGGCGCGCCGCCGGTAATGTTCAGGAAAATCTGTTCCAGACTGGCCTCCTCGAAGGAGAAGCGTGTTGGTCTAAGGCCGCTGCGCGCCAGCGCCTCCAGGGTTTCCGGCGCAGCGGTTTCGCTTGGGGCCAGCAGCAGGGCGAGCCGTCCGTCCCTCAGCTCCGCCGAACGGACGCCGGGCAGGCCCGCCGCCAGTTCCAGCTGCGCCGGTCCGCATTCCGTCAGGCCGACCGTCAGCAGGTCCGGCAGCCCGAGCTGGGCCTGAATGGCCTGCTTCGTTCCTTCGGCAGCCAGCCGTCCGTGATCAACCACAGCGATTCGGCTGCACAGCTGCTCCACCTCCTCCATGTAATGGCTGGTGTAAATAACGGTGATCCCCTGCTCGCGGTTCAGTCTCTTCACCGTCTCCAGAATCTGATGGCGGGACTGCGGGTCAATGCCCACAGTCGGCTCGTCCAGAATCAGGAGAGACGGATGATGGAGCAGGGAGGCGGCGATGTTAACGCGCCGCTTCATTCCGCCGGAGAAGGTGGCAACGTCATCGTTCTGCCGGTCCGTCAGGCTGACGATATCCAGCGCTTCCCGGACCCGCGCCTTCAAGAGCGGCCCGGACAGGCCGTATAGCGAGCCGAAGAACTCCAGATTGTCCCGGGCGGTGAGCGGTTCATAAAGTGCGATGTCCTGCGGAACGATTCCGATTCTGCCCTTCAGCTCCCGTGTGTGCCGGGTCAGCTCCTGTCCGTCGATCCGAATCCGCCCTGCCGAGGGGGCAAGAATACCGGCAATCATCGAGACAAGGGTGGATTTGCCCGCTCCGTTCGGACCGAGCAGGCCCAGCGCCTCGCCCGGCTCCACCTTAAGCGACAGGTGGTCAACGGCAGTAAAGCTGCCGTAGGTTTTGCTGATTTCGATCAGTTCAAGCATGGGGATGCCCACTCCTTTTTCCGGGTGAGATGAGGACGCAGCTTCAGTATAGACCGGGCAAACGGGGACTTCTATTCACCAAAGCCACCTTTTGACCGGTGACTTTCTTCATATACGGGGACCGGCAGGGATTATGGTAAGATAGCTTAATAGAGGTGAATGGGAATGGACAAGATCTTGTCGATACAGAATCGCCGTATGTCTGTTCTGCTGGCATATAAACTGCTTGCGCTTTTGTCTGTGCTCTATGGGCTGGTGCGGCAGCGGGGAGAGCTGCCGGCCGGGCATATGCTGCCCATTGTCCTGTGCCTGTTTGCCGTGGGAACGGAGCTGGTTAAATTTTCACGCCTTCTCTCTCCGACCCGCTGGTTTGGAGCGACCACCGCCGCTGTCCTCATTTTTGCCGGATCTCTTGGCTGCCTGGCGCCCTCCAGCGACAGCATGCTCTATACACTGCTGCTGCTGATCGAGCTTATGATCCTGTATCCCGGCTGGCCGGTGGCGCTGCTGCTTCTGCATGCTGCCGCCTATGTCCTGCCCTGGCTGTTGTGGCCAGACAGGGCAACCTGGGGCTCCTTGGCCGGGAACTACGCGGTTTCCTTAATAATTGGCTATCTGTTCCATAACATCATCGGGGAGAAACGAAAAACCGAGCAGCTATATGAGGAACTGGAGGATGTCAACCGCCGTCTGAAGGCGTATGCCTCCGCCGCCGAGGAGCTGGCTGTCTCCCGGGAACGGAACCGGATCGCCCAAGAGCTGCACGATTCCATCGGCCATACGCTGGTCGCGCTCAATATGAATCTGGAGTACGCCGAGCAGATCGCCTTCCGCGACCCGGCACGGTCCGCCGAGGTGATCGCCAAGGCCCGGACCCTGACGGGGGCAGGGTTGGTGCATCTGCGCAAGGCGGTGGAGCGCCTTCGACCGGCACCGGAGGAGGCCCCTTCCGGGACGCTGGCCAGGCAGCTGAGTCTCCTGTTCGCGGATTACGGCAACGGCGGCCGTGGCGGCATTGCTTTTGAGCTGACCATGAATGAAGCAGCGGAAGCGGAGGACGCCGAGGTCAAGGAGTGCGTGTTCGGCGCGGTGCGCGAGGCTGTTGCAAACGGTGTCCGGCATGGAGCGGCAACCCGGTTCGCGGTGGGCATTGAGCTTGAGGCGGGGGAGTGGGTCGTCCGCATCTCCAACAACGGCCGCGTTGAAGAACCGGGTCTTGCCCCGGACGGTGACGGGCTGAGGGGGATGCGGGAGCGGGCTGAGGCGCTTGGAGGCCGGATTGGCGTTCGGGGGACGGAGAAGGACTTCGAGGTCGAAATGCGCCTTCCGGCAAAAGGGGGAGAACGATGATCCGTGCCATGATTATCGACGATCAGGAGATTGTCCGCGAGGGGCTGAAGATGCTCCTCAGCCTGCATGAAGATATGGTGCTGGTCGGCGAAGCCGGAAACGGCGCCGAGCTTCTGGAACGGCTGGAGGAGTTGGGGGCCGCTGCCTCCTCCGCGGCGCCGGATGTGCTGCTCATGGATGTGCGCATGCCGGTCATGGACGGTATGGAGACGACGCTGCGGGTCAAGCAGCTTTACCCGGCGGTCAAAGTCCTGATTCTGACCACCTTCGACGAGGAGGCCTATCTGTTCGGCGGCCTGCGGAGCGGTGCGGACGGCTACATGCTGAAGGAATCCGGCTCCGGGGAGATCGCCGCCGCCATCCGCACGGTCCACGGCGGAGGCATGGTGTTGGACGCCAAAGCGCGCCCGAGAATTATCCGGGCTCTGGAGGGACTTCCCCGGGAGCCGGAGGCTGGGAGCGAGGACCCGCTGGCACTGCTGACCCCCAGGGAGCGTGATGCGGCCCTGCTGCTGCTTGCCGGTAAGAGCAACCGGGAGATCGGTGAAGCCATGTACGTCACCGAAGGCACCGTCAAGAACTACGTCTCACGTATTCTGGAGAAGCTGGAGCTGCGCAGCCGTGCGGAGCTGATCGTCTATCTGGGCGGCTCCCGCTCTCGCTGAGTGAAGCTCCCGGATTCCCCGGTATGCTTGCCGTAAAGGAATTTCCTGAATGGCTAGCATTTTAAGGATTGCATTCCTCACGTTGCACTATCATGAAATTCTTCCAATACCTTGGATTTGTCGCCGTGGACCCGTTCCAGGTGCTCCTCTCCCCAGTAACATAGAAGGTCCAGCGCCGGTTTTAATTTCCAGCCGTAGGCGGTCAATTCGTATTCCACTCTAGGCGGGATCTCTTCATAAATCTTCCGTGCCACGATGTCGTCGTTTTCCAGGCTTCGGAGCTGGGCGGTCAGCATTTTTTGGGTAATGCCGGGGATTAACCGGCGCAGCTCGGATGTCCGTTTCCGCCCTGTCATCAAGTGATACAGGATTAACGGCTTCCATTTTCCGCCCATCACCTCTAATGCCGCCTCCACGCCCACCCGGTATTTTTTCAGCCCGCTTTTTCCACCATGCTCTGTCATCTTCTCATCCTCCGTCCAGACTTGCCACCAGGGCACTTTCGGGTTCCTATGGCACTTAAAAGTGCGTACTTCCGGCTTCAAACACTGTCTTTTATAATGGTATCAGCCATTGCGGATGGCGACAAGTTAGCAGTGGAGAAGGAGTGATGAGACCAGCATGAATGTATTGACGGTTGTATCGCACCCGCGGAAAGATTCCCTGACTTTTCAGGCTGCCGGTCGTTTTGTTCAAGGGCTTGGTGAAGCCGGACATCAGGTTGAGGTACTGGATTTACACGGAATCGGCTTTGACCCTATCCTGAAAGGAACAGATGAACCGGATTTGTCCGTAGAGAAACAGCTTTTCTCCCAGGAGGTAGAGACGGAAATAAGGCGGATGAAGGAGCACGACGCCCTGGCTTTTATTTTTCCCATTTGGTGGTGGCATCTGCCGGCCATGCTGAAGGGTTATATAGACCGGGTATGGAACAACGGGTTTGCGTACGGGATCGACCACCTGCATCATCGGCATGTGCTGTGGATGGGGCTGGCGGGTGTATCCGAAGAACAGATGAAAAAACGCAATTACGATGAAATGCTCACTCATCTGCTGAATGTGGGCATTGCCGGCTATTGCGGAGTTTCCGATTCTAAGGTTGAATTTTTGTATGAGACGTTGGATTCCAAGCCCGAGCACTATGAGAGGCTGCTTGAACAGGCATATCACCTGGGACTGAATTATGCCAAAAAGCCGTAAGGTGACCAAGCCACTCGTGAAACGGGTGGTTTTTTGGTTGGAAGGATAAAATTGGAAAATCGATAGAAGCTGGAGCCCGCTTCCAGTATAATGAAGGTGACACGCACAACACAGGCTGATCAATAAGGATAGATACCGTTTAACCGGAGGGTTCTTATGATAACTGATATCCACGCTCATGCCGCGGGTGATTACAGCACAGTTGATTCCATCAAACATACGGCCGCGAAATACGATTTAGAAAAAATCGTTTTATGCACAAGCCCCAAGAACATCCAAACTCTTCAGACGCCGCCGAGTATGCCGTTTACACAGAAACCCGACAGCATTTATATGATGAACCGGATGAACAGGCTGGCATATAAGCATTTTCTCAAGGGTGACGGTGATGGCAATCGATTTGTCTCCGAATTAAGGAACCAGCTGCCCGAGTTGGTTATCCAGTTTCTCTGGGTTAACCCGCTTGATGGCGGACATATGGAGCATTTGGAAGACAGTATCCGTACCTATCAGCCAAAAGGTATCAAACTGCACCAGGCGTGGAATCCCTTCAAGATTGACGGTATCGAATTTAAGAATCTGGTGGATATTTCCACTTCGAATAAACTGCCGATTTTCATCCATTTATATTCCAAAAAGGAAGTTTTGAAGCTGATGCGCTTTATAAAGGAAAACCTGAGCGCCGTATTTATTATCGGGCATTTGACGGGTACCGATCTGTTCAAGGAAAGCGGTGTGAACCTGAAAAATGTCTACTTTGATACCTCAAGCTCCAAGAGGATTCAGGGCAGTGATATTAAGCAGGCCATCGACACTTTCGGGTATGAACATATCATTTTCGGTACGGATACGCCTTATGCCAGCATTGATGAGCAGATTGACAGAATCGAACGGTTAAATTTGTCTGATCATATAAAGGAACATATTTATAGTCTAAATGCAAGAAGCATTTTAGCCTAGACCAATAAAGAATACCGAATCCGATTAGGCCATCCTCCGGTTGATGGCCTTTTTGATACTACGGAATCTAGTCCCGAGGGTGACCCTGCAATTCTCTTCACCGGATCAATAGACGCAATACAAGGAGGAATCCCGGCATGGGATAATCCGCTCCGCAAATCCAATACTTCGGGAATTATGCCGCTACCGGTCCGGACCGCCGGGGTTCTTAGCGGTACGTTTTTTGTGAGCGGACAATATGCCGCATTTTAAGACATGACTTTGCGGGTGATGCTGCTATAAAATATTCATTGGAAGGAGGGGAGGCTTGTGAACTGGATTCAATGTCTGTTAAAAGCTATTCATTACATCGAAAAGCACTTGACTGACGATATTAACATAGACGAAGTATCAAGCCAATCCTATTCGTCAAGCTCGCATTTTCAGCTTGTTTTTCATTTGGTGATGGGCATGACCATAGGCGAGTACATCCGCAACAGACGACTTAGTTTAGCTGCGCAAGATTTGCTACAACCTCACAGCAGAATCATTGATGTGGCTATGCGGTATCAATACGATACGCAGGAGAGCTTTTCCAAGGCGTTTACGCGGTTTCACGGCGTGCCGCCATCAAAAGTGCAGCAAGGAAAG
>JAQSYT010000199.1 GCA_029256065.1 Paenibacillaceae bacterium
AATGATGCACCCAAACCAGCATACTCAAGATGGCGATTCCTACGATGGATATGATCATAGATGTGTAGCCGTAAAGCGATTTGCGGGAGAAGGTAGAGATGACCTCAGAGAAAATCCCGAAAGCCGGCAAAATAACGATATACACCTCGGGGTGGCCCCAAAGCCAGAACAGGTTGGCCCAGAGCATATCCATGCCCCCTGCGGACACCGTAAAGAAGTGGGTGCCGTACAGACGGTCAAAGGTCATCAAAGCCAACGCCACAGTCAAAATCGGGAAGGCTGCAACGATGATAACATTCGTGACCAGCGAGGTCCAGGTAAACATGGGCATCCGCATCAGCTTCATGCTCGGGGTGCGCATCTTCAGAATGGTCACAATAAAGTTGACGCCGGTCATCAGCGTCCCGATACCGGATATCTGTAGCGCCACAGCATAATAGTTATTCCCTATACCCGGACTGAATTCCTTACCCGCCAGCGGGAAGTAGGAGGTCCAGCCGGCGTCCGGAGAACCGCCGATAACAAAGCTGAGGTTAAACAGCATGGCGCCGCTGAAGAACAGCCAGAAGCTCAAGGCGTTCAATTGCGGGTACGCTACGTCACGGGCACCGATCTGCAGCGGGATAATAATATTCATGAGTCCGATCAGCATAGGCATGGCCATAAACAGAATCATCACTACGCCATGTGTGGTGAAGACTTCGTTATAATGCTGCGCATTCAATATTTCCATTTCCGGCCGGGCAGTCTGGGCCTTCATCATTAGACCGTCCATACCGCCGCGGAAGAACATGGCCACCGCAGCCAGAATATACATGATACCGATTTTCTTATGATCAACAGTGGTCAGCCATTCTCTCCACAGCCATTTCCAGCGCTTGAGATAAGTCAATAGCGCCACAATGCCCACTGATGCCAGGATAATTGAAACCTGGGCGCCGAGAATCATCGGATCCCCGGTGACCAGAATTTGATCCCATTTAATGCCCATGCTTTTCACCCCCGTCTTTCTTGGTGTTGTCTTGGGTTTGACCACTGTTTGGTGCGTTGTATTGATCAGGCTCCGTGAAAGTTTTCCCCGGATATCCGTGGTCGATGCGGTACATCTCCGGGTTGGTGTAGGACTTGGAATCCGGGTCCGCATGATCTACCCATTCCAGGTGGGTGTTGGAATACGTCTGCCGTCCCAAATGTGTGGGCTCCAGCAGCTTCTCATATTCCGGCTCCGACAGCTTGGGTGCTGTTGACTTCACCTCACTGATCCATTCCTCAAAATCCTTCGGGCTTTGGCTCAACACCTCAAACTCCATATCCGCATAGCCTCTGCCGTTAAAGTTGGTGTTGCGGCCGAGATACGAGCCCGGGTTATCCGCCACTACAAAAAGCTGGTTCTCCATTTTCGCCATGGCGTACTTCTGGCCTGCAAGAGCCGGAATCCAGAAGGATTGCATCGTACCCGCGGAGGTCAGCCTGAAATCCACCGCACGTCCTGCAGGGATGTTCACGTAGTTCACTGTTTCAATTTCTTGCTCCGGATAGCTGAAAATCCACTTCCAATCCGCTGAGGTCACATGAATGACAAGCGGAGCCTGGTCCTCATAACCCGCAGGGATATCCTCCAGCTTATAAAGAGCCTTCACTGTTGGGATGGTCAGAGCAATAACGATGAGGATCGGAATAACCACCCAGGTAATCTCCAAAGCCAAGCTGCCACCGTCCTCGGGAGGCTCATAACCCTCATTCTCCGGCTTCTCCCGGTATTTCCACACAATAAACACAAACAAACTGATGACCACAACTACGACCAACAACATCCACATCATAGACCAGTTGATTAACTCGGCAATGCTTCTTGCCACAGGCCCTTGAGGATTCAAAACCACGAGCTTCTCACAGCCGCTCAAAAGAGCCGTTCCCGCACCTGCAGTCAACAGAGCAAGCAGCCTTTTCATTCGCATGTATGCCAACTCCCCTTCTCACAAAAATGCGAATTTCACAATATGTTCAATCCACTCTCTTTTTTTGTGATATTTATCACTTTACAAAAGAAATTCTAACATGAAAATCAGTTTTCAGCTATCTGAAAATGTTACAAAAATAGTAAGGAAAAATATACAAATGACTTTTTTTACCTCATCTGCTATACTATTTGACCACATGTTTGAAACTGTTAATATTTAGTTGATTCTATGTGATAGTTTGGGCTTTCATTCCTGTAAACACAAAAAAACCGGACAAGGAGACTGCTCTCCCTGTCCGGCATTTTCACTACATGTGTACCCGCGGGTACTAGGCGTTCAGCTTTACCTTTGCGGCCGCAGCCAGATCGGAGAAAGCCTTGGCATCTGTTACAGCCAGGTCAGCCAGGATCTTGCGGTTTACGTCGATGCCGGCCAGCTTCAGACCGTACATGAACTTGCTGTAGGACAAACCGTTTTGACGGGAAGCCGCATTGATACGGGCGATCCACAGCTTGCGGAAATCGCGCTTCACTTGACGGCGGTCACGGAATGCATACATGTGGGACTTCATTACCTGCTCATTGGCAGTTCTAAATAACCGGTGTTTAGAGCCGAAATAGCCCTTTGCCAGCTTCAAGATTTTTTTATGACGACGACGGGTAACAAACCCGCCCTTAACTCTTGCCATAGTAGTCAGCCTCCTGAATAAATGAATTGCTAATCTGAAGCCTCGAAATCGGCACAGCCGATTTGAGGAGAATTGTCTAACGGGAGTGTCTTACTTCACGTAAACCAGCAGGGACTGAATACGCTTGGCATCGCCCTTGGTCATGATAGCGGATTTGCTCAATCCAGCCTTACGCTTGGAGCTCTTGTGCTCCAGAATGTGACGCTTGCCCGATTTGTTTCTCTTGATCTTGCCAGTACCGGTCTTCGTGAAACGCTTGGCAGCGCCACGGTGAGTTTTCATCTTAGGCATTGCTGAAGTCCTCCTAATAGTTATTGCTGGCTGTCTGGAAATAACTTGGTCCTAGCCGCGGGCGGCTCTCCAATCACTTCGGTGCCAGTATCATGATCATGCTGCGGCCTTCCAGCTTGGGTCGGCGTTCCACCACACAAATGCTCTCGGCTTCTACCGCTACCCGTTCCAAGACGCGTTGGCCAATGGAAGCATGGGTAATTTCACGTCCGCGGAAACGTACGCTGCACTTCACCTTGTCTCCGTCCTGAATGAACTTCAGAACATTGCGGAGCTTGGTCTGGAAGTCATGCTCATCGATGGTGGCGCTGAAGCGAACTTCCTTCAGTTCAACAATCTTCTGATTCTTGCGTGCTTCCTTTTCCTTCTTCTGTGTCTCATACCGGAACTTGCCGTAATCCATAATCCGGCAAACCGGAGGTTTAGCAGTAGGCGCTACATTGACCAGGTCCAGATTGGCATCCTGAGCCATTTGCATCGCTTCCCGAAAAGGCTTGATGCCCAATTGCTCGCTTTCGGGACCAATCAAACGAACTTCCTTGGCGCGAATCTCTTCGTTAATCATATGATCCTTGCTAATAACGTTCCACCTCCACTGGATTCTCACCTGTACCTTGAACCTAATATAAAAAAAGGATGCAGGCACTAACCGCCCACATCCTGATCTCGCGTCATAAGCAACACCGCTAAGCGTTCACTTAAGTGACTAGAACCAGCCAACGCTCTGTCGGTCAGGTGAGAAGCGGGCGCTTCTTCTTAATAGCACTCAAACAGTCTAACACGGATTTTTTTTGATGTCAAATACTGTTTTCCATTTTACAGCAGCCGGATCTTGGCCTTAGCTGGCCTGCTTACTCTGCACTTCCTCCAGCCGGAGCACCCGGGTATGCTGGGTGTGGCTCCATTGCTTGTTGTTCTGGGTGAAGAAGGCGTAGAAGGTTACCGGATACCAGGATACCAGGAAAACCGGGAACAAGATCAGCGACTTCCAGATCTTCTTCGGCGCCTGCTCCATGTACAGAGCCAACGGGAACACCAGGACATTCAGCACATACAGCACACCGAAGAACCAGGGAGCATTTTCGAACAGGGAGGTGAAGTAAGGCTCTCCCGCCCGGAGCTGGTCGGCATACAGCATGATGGTGATGATGCCGCTCAGGAACAGGTTATATACGTTCAGGGCATATACGGCCGTGTCTATCTTGGCCCAATTGCCTTCCTTCAAGCCCCGCCATACCAGCGGGAAGAAATAGCGGCGGGCCACATCGAAGTGTCCCTGCATCCAGCGCAAGCGCTGGCGGGCCGATGCGTTGAAGGTCAGCGGCTTCTCGTCGTATACCTTGGCGTCATAATCAAAATACGGCTTGATGCCTCTCTTCACACAGCGCATGGTGAATTCCAAGTCCTCCACCAGGCTGGTGGCTCCCCAGCCCATTTCCTTCAGGAGGGTCGTCTCGAAGCACATGCCTGTGCCGCCCAGATAGTTGGCCAGTCCCAGGTTGGTGCGCGGCAGCTGCCACAGCCGGTTGCAGTACCAGTACGAGATGGCGTACGAGGAGGTAATCCAGGAATCATGGGGATTCTTGGTGTCCAGGTAAGCTTGGACCACACGATGGCCTGCACAAAGGTCGTTATTCATGTGAATCAGGAAATCCTGCTCCACCAGATTGTCCGCATCAAACATCACGATGCCGTCATAGGTGCGGGGAAGCTTCCACAGCTCCTTGAGCATCCACTCAATGGCATATCCCTTGCCGCGCAGGGTGGGATTGAAACGCTCAAAAGCATAAACGCCGTGGCTTCTTGAAATTTCGGCGGTATTGTCGGTACAGTTGTCACAGATGACCATGACGTCGTAGAGTTCTTTGGGATAATTCAGCCGCTTGAGGTTTTCCAGCAGTGCTCCGACCACCTTGCCCTCGTTATGGGCGGCAACCAGAATGGCAAAGGACTTTTGCGGCGTGAAGCTTTTTTTGTTATTTCTGCGCACCCACCCAAAAAATGTAAGCACAAGCTGATAAGCGCCGATTAACGCCAATATCAGCTGCAAAGCTAAAACAATATGGTCCAGCATGGTAAGCCCCCTTTTTTTGCTACTTCCCTTTCTTCATTCTCTCTCTAAACTAATCTTTGTGTTTTGAAAACTTTTTTAGCGGATACGAAAGCCGATACTGATTTTCCTCTCTTTACCCTCATTTGTCAAAAGTCTCAAACAGCCTCCTAAAGGCGGTTTGCAGCCAATAAAGGGAATACAACAGGGAAATTCCTCCGTCTCACGCATCCAATCGCAATCTTGCGGTGCTTTTTGACCTTCCTTGTACTATGGAGTGAAGATTTCCGCTCCACAGCACAACTTGTCCTTCTCATTATCACCCAGCGGCAGGGGATTTCATCCGCTGCTTTCGGAACTTGGAGGTTCCGCCGGGCATAGCAAGGCCCTTCCGGTGCAAGCACACGGAATTAGGGCCTTTCGGATTATTTAGCAGCCGCCAGCTCATGGTTCGACAAATCGCCCAGCTCGGGCACAACCTGTCGATAACTGTCCAGCAAACGGGAGAAGATGGAATCCCAGGATTGAAGCTCGCTGTAAGCCCGGCCTGCTTGGGACATTTGGGTCCGGAGGGAGTCATTCTCCAGAAGGACGGCAATCGCCTCCGCGAAGGCTCCCGCATCTCCCGGCGGGCATAACCAGCCTGTATCCATATGTCTTACTGTATCCTGCACGCCTCCTGCTGCCGCACCGATGACGGGTGTGCCTGACGCCATCGCCTCCAGCACCACATTCCCGAAGGTTTCCGTGGCGGAGGGGAATACGAACAAATCTGCAGCTGCGTAAAGCTCGGTCAAGGCTGTCCCTTCCGTGAAGCCGAGGAAATGGATATCCTCCCTGTCCATATAAGCTTCGGTAAGCTCTTTATATAAAGGTCCGTCGCCGGCAAGAATCAGCTCCGTCCGCGATTTCAGCTCCTCCGGCAAATTCTCATACGACTCCAGGAGCACATCGATACTTTTCTCAGGGGCCAAACGTCCTACATATAGAAGGGATAATTTGTCGGGATTTGCCCCGGCACGCCTGAGCACCTCATTGCGGTCCACCTCCGGATGGAAGCGGGACACATCCACGCCGCGGCTCCAGACCTCTAGATTGGAAAAACCCCTCTCCATTAAATAATGAAGCGTGGACCGGGAGGGAACATAAATTTTCCGGCAGGTCTGGTGGAACCAGCCCAGATACCGCCACAGCATACCCTCCACCCATTGGATTTTGTAATACTGCAGGTATTGGTCAAAATGGGTATGGTACGAAGCCACCACCGGGATTTTGTGCTTCTTGGCATAATGGAGCCCGTACAGGCCAAGATTGAACGGAGTGGCACAGTGGATGACGTCCGGCTTGAACTCCTGAAGGGTCTTCTTGATGCTGATGGGGTTTGGGATGGCTAGCTTGCATTCCGGGTACAAAAGGAACGGCACACTATAGAAACGTTCCACCAGCAAGCTGTTGTAATCCGATCCGGCCTCGCCGTCGCTCTGGGGTGCAAACACACGGCAGGTCGCTCCGTGGCTCTCCAGATAATCCACCCAGCGGCCTAGAGTCCGGGCGACTCCATTGACATCGGGCAGGAACGTATCGGTAAACAATGCCACTTTCACGAATATTCCCCCTTTAGAGATCATGCTACATTCATTATAGACCCGGATTATTCGGATATCGTCAAACGCAAGTAAATTTTACATTTTCCGGTCCGTGCGTTGATCTGCGTTTAACATAAAAAAAGTACGATTATAAAGGTAATATACACAACCTTTACCCGCAATTGATGTGGTCTAACACCCTCGTTGCGCGAAGGCGGGATGTAATGATAGAGGAGGCGGAGACCATGAGCCGTGTAGTCACCTGGCTGCAGTACAGGGAA
The DNA here is from genome assembly GCA_029256065.1 of Paenibacillaceae bacterium. GTDB lineage: Bacteria > Bacillota > Bacilli > Paenibacillales > NBRC-103111 > Paenibacillus_AR. The sequence goes on from JAQSYT010000199.1 coordinate 6,858, forward strand.
GTGGAAATGTTCCGTTGGGTGAACAGAAGACAGCATATTCTCACCGATTGGCTGATGAACCGGATCACCCACATGGGAGGAGCCACTTTGACGCTCCTGTTCACCCTGGGGATGTCCATTTTTGGTCCCAACCCTTGGAATGAGGTTGCCATGCAGAGCTTCCTGGCCCTCACACTGAGTCATGTTCCCGTCCATATTATGAAGAAGAAATATCCCCGTCTGCGTCCATACCTTGTCCTGCCTCATATCAATATATGCAAAAAACCGCTGACAGACCATTCATTTCCGTCCGGACATACAACCGCCATCTTTGCCGTCATTATTCCGTTTGTTCTTGCATCGCCTCTGCTGGGTCTGATGCTCCTGCCGCTGGCGCTGCTCGTCGCCATGTCCCGTATGTATCTGGGGCTGCACTATCCGTCAGATTGCGCAGCAGGCGCCATCATCGGCACAGTGTCCGCCATCCTGACCGGCTTTCTGATTTAACGGCTTCTTCAATATAGTACCAAGAGAGCGGCTTTAATAAAAGCCGCTCTGCGCTCGTTTAAGGAAAGCTTAAGATTCACCCGCCCAACCACCGGTCCCTCCCGCAGGCCGGCTGGGGGTTCGGGCGCCTCGAAATCAGCGCAGCTGATTTGAGGGTAAACCGCCCAACCACCGGTCCCTCCGCAGGCTGGATGGGGGGGCGGGCGGTCCCAGCAGCTCTAACGGCGGCCAGCGCCGCTATTTGCCTCAAAAGCGCCTCTTCCGAAATCTAACGGCGGTGGAAGCCTCTATTTGCTGCAAATCCGGCTAATCAGCCTGATATCAGCTCGAATAAGGGCCCTCACTTCCGTTAGAATCCGAGGACACCGCTTTTCGGCAAAATAGCGGCTCTCACTTCCGTTAAAAATCCACCGGAGCCCGCCCTGCGTACCCATTTTTGCTCCCAAAAAAAGAAATGACGGACAGCGTCCGGCATTTCCGTTTAGGGTGTGTCTGAAAACTCCGAGGGGAGCAGATTTTAGCGAATTTTCGTTCCAGGCAAGGCGCTTTCCCGCAGGCGTACCGGGGGTACGTCAAGGGGAAGTAACGAAGCAAGGAGCGAAAAGGCGGTGAAAGATGCCCTCAAGCGGGTTTTCAGACACGCCCTAGTACAGTTTTACTTATGGCCGGTTACTGTGGCTCCATCAGCTTCTCCACATGCTCTTCCAGAGCAAGCTTGCCCACCAGCACCTCGCACCGGTAAATCGGCATTCCCCGATCCACAAACTTCAGCTCGTATTCCGTCGGCACCAGATCATCGCGCAATTCCTCGGCATGCAGATTCAGGGAAATGTTGCGCATGCGCAGCCCCATATCCGCAAAGGAATTCAAGGAGAACTCGAACAGCGACATGGAATCCGTCTTGAAGTGAATCTCGCCGCGGTCATTCAGGATCAACATATACTTGCGCAAAAATCCATGATGCGTCAGCCTTCTTCTGGCATGGCGCTTCTTCGGCCAAGGATCGCTGAAGTTCAGATAAATCCGTTCCAGCTCCCCGGTCTCGAACATATCAAGGACATATTCAAGATTGCACAAGGCCAAGCCCAGATTGGGGATGGACTCGTTTTCGGACAGCCCGCCATGGGCGAGCCGTGCTTTCTCTGCCGCCCGGCGCAACAGCTCGTCGTACATATCCACGCCAATATAATTAATATTAGGATTGCGCACGGACTGCTCGCTGATAAAACGTCCCTTGCCCATTCCGAATTCCACATGGATGGGATTGGTGTTGCCAAAATACTCGGCCCAACGCCCCTTCAGACTTTTCCCGTCCAGCACAACAAGATCCGGCTGCCGCTCCAGCGACTCGCGGATCCCTTTTCTACCACGCAAACGCATTCTCGTATTCCTCCAAATAGTGACGAATTGCTTACCTCAAGGATAGTCGATCATCATTGAAAAAGCAAAGCATGAACGTCCGTTCCGCAGATTATTGCGGAGAATTGCAAAAAAGAGGAACCCAGCCTCATCGGCGGATTCCTCTATCCGAACACCGACACCATCATGTCAGTGGGTCATCTCCTCATAAAGAAGAGGCATATTGCTTTCTTTCATTACTTGGCTATCCAGAGCACTTCTGACCTTGCGACGGGCATCTGCCAGTTGGCCGGAATTCTGATTGAAGCGGAAACCGGACAGTGCCATGGCTTCCTTCACCGTCAGCTCTACTGTAATCCGTTCCTCACCTTGGTGAACCAGAACATGTGTCGTCATTCTTCATGCGCCTCCTTTGTAATTTCCAATTAAATATTGTCGAAAAAAGGAATTAGTGTTAGGGGGTCAGTTAGCAAAAATCCTTTATTTTGCTCACTTTTAATATAACACATCATGTTAGGTATTACAAGAGAAAACAAAAAATTTCCGCAATTTATTTCCAAGCGCTTTTGTCTTAGAATGCCCGGTATCCGGTTTACCATTCGCTTTCAAGTCCATCTTCCACTACAATAAAAAAGATGATGGAGCAAGGAGGTTTATAATGAACGGGAATCAGGCTGCAGCACCGCGGCAGACGCCCCTTTTATGGGATGACAAGCGGTTTCATACATGGAATGTTGAAATGAAGAGACAATTTGGCGCTAAGGTCTTCAAGGTGATGCTGGATGCGGGGTTCACCTGTCCCAACCGGGACGGCACGATCGCTGCGGGCGGCTGTACCTTTTGCAGCGCCAGAGGTTCGGGGGATTTTGCCGGCAGACGCAGGGATGATCTGGTGACACAATTCAATACGGTGCGGGACCGCCAGCATCTCAAGTGGCCTGAGGCTCAATATATCGGGTATTTCCAAGCCTACACCAATACCTATGCCCCGGTGG
>JAQSYT010000200.1 GCA_029256065.1 Paenibacillaceae bacterium
CCCCTTTTTCTTGTTTCAATAGTATTATCTTTGAAAGAGGTGCTATCCGAGGTAATAACTTTATTATTATCGAAAAATACGAGAGAGGCATTTTTCTCGATTCTCACATCTTAATTATGTAAAGTTTCAGAATCGTAATTGAAACCGAACATAGTACTTAAATAACTGGTTCCTAAAAATTTCAAATCAAAATCGTCAGGATTTTTAATCATTTGTACTGTACTCACGCTCAGTACTACATAGGCATTTCCATTTGGCAACTCTAAGTAAGATGTGTTAACAGAATCATTATTTCTTGTTACTGAATACACCTTCCCTTCTGCCAAAAGATGTTTGTATGGATCATTTGAATCATCTAAGTCAATTATAAATAACCCTTCGCCCCATCCTTTGATGTTTCCGTTATAAGCTTCGGCCACCATCCGCTTTGGCTGAAATCGATCCTTTTCCGGTGTCCCCGCTACATCTATATAATCCCCGTCCAACATACTCTCCAAATTTGTTTTATGCCAAAGGACTTCTGCCCTGCTTACTGCCCGTTTATCTGCTTGCTTAGCAACCTCCTCCCCACGCCCCTCTTTCACGGCCAGGATTCGCTCAATGATGGTTACGGCCTGTGCCCGGGTGGTGGTGCCGTCCACATCCAGATTGCCGGTGGCATCTACTCCCTGGATCAGGCCGGCCTTGGTGGCCAGGTACATCCACTCCAGATCGTCTTCTGTGTCCTGACCGGCCGCGCGGACAGCCATTCTGGACATCTCAGAGCGTTTCATAGGTGTGCTCCAGTCACCGCTGGCAAAATCACTCCATTTATGAACTCCTGCGCCTACAGCGGCGTTTACATACGCCTGATACCAATCGGATCCTGTTGTATTTCCGGATACCGTTAATTTCAAAGCAGCTGCCGCCATTTTTACAAACTCCGCCCGGCTCACCTGTCTGTCCGGAAGGAACGTACCGTCCTGATAACCGTCCACATATTGCTTGCTTATTGCCCCGCGGATGGCCGATTCCGCCCAATGCCCTCCAATGTCACGCAGCTCAATAACAGCTCCCGCAGGAGCAGACGCGGCTGCCACCGTCTTGACACCCTCCCCATAAAATACAGCGCTACCCCCCGCCAACAAAGCTGCGGCTGCTATTCCCGCGGCCCATTTGCCCATTTTGTTCACAATCGATTCCTCCCCTATGATTTCTACCTATAAACCTTTCTTTCTATTGGACACGTAATCTTGGCAGGTTGTCTACAACCGCATACCAATCTTCAATGTTTCGCCATATTTCTACGTTTTTACAGTTTTATCCCAGCTATATAAAACAAAAAACCGCCCCGGGCAGCCAGCTGCTGCGTCGAAGCGGTTCTTCCGCATATTTCCTTGTCTTACTATACTAGATTTCATCAGCATTTGACAACCACTTTTTTTACATTCTGCCAATCTGTTGTCACATGCCTACTGTTTTGTTGCTTGCATAAGCTTTGCCAGGTTGTACAGCCGGCTTTCGTTTGAATAGCCCCGCCAGCTTGCCATAGACGTACACCACCAGCCAGGAGGCCCCCAGAACAGCAGCGTACCGCCCAAAGGTATATAGATCGTACATCAGGATGGTCGTAGGGTTTTTCCACATAATCGTGAAGAGAGTAAGAAAAGCGGGATGAATCAGATAGATGCCGAAGGAACATATCCCAATGGACATAACAGGCTTGGACAGACGCGGAAACCGGCTCAACAGAAACCGGCCTATCTGCATAAAGAACAGCGCCGCCGCGGTAACATAAAGAATCCAGAGCACCTCATACCATGTGTTTTCCGCGTAAATCTGCTTGTATCGGCTCAGAAGAAACAGACTGACATAGGCTGATCCGGCAATGAGCCAGGCTGCAGCCGTCAAAGGCTTGTGCTTCTCGACCCAGGCCTTCACCTTAGGGTAATAAAGTCCAATGGCGCCTCCGATGAGAAAATAAGCCATATAAGTGGGAGCGATCCGGTCGGAATGGGGAATCCCTTCACTGAACCAATGCCGGTACACATAGAAGCCTTCCTGGATCAGCAGCCCAAGGGGGATCATCCACTTGCGGAACCAGGATATGCGGTCAACCAAGGTCATGAACAACGGGAAAAGAAGATACATTTGAAAAATAATCAGCATAAAATACGAATGATAAGACCATTCCGCCCAGCCTAGTTTGCCCCAAAAGGCCGGCCAATCCATTTCGAACTGCTTGGTATTGATGTACTGGTTAAAAGCATAATAGAAAAAGGCCCATATCAGATACGGAATCACCAGACTGACCGCCCGTTTGCGGTAAAAGGTCAGAGCTGTCCTGCCATTCCATCTGCCGTCATAGCTATAAAAAAGCACGATTCCGCTGATCATGATGAATAAAGGAACAGCGAAGGAGCTTCCCACATTCAGAATATAAAACATAATCTGCGAGGCGCTGCCCTCCGTCGGCTCCACCGTAGCGCTGGAGGTGCCGTGAATCAGCACAACCGCAAGAATGGCCAACGCTCTAACAATGTCCAGCTCCAGCAGTTTGATCTTTTTACCTGCTGCAGGCTTTGACAATTCTGTCACTAATCCCCCACCCCTTCTTTGGATTCATGTCGTATTGTGTTCACAAATGATTGTTTTATTATACAGGCAGACTCTCCTCGAGGGAAGGCGGAATTTGTCGGAAAACATCATGAGTAAGAATTGCCGACCTCATATTTTGCCAAAAAAAGAAAAGCCCAGAAGAGATGTAACCTCCTCTGGACTTTAGCTTATAAGCAGGTCATGCTGCCGTTATTCCTTAATCAACGCCATAAATTCTGCCCGGAGCGGAGCGTCGTTGCGGAAATAGCCGCGGACCGCGGAAGTCACCGTTTTACTGCCCGGTTTTTTGACGCCTCTGGCACACATGCACAGATGCTCAGCCTCCACCACCACCATAACTCCATGGGGGGCCAGCTCCCGGTTAAGAATATCCGCAATTTCGGAGGTAATCCGCTCTTGAACCTGCAGCTTGCGGGCTACAGCCTCCACCAGACGGGCAAACTTGCTTAGTCCGGCAATTTTGCCGCTGGGGATATAACCGATATGAATTTTACCGAAAAATGGCGCCATATGATGCTCGCATTGGCTGTAGAATACGATATCCTTTACAATAACCAGCTCTTCATGGCGCTCGTCAAAGGTTACGCCCAATACCTCCGCAGGATCGGTGGAATAGCCCGCGAAGATTTCCTCATACATCCGCACCACCCGGGCCGGAGTTTCCTTGAGACCTTCCCGGTCTACATCCTCCCCGATGAGGCGCAGGATTTCCCGGACATGATGCTCCAGCTGCTCGCGGTTTTCCTCAACCTGCTTATTTCTGTATTCAGTGGACATAGGCTTACTCTCCCGTCTTGCCGGCGGCATTTTGAGTGCCGTCAAATTTCATTTATCTGAATTTTTGATTCTTCATCATGTTTTGGACCTTGTTCATTTGCTGCTTGTTCAGGTTATAGCCCATTTGCTTGGCCATCTTAGCCAGCATATCGGGATTCGACTGCATATTCTCCATTTGACGCTTCAAATAAAACACGCCTCCGGCAAATCCGCCTGCCGCCCCCACAATCAATGTCAGGATTGGAATGATCCAACTCCACATTCGTATGCACTCCTTACAGATAATGTCCGACTTAGAAGCTGCGCCGCAGTCCCGTACATCGGCTTTGTCGCTCTATATCATAGCATGTTGCAAGATCGCATACAAATCAGACTTCATCTGCCATAGTGTGCCCCGCAAGCCTCATGTTAAGATGAAGGCGACATATTCTATGGAAGGTGGAATCGGACATTATGACCATTCAAGTTGCTATGCTTTCCTACTGGCATGTCCATGCTGAGGACTACGCGCGCCAAGTGCAGGCCCGCCCTGAATGCCGCATCGCCGCCGTGTGGGATGAACTGCCGGAACGGGGAAGAGCCCAGGCGGAAAAGCTGGGAGTACCCTTTTATGACAACTTGGAAGCGCTTCTTGCCAACCCTGAAATTGACGCTGTTGTGGTGGATGCCCCATCCTCCATGCACGAAGAAGTGATAACCGCCGCCGCCAAGGCAGGCAAGCATATTTTCACAGAAAAGGTGTTGGCCATCACTACTGAAGCCGCGGACCGGATCATCCAAGCCGTGGAGGAATCCGGAAAATCCTTTATGATCTCCCTGCCCAGACTAACCCACGCTGTGAACCTGCAGGTTAAGGAAATTATTGACGAAGGACTGCTGGGCCAAATCACATATCTGCGGGTGAGGCTGGCCCATGACGGCGGCCTGCCCAACCAAAAATCCGCCGAAGGCTGGCTTCCTGCGCATTTCTTCAACAAGGAGCAATGCGGCGGCGGCGCACTGATTGATTTGGGCTGCCATCCGATGTATCTGGCCCACTTTTACCTAGGCATGCCGGAGTCTGTCAGTGCCCAGTTCGGTTTTGTCACCGGCCGGGATGTGGAGGATAACGCGGTGGTTACCCTGCGCTACGGGGACGGAGCTTTGGCCGTGGTGGAGGCGGGTTTTGCCAGCCGTCTCAGCCCTTTTACCGTGGAGGTATGCGGCACCGAAGGGTGCCTGATGATGGACGACTTCCAGTTCCGTTTCCGTTCCACCAAGCTGGGGCTCGGTGCGCAGGAAGGCTGGGTTTCTCCCGCCAAGCTGCCCCAAGCGCCACCCCGCCCTGTAGACCAATGGGTTAATCACATTGCCTACGGCACACCGGCAACCATCAGCATCGCCCAGGGACGGGCATTGACCCAACTGATGGAAGCGGCTAATCTATCCGCAGCTTCAGGTGAGACTGTTAGCATCGAAGGGTAAGTTGTGGGACAGGTAGGCATGGGATCCGTGAGTAATGGTGAGGCGAGTCGTATGGGGTGGCGCGGGATTAGCGAGTAACATTGAGAAGATTACGCATGGAGCGGCGTGGGTTCCTTCTTCCCGTAACGGAACCCAGAAGCTCTTAAACTCGAAAAATGCGGCCTCGGTAATCGTAACGGAACTAGGAGACGCTTAGCGGCAAAAAATGAGCCTTTGCCCATGCATCACCCCTGCTAAGAGTCACTCAGTTCCGTTAAAAAACCAAAACCCTCGATTTGAGCCTTTAAGAGTCGCTGAGTTCCGCTACAGGATAAAGGGAGAGTCATGTGAGGCAGCTCAGTGTGGCCTGCCACCAACACGCCAGCGGATAGCACAGCTCGCTGGCACAGCCGGCCCCCAGCCGACCTCCTCCGCGGCCCATCACTGCGGCCCCACCCAGCGGGCCCGCCCCTGCCCACACACAAAAACACTTCACCGTCGCACATCACCGGTGAAGTGTTTTTTCGCGTCCGCTACGCCCCGGCCAGCGCCGGCTGGCAGCAGGCCTTGAACTTCCTGCCGCTGCCGCAGAAGCACAGGTCGTTGCGGCCGGGAAGCTTCAGCCCCGTCTGCGCATACTCCCGGGCCCACTGCCTCCGCAGCTGGAGGGCCAGCTCCTCCATCCGCGGGAAGGAATGGCGGTAGAAGGCCTTGTAGCTGGCGCAGAAATAATCCGGATGCGGCACACCCTGCCCTTCCGGGTCCGCCTTCTCCCAACGCCGGTTCCGGGGGCAGCCCCCATAGCAGAAACGCAGATATTCGCAGCTTTTGCAGGGGTCGGGCAGCTCGGGCTTCAATGCCGCAAAGCTCTGATAGACCGGGCTTGCCAGCAGCTCCTCCAGAGAGTGGGTGCCCACATTACCCAGCTTGTAATCCTCATGAATGTAGAAATCGCAGGGATACGCATCCCCATTCTGCTCCAGGATCAGCGTTTTGGAGCAGGAGGCACTGTGGGTGCACATCTCCGCCTGCCGGCCCAGATGGACACTCATGGTATTGTCCATAAACCGCTCGGAGATTACCGGCTGGCCGCCGTTAAACCATAGATCGAACACCTGGCACAGGAACCGCCCATACTGCTGCGGCGTAACCAGGAAGGATGGCGGCTTGTCCGCCTGTTGGGCCCGGAAGTCCATGCCCGGGATAAACTGCACATAGCCAAAGCCTTGCTCCCGGTAGAAGTCCATCAGCTCCTTGCCCTTGTCCACATTGCCCTCATGGATCACCGTCAGAATGTTGAAATCCACCTGCTCCCGCCGCAGATGTCCAATTCCCTGCATTACCCGGTCGAAGCTGCCCGCACCGGAGGCATATACCCGCCGGGCGTCATGGATCTCCCGCGGCCCATCCAGACTAACCCCTACCAGGAAGTTATAGCGTTTGAAAAATTGCGCCCATTCCGGCGTAATCAGCGTGGCGTTGGTTTGCAGCGAATTGCTGATGACGGTGCCGGGTAGAGCATATTTGGCCTGGAGGGATACCACCTCACGAAAAAAATCCAATCCGGCCAGCAAAGGCTCTCCTCCCTGCCAGGCAAAGGAGACCTGGCCGTTGGACCGGGCCATATATTGGCGGATAAACCGTTCCAATAGCTCGGAGTCAATGCGGTTTACCGCTCCCGGCTTGCCGCCGCAGGTGCTGTAATAGCAGTAATCGCAAGCCAGATTGCAGGCCTCCGAGACCGTCTTCCACATCACTCCAATGTCCTTGGTTTGAAATTCGGTGGCACAATTGCCGGCCATTGCGGGTTCCTCCTTTTTCAGAGACTGTCTTAAAACGCTGTATTCTCTATAATCAGCCGTTTCCGGTAATGGGTCGGAGAAACCCCGAAATGACGGCAGAAGGCTCTTGAAAAGGAGAAGAGATCCGGGTACCCCAAGGAATAGGAGATATCGGTGACTGACATATCTTGGGCCATCAGCATCCCGGCACCCTTTTCCATCCGGAGCTTGTTCAGGTATTGCCCGGGACTGAGCCCGGTTTTGCGGATAAACGCGTTATGCACATGGGAGCGGTGGACCCCGGCTACCTTCACCACATCGGCTACACTGATGCCCTCCATATAATGCATATGCAGAAAAGCGATGCTGTGGTCCAGCCAATGCTTGCCTTCCTCGCCGCTGCCGGAATGGACAGCGGAGCTGCGCCAGAGCTGACCGAACAGCCGGAACAGCAGCGCCTGCAAATCCGGCTCCCGGTATTCCTCCCGGTGCCGGAGCAGCTGCTGAAGCTCCTCCACCACCTGCTCCAGCCCGTCCGCGAACCCTCCAGGCAGATATGGCCTCCGGCGGTCCAGCCCTGCCCGGGCCAGCAGACTCTCCGCCTGCCCGCCGTCAAAGGCCAGCCAGTACATCCGTAGCCGGGGGCTCACCTGCCCAGGCTTTAGCTCATAGCTGTACCGGTTCTGGGGATACAGGCAGAAGATATCCCCCTGAGAGAGACAGACCGTCTCACCGGCATAATGGAACAAAAGCTGCCCATCGGCCACAAAATGGAGGGAGTAGCATTCAATCACCTTCGGCCCCACCCGGTAGTTGGGCTTCGCTTCATTGTGGCCGGTGCGGACCGGCCATAGCCCGCCCAGCTTTTCCAATTCCGTAGGGGTATGATAAAGAATCTCCGCATATTCATGGGCAAATTCCTTCATGGCGCTTCCTTCCATTCTATCACCTTCCCGCAATCATCCGAAGCAGAAATTATATTCACAGTATCCGCATGAGTTATTACGGAATATATCATCCTCTATTTCTGCTGTCAATTGCAGCACAACAGCAAAACGAAAACCCGCCAGACATCACCGGCGGGCACTAACACACTGTCACGCTCCCCAGACGCGGGGCATCCAAAGGGGCTCCTTGCCCAGCTCCGCCCAGATATATTTAAGCAGCAGCTCCTGCTTCAGCGCCGAATGGTCCGGGCTGTCCCACAAATTGTGCAGCTCCTGGGGGTCCCCGGCCAGATCGAACAGCTCGCCGTAGCTGCGGTTGTAATACACCGTAATCTTATACCTGCCGTCCACATAGGTTTTCAGATGGATGGAGGTGGGCTCATGATGATTTTCACAGAGAATATGGTCCCTGGCCTGCTCCGCGCCGCCGCCCCATACTCCGCTTTGGTCCACCCCTGTCATGGCCCGGGGGATGGGCAGACCCGCCGCCCCCAGGAAGCTGGGCGCGTAATCCACCAGAGATTGCAGAGCATCCGACTCCACCCCCCGTTCCGTTTGCCCGGGATGACGGACGATCATGGGCACCCGGATCAGGTCCTCGTAATGGAACGGGCCTTTGGCAATCAAGCCGTGATGCCCGAAGGCATGCCCGTGGTCAGAGGTAAACACCACCACCGTATTGTCCGCCAGGCCCAGCTCCTCCAGCCGGTCCAGAATGGTCCCGATATATTTGTCCAAAAGACTGATCATGCCGTAATAGACGGCAATGTCCTTGCGCAGCGCTTCCTCCGTATGGAGATGAGACTGCATGCCATGGATGCCCCAGCCCGATTCCCGGTAAGCGGAGAAATCCGGATGCTGCTCCTGGGTCAGCCGGAAGTGGGGCGGATTGCGGTCATGCTCCCCCGGCACCGCCTTGGACACCTTCAGCTTCGCAGGATCATACAGGCTGTCCCACGGCTCCGGCACCAGATACGGAGGATGAGGGTCGAAGAAGCTGGCCCAGAGGAAGAAGGGCTCCTCCTCCTCCGCATATTCCTCCAGCAGCTTGTTGGTGCGTTCGGCAATCCAAGCATCATAGTGATAGCGCTCAGGAATCCGCCACTTATGGGTTTCCGACGGGTCCATGGTTCCGGTAGGCGCTGCGAAATAGTCCCGCCAGTTGGTGCAGCCGTTCTCCTCCAGCCAGACGGCATAATGCTGCCCGGCATGGCTTTCATTGGTATGGTTGCGGGCCAGCTCCACATGCTGGAATCCATAGAACGGGCCATGGAACTGCCGCCAATAATCCAGATCCTGCAGGAGAGGATACGCCTCCAGGGAAGGATACTCCTCCGTAGACGCCAGAGGCTGGAAGTGGGCCTTGCCCACCAGCGCTGTTTTGTAGCCGGCGGCGGTGAAATCCTCCCCCACCGTATGCCGGTCCTCAGGCAGCTTAGTGCCAAGCGTCCATGCGCCATGCTGGCTGGGATACAGCCCGGTAATAATGGAGGAGCGGGTAGGCGTGCAGGTGGGATTGGGGCAATACGCCCGGGTAAAGGTGATGCCATCCTCCGCCAGCCGGTCCAGATTAGGCGTGCTGATCTCCGGATTGCTCCGGCCTAAGGTATTCCAGTGCTGCTGGTCGCTGGTGATCAGCAGGATATTTGTCTTTGGCATGTGTGTCGTCCTTCCGTAAAACCCGGCCGGCAGGAGCCGGTCCGGGCATGTGGTTTGGCATTGGCTGCTGTGTTCCGTCCGGCAGGCTTGATCCTGCCAGGATTGCCGGGTGGTCCTGGCTCATCCATGCAGCTACTTGGCCAGCTTGGTATAAGCCTGGGTATACTCCTCGATCACCTGGTCGCCGCCGTTTTGCCTCCACTGCTCCACGGCCTTGTTCCAGCCCGCCTCATCCAGCTGGCCGGAAATATACTTGGTGCGGGCGTCGTTAATGATCTTGTCCAGGTCCGCCCCCTTCTTCACGATGGTATCCGAAATTAGCGCCTGGGCAGGATTGCCGATAGCCTTGGCCAAATTATCCTGCTGCATCTTCAGCGCCTTCTCCACCACCGGCGCCAGAGTGCCCGGCGTAGCCCCGGAATAATCCGTATATTGCAGGAAATCCAGCTGGGAGACATCCTGGGT
>JAQSYT010000201.1 GCA_029256065.1 Paenibacillaceae bacterium
GTCTCACTCCTGACTGAAGCACCGGCGCTGAACAATCCGCAACCAGCCAATACGCCCGCTATTTCCAATATGCTGCTCAGCCTAATCATCGCGCTGCTGTTCTCCGTCGGGTTAGTCTTCCTGCTGGAATACCTGGATGACACCATCAAAACCGAGGATGACATTCTCAAGGTCTTCGAGGTTCCTGTGCTGGCTACGGTAACGGCCATTGAGAAGAAGGATATGAAGAGACATACACCACTGAAAGCAGGTGAACCTTATGCCACGCTTAACCGCTGATCAACCGGTCATTATGGATGTTAATCCGGATTCCTCCATCGCGGAGGCATACCGGGCACTCCGGACCAATATTGAATTTTCCTCTGTAGGCAAGGAAATGAGAATTATTATGATCACCTCCGCCTCCAGAGGGGAAGGCAAATCTACTACCGCCGTTAATTTGGCCATCTCCTTATCACAGGCTGGGAAGAGGGTGCTGCTGATCGACGCCGATATGCGCAATTCCTCCATCCACCGGATTCTGCGGATCGACAACAAAAAAGGGCTGGCCAACTATCTGGCTCTGCAAACGGAGCTGCCGGAGATCATTACACCGACCCATATCCCTAACCTCAGCGTTATTCCATCGGGAACCCAGCCGCCCAACCCGGCGGAGCTGTTGACCATGAACCAGATGGATCATTTGCTGGGAGAGCTGAAGAAGGATTTCCACACCATTATTCTGGATACCCCTTCTGCTTTGTCCGTTACCGACGCTCAGATTATTGCAGCCAAGTCCGATGGTGTGCTTCTTGTGGTGGAGCAGGGATTCGTCAAACGTGAAGCCGCCAAAAAAGTCAAAGCCTACCTGAAGCATGTGAATGCCCGCCTGCTGGGTGTGGTGTTTAACAAGATTAACAAAGCCAACCTGGATTCCTACGCCGGGCGCTAACACATCACAACGGCGGCCGCAGCCGGAACGGTTCCATTGGCGGCAGGTAATGTCTACTGCACCTGTATCACTGTAGGCACTCGGTCATGCTGTGGGCCCCTTGGGCCTTAGACGTTCATCGTCAAGGGTATGATGTGAGGATGGGTTCAATGCCCTTTTCACAACAACAAACGGAGTGGATGAATAAATAAGCCTACATTCCAAACCATTCAAGGAAGGTGTGCTTGTTTTTTTATTCACTTCCATAAGACGTTGCAAACATCCTAATCTACTTTTTAAAGGAGGAACCGTAATGAAAAAAGTCAGAAAAGCCATCATTCCTGCTGCCGGTTTGGGAACCCGTTTCTTGCCGGCAACCAAAGCCATGCCAAAGGAAATGCTGCCCATCATCGACAAACCCACGATCCAATACATCGTGGAAGAAGCGGTTGCCTCCGGCATCGAGGATATCATCATTGTAACGGGTAAAGGGAAGCGGGCGATTGAGGATCATTTCGACCATGCCTTCGAGCTGGAGAGCACACTGGTGGAAAAAGGCAAGCTGAAGCTGCTGGAGGAAGTGCAGCGCTCCTCCAAGGTGGATATCCATTATATCCGCCAGAAGGAGCCTAAGGGTCTGGGCCATGCCGTTTGGTGCGCAAGGCGCTTCATCGGGGATGAGCCCTTCGCCGTGTTATTGGGAGACGACATCGTCAGCGGCGAACAGCCCTGCACCAAGCAGCTTATCGGTCAATATGAAAGAACAGGCTGCTCCGTTATCGGCGTCCAGCCGGTATCCGATCAGGAAACCCAGCGCTATGGCATTGTAGACCCGATCATGAAGGATGGCCTTCTGTATCAGGTCCGGAACTTTGTGGAGAAGCCCGCTTTCGGAACAGCCCCCTCTAATCTGGCCATTATGGGACGTTATGTGCTGACGCCGGAAATTTTCGATTTCCTGGATCTCCAGGAAAAAGGCGCAGGCGGTGAGATCCAACTGACCGACGCCATCCAAAAGCTGAATGATGCACAGAAGGTGTTTGCATACCATTTCCAAGGCAAACGGTATGATGTGGGTGAGAAGCTGGGCTTTATTCTGACGACGCTGGAATTTGCCCTGTGCAATCAGGAGCTGCGGCAGCCGCTTATGCAGGAATTGGAACGGATGGTCAACACTAAAGAATTTATGCCGCGTGTGATCGGTTAAAAAGGAGTGTGGAATCATGCCTAATTATTCATTCGATGGACAGGCGCTGCCATCCCGTGCTGTATATTCCGATACAGCCGCATCGGTCAACCCCAACGAACGCAAGCTGTATCTGGCAGCCAAAAGACTGCTGGATTTTTTCGGCGCCTTCGTCGGGCTTTTGCTTTTGACCCCGTTGTTTGCAATTGTGGCGGCTCTCATCAAGCTTGAAGACCCCAAAGGCTCCGTCTTCTTCAGGCAAATTCGGGTGGGCAAGGACGGCAGAGAATTCCACATGTATAAATTCCGCTCCATGGTATCCAATGCGGAAGCAATGCTAGATGATCTGCTGGAACAAAATGAAGTCGGCGGCGCTATGTTCAAAATGAAGAACGATCCCCGGATCACCCGGATCGGACGCTTTATCCGCAAAACCAGTGTGGATGAGCTGCCCCAGCTGTGGAATGTGCTGAGAGGAGACATGAGTCTGGTGGGACCTAGACCTTCCCTTCCCCGGGAAGTGGAGGAGTATAGCCATCACGACCGCCAGCGTCTCTTGGTAACACCGGGCTGCACCGGTCTTTGGCAGGTGAGCGGGCGCAATAGCTTATCCTTTGGAGAGATGGTGGAGCTGGATCTTCATTATATAGAGAAGCGCGGCTTCTTCTATGACGTAAAGCTTATCCTCCGTACGGTGAAGGTTATGGTAGCGCCCAACAGTGCGTACTAAAGAGAGCCCCCAAAATAATCCCCCAAAAGTGACGAGAAGCTCTGAAGCAGATTCTGGTTACTTTTGGGGGAGCCCCCGAAAAACTTTTGATGATGGGAGCGTTAAGGATGAATATATCGGTAATCGGCACGGGATATGTGGGATTAACCACAGGCGTGGCCCTGGCCCACTTTGGGCATAAGGTGGTATGCGCGGATATTGATGAAGCCAAGGTGGAGCTCTTGAACAAGGGTATACCGCCGATTTATGAGCCCGATCTGGAGGAGCTGATGGCCAAGTCCCGCTCCCGGTTGACCTTCACCACCTCCTACAGGGAAGCCATTCTGGAATCGGATGTGATCTTCATCGCAGTGGGAACGCCGGCTAATTCCGACGGCTCCCCAAATCTTACTTATTTGTTCGATGCCTTCGACAATGTGCTGAAAACCCTGATGCATAAAGCCACTCCCACTCTTGTGGTCAATAAAAGCACAGTCCCGGTAGGCACTGCGGACCGGTTCAAGGATGAAATCCGGAAGAGAGGGCTGGGTCAGGTGGTGGATATTGCCTCCAACCCGGAATTCCTGCGGCAGGGAAGGGCGGTCTACGATACCCTCCATCCAGAGCGGATCGTAGCAGGTGGCAGCGAACGGGCCGCCCGTATTCTCCAGAGTGTCTACAAGCCTCTATTGGATGAAGAAAAAATCCCCTTCCTTCATGTGGACCTGCGGAGCGCGGAGCTGGCTAAATATGCGGCCAATGCCTTCCTTGCTATGAAAATTTCCTTCATTAACGAAATGGCCAATGTCTGCGACTGCGTAGGTGCAGATGTGCTGAAGATCGCTGAGGTCATCGGCTCTGACCACCGGATTGGCCCGGCATTCCTGAATGCCGGTATCGGTTACGGCGGCAGCTGCTTCCCTAAGGACACACGGGCGTTGCGCTATATCGCCGATACCAACGGCTACAACTTCAAGCTCTTGTCCGCTGTGATTGAAGTGAACAATGACCAGCGGAACATGATGGTCCATAAGCTGCGCCGGGAGCTGGGTGAGCTCGCCGGCCGCAAGGTGGCGGTGCTGGGATTGACCTTCAAGCCCGCTACCGACGATCTGCGGGAGGCGCCCAGCATTCCCGTTATCCAGGAGCTGCTGGCTTCAGGCGCGCAGGTGTGGGTGCATGACCCTGTAGCCATGGAAAAGGCCAAGGAGCTTCTGCCCGAAACAGTCCGCTTCGCCCGGGACTATGAGGAATGCCTCCAGGATGCGGAAGCGGCCCTTCTGGTCACAGAGTGGCCGGAATACCTGCGCAGCGTACCCGCCGCAGCACCGGGGCTGATGAAGCGGCCGCTTGTTATCGACGGACGCAATGCCATTCCCGAACATGCGCGGGCAGGCCTGGACTATTACGGAATCGGCATCCCCGGCACCTCCCGCAAGGAAGAGGATCCTGCTGTGCTGAAGTTTTAACCTTAACTCGAATCTGGAGAGTGTCAGCCTATGAGCGCAATCGTTCCATTAAAAATAGCGGTTGTGGCCTTTGAGCTCCCCCGGGTAAACCAAAAAACCGGGGGAGTCAGCCATTACAACCACCGGCTGTGCAGTGCCCTATCGGAGATGGGGCATGATGTCACAGCCTTTACCTCCCAGCCTACTATCCCCGGTGTGGATTACAAAACCATCATCGTGGAAGGGGTGGGTGAGGAGGAGAAGGGCAGATTCTACCGGTATTATGTGGCACCGATCAAAAGCCGGAAGCTGGACTTCCGCCCATATGATCTGGTGCTCTCCAGTGGTGACGACTGGGCAATGAAGCGCAGCGGGGCCAAGTGGCTGCGGATTATGCATGGAAGTGCGCTAAGGGAATTGCAGCATAACAAACGGCTGGTTCGCAAGGTGAACCTGTCTTTTTTGTATCTGCTGGAGCTTCTGTCCTCCCTTCGTTCCGACGCCACGCTGTTTAACTCTGCCGATACCCAAAAGCTTTATCCCGTACGCTCCTCCGACAAGATCGTGCATCTGCCGGTAGACCGCAGGATTTTCCATCCCGGACCCAAGGAAGAGGCTCCGACCATTCTTTTCGTCGGCGGTCTGGATAGCCGGAAGCGGGGGAGATGGCTCCTGGAGCTGTTCACCACCCACATTAAGCCCCAGGTGCCGGATGCCCGGCTGTGGATGGTCAGCGAAAAAGGCCCGGATGCGGACGGAGTTAGCTATTACAAGAATCTGGGCATCGAAGAACTGGCGGATCTGTACCGCAGAGCCCATGTCTTCAGCATGCCCTCCACGTATGAAGGCTTCGGCATCCCTTACCTGGAGGCAATGGCAAGCGGCACCCTTGTGGTTACAACCCCCAACCCGGGCGCCAATGAAATTCTCCAGCAGGGCAAGTTCGGCAGGATGGTACAGGATCATCAGCTTGCCGGCTGCCTGACAGATGCCCTGCTTAACCCCCAATCTCACCGGGACACGGTGGAGGCGGCATTGGAATGGGCGGATGACCATTCCTGGCCGTCTATAATCCGCCAGTATCTGGCCTATGTTTGATAATCCGATTGTAAGTTGGGGGGGACGTTTTTTTGGGGGGGCTGCTGACCGCCTGGGCTTGATGATGAATTGGCTGTACCGGCAGGTCTGGCTCCGCAACCTGATCATGGCGGCCATCATGCTGGGTGGCTGTTTATATCTGGGGAGATATGCCTCCTTCAATAAAACCATGGTGGTCCAGCTAATCGGGCTCACCGCATTTTTGCTTCCGGCCTTTTTACTGGCCATCTCCAAGGGCAACGGGCTTCTGATCTATATCAGCCTCATGTGGGCTATAGCGCCGGAAATAAGACGCTTGGCTGATTATTATATGGGCTATTATCATGCTGTCTCCTTGATCAGCCTGCTGCCGTTTCTGGCTACAGGCATGCTGTTGTTCCGAATCCTGAACAAAGGGATACCCGAGAACAAGCCGGTCCGATCCATGATCGCCACCTTCCTCATTCCCTTCGGATATGCAGCCTGCATCGGCTTGGTGATTAACCAGGTTGCCGGATTGTACAGTGTGCTGACTGCGGTGGCTCCTTTGTGCATCTTTATTTACCTGATCAGCCACCCCTTGAGAAGGGAAGAAAAGGACCGTTTTATGGGCATGTACGCCACACTGGCGGTGCTGCTCTCCATTTACGGCTGGATTCAATATATTTATCTTCCGCCGTGGGATCTTTTATGGATGAATGGTGCAAAAATGATATCTCTGGGTCACCCGGTCCCCATGCAATTCCGGGTATTCTCCACCATGAACTCCACTGGACCGCTGGCAGTTTTCTTGATTTCCGCTCTGATTCCTATGGTGGTTAACCGTAAATGGCGGGGACCATTCGGGCTCTTGGGCATCCTGATTGTACTCTCCACATTAGGCACCACGCTGGTCCGTTCGGCTTGGGTGACTCTGATCGTGGGGATTTTGGTTTATCTCCTATTAGCCAAAAGCGCCAGCCGTTTGAAAATTCTCCTTACCCTATCGATGGTTACCGCGGTGGTTATGCTGGCATTGCCGCTTTTGCCCAATTCGGAGCAGCTTACCGACAGGGTAGGGACGCTGGGAAATCTGGAGGCCGATACCTCGTTTAATGCGCGGATTGGTCTGGCGCTGCATGCGGTGCCGGAAATTCTGAAGCAGCCCTTCGGTATGGGCTTCGGCAGCATCGGCCAAAGCTCCAGCAAGCTGGGGGATGGCCAAGGGTTTGCGGGACTCAGCTCTGTGGACAACGGATACCTGGGAACCTTTGCCACCTACGGTTTGATCGGCGGCCTTCTGTTCTTCCGGGCTGTCCTGCTGTATTACCGGCGGATTAAGTCCATTCCACAGCAGGATAACCCTTACGTTCCACTTGCGCTGTCCACCATCCTGCAGCTTATGGTGGCGTTCCTCTTCGGAGGCGGCCTGGAGGGCTTAAGCGCCGTCATCTTCTGGCTGTTTACCGGTCTGGCTTTTGTGCCGGAGGAGGCGGAGCCTGCATCTACCTAACTACTTTTTCGTAAAAAAGGAGACATCCATATGTCGGGAAAACGGATTGTCATTGTCAACCACGTAGCCGAGCTGGGCGGCGCCGAGCGGGTACTGATGGATATGCTGGCCCACTTGGACAAAGAGAGGTTCCAGGTGGAAATGATCTTCCTGTCGGAGGGCAGGCTGGCAGAGGCGGCCAAGAGCCTAGGTTGCAATGTGCATGTGATCAACTCCGGTCGCATCCGTAGTCCCAGGCAATACTGGCGGACCATATCCTTCATCCGTAAGGTGATCCGCCAATCCGGCGCGGAGATGGTAGTCAGCTGGGCTCCCAAACCTCATATGTATGGGGGAGTGGCAGCCATGATGGAGGGCAAATCCAGCATTTGGTGGCAGCATGGCATGCCAACTGGCACAGCATTTGATCGAATTGTCAGCCGGATCCCTGCTGAAGCCATTCTTTGCCCCTCCCAAAGTGTCCGTGAAGCACAGGTTTCCGTAAGTCCCAGGCGGCATGTGGATGTCAATTACCCGGGCATTAATAAGGAAACCTTCTTCTACAACAGTGAATTGCGCACGGCTGTCCGCCAGAAATACGGTATTCCGGAGCAGGTATTCGTGTTCACCTTCATAGGCAGACTTCAAAGGTGGAAACGGACTGAGGTTGCGATTAACGCCTTCAAGGAAGCCTTGGCCGGACGGGATGCGCGCCTGCTGATTATTGGCGGAGCCATGTTTGGAATAGAGAAGGAATATGAGAACGAGCTGAAGGAGTTGGTTTCCCGCAGCGGTCTGGAGGAGCAAGTCATCTTTGCCGGTCACCAGCAGCAGGTGGAAGGGTTCATTTCCGCAAGCGATGCGGTGGTGCACAGCTCTATGTATGAACCCTTCGGCATGGTGGTGGTAGAAGCTATGGCGGCGGGGCGTCCGGTGTTGGCTGTAAATAATGGCGGACCTGCCGAGATTATCTGTCATGGGGTGGATGGTTACCTGTATGACGGCAGCGCCGGGGAGTTAGCCCGCTATATGGCGGAGGTGTACGGCGACAGGAACTTGACCCTGAGGGTAGGCGATGAGGCCAAGAAGACCATTGAGTCCCGCTTTACCGCGCGGATTATGGCGGACCGTTTCACTCATGTTGTGGAAGAGAGGATGGCCAACGGATAGCCTATGAAAAAATTATTCTTCTCCAGCTTCGCAGTCAACATTCTGGTGATGGCGCTGAATATGGGAACGGGCATTGTCATGGCCCGCTTTCTGGGCCCGTACGGAAGAGGCGAGCTGGCGATGGCTACCCGCTGGGCGGTTCTGTTCGCCGGATTGTCCACGTTGGGGCTTCCCGGCGCCATGATCTACCTGGGCAAAAACTTCAAGGAAAAGCAGCGGGAAATTTTCGGCGCTTTTCTTCTGACAGGAGCTCTGGTAGGGCTGTCCGCTCTGGTCATCTGCCTGCTCCTGACGTACCTGATCATGTCTGGCGAATCCCGGGAAATGCTCCTCTTGGGGCAATTGGCGCTGTTGGCGCTGCCCTTCGCGGTGATGACGGACGGTCTAATCGGCACTCTGCAGAGCTTCAACAGCTTCCGCAAGGTGCTGCTCACCCGGATTCTCAATCCCGCAGGCACTCTGGTGGCCTTGGCTATGCTTATCCTCACGGGCAACGTGACGGTCTTCAACATTATTCTGCTGAACGTCATATGGGGCGCGGCTACCTTCTTCCTCATCATCTATTGGATCTTCAAGATGATGAAGCCGAAGTTTACCAAGCTCTACACCAATGCCAAAATGCTGCTCCAATACGGTGTTAAAATTTACGCCTCCTCTCTGGTGCAGGTGTTCGGAGGAAGCTTCGACCAGATTCTGCTGTCCCTGACGCTGAGCGCCTATGCGCTGGGTATCTACACAGTCGCCTCCAGCATCGGCAGCATTCTCCCGTCCATTCTGTACGGAGCCCTGAACGTGTTTCTGGCGCCGCGCCTGATGGATTTTACCGGAGAGAGGAGAAGGCAGGAGGTCAGCCGGATTCACGCCATATTCTTTTATGGAACGGCAATTGCCGCAGCCTGCGGCTGTCTGGTGCTCCCCTTTGTGATTCCGTTTATGTACGGGCAGGAATTTTCCGAGGCGGTGCTGCTGGGCATTATTCTTCTCCTGACATCGCCGGTGAAAATCGGCTATTCCATTCTCCTGAACTTTTTCGCGGCCGAGGGCAAGTTCAATGTATTGAGCAAGACGGAAATCATCGGCCTGGTTACCGGCTTCGGGGCGCTGCTGATACTGGTCCGTTTTACCGGTGCTGCCGGAGCGGCTTGGGCCTTGGGCACGGCCAACCTGGCCAAGTGGGGTTATCTGATCGTCCAGGCCAAAAAGCTCAAGGTTCCGGTTGCCGGCCTGTTCCGGCTCCAGCCGGGAGAGGTGCTGGCACTCCTGCGCGGGTTCCAGCTGAAGAAGCCCTTGCCCAAGGTTCCTCAATGAAATGTGCTAATAAAGGATGGTAGATAGCATGATGTTAACTGTGGTAATCCCATCTTACAAACGTCCGCGGGAGCTGGCCAATTGCCTGGCGGGCATCGATGCCCAGAAGCGGCAGCCGGATGAGGTGATTGTGGTTTGCCGCGAGGAGGATGCCGGCACGCTGGAGTTTGTGGAACAGTGGGAGGCGGCTCCCGCAGGTTACATCAAACGCCACGTGCAGGTTTCCAAACCCGGCGTCATCCACGCCATGCAGACGGGAGTAGAGAATGCCTCCGGCGACATTGCGGCCTTCATCGAT
>JAQSYT010000202.1 GCA_029256065.1 Paenibacillaceae bacterium
CCCTCCACCCCTACACACCAAAAAAAGATTCATTTCCCCTGAATGATGTTAAGAATATAGAGAACACTAGGTTAAAAAATCCAAAATGAGGTGATCCCATGCTGCATCATAACGAAGCCAACCGGGAAGGGTTGGAAACCATCCGCAAGCTGATCAAAGGCATTGACACAGCCATGCTGACAACCGTAACCGATGAAGGCATCGTATCCCGCCCCATGAAAACTCAGGATGTGGAGTTTGACGGGGACATCTGGTTTTTAACCAAGAAGGATACCAGCAAGTACCACGAGCTTCTTCATGACGCCAAGGTCAATGTGGCCTACGCGGACAAATCCTATGTTTCCATCAGCGGGACGGCGGAAATTGTCCAGAGCCGGGAAAAGGTCAAGGAATTCTGGAATCCGGTGTATGAAAAAATGCTGGAGACCTCCTGGGACGATCCCAATATCGTGCTGATCAAGGTTAATGCCGAAACCGCCGAATACTGGGAGTCCGGCAGCCTGATCAAACAAGCCAAGTTCCTGTTCGAGAAGCTGACCGGGAAGGAAACCGATACCAAGATGAACGATACCGTGCGGCTGTAACCAATCGGCCCATCCTATAGCCTCAGCACATAAAAAACCTGCCGGATCATGTTCCGGCAGGCTTTTGGTTATGAGAATTCTCTATGCGGCTAATCCTCGATCAAAAAAAGCAGGTGCTCCCCTTGCGCATCGATTTTAAGGCTCCGATCCTCTAAAAACCATACATCACTATGCTTCATATAGATGAAAAAACCGCCGCTGGACATTTGAATAATTTCATCATTCGGTTCGGGCTTTTCCCTCAAGATCCCTAAAGCATATGGCTCGCTTCCGCCGCCGGCATATCTGACATACACGCGAATGAAATCCCCGTCTGTAAAATCCCATTCTTTCTTGAGGCAGGAGACTGCTGTTTCAGTAATCTGCAGATTCATCGCTACACCTCCACGGTTGCTTCAATCATTATTGCCCATTTCATTATGGCGGATACTATACTACTATAACATAATATAGGGTGGCAGGCTTGGATAACAAAACAGGGAGGTTAACACCGCTCCCAATGAATGATATAATAGCATGTAAACGCTTCACCAGAAGCATGCGCGGCTCCGGAGGGGTGGTTGGCATGAAGAAAAAGTCCACTATTAAAGGCCGCATCATTCTGATCATGACCGTCTTTGCCCTATTGACCGCCACCGTGCTGTCCGTTTTCAGCTACGAGCTGATCTCCTTTTTTCAGCGTAAAACCACGATTCAGGCTACGAAGTTCAACCTGCAGCTAATCGCCAATATCATCAACCAGGACCTGACTAATCTCTCCGGCCTGGCCATGGGAAGCAGCACCAATTCCCCGACCAACGCCAAGCTGGCTGAGTATTTCAAAGCGGATGAGCCCAATCCCAGGCTTTCCATAGATGTATTTAACTCCATGCAGGATAACTTGCGCAGCAATCCCTCCTACAACTATGCCCGGCGGCTGATTGCCACCAACAACAACGCTCTTTTTGTGCAGGTGGATAACAACGGCAGCCTGTCTGTCCCCTTGAGCATACATAATCTCAATCTGCTGCCCAAGCTTGGTGTGCTTGCCGCAGAACAATGGGATGGGGTGATGCAGGACCCTTTTTCCCCCGCCACGGTCATCCCTTTTGCCATGCCCATCTATGGTAACGGAGCCTCCAACATCGGAACGGTTTATCTGTTTGCCAACACCACGGTGATCACCGATAAGCTCAGGGGCTACAGTATCCCCAAGGATTCCCGGCTGGTGCTGACGCTGGGCGACCGGCATTACCAGATTTCCGGTGAGAAGGTGTCGCTGGAAACCATCCATTATGAGGAGCAGCCCTATACCAATGACAGCTTCTCCGACTTGGGAGCCGCCTTGTCCTATATTACCGAAGCCACCGGCAAACATCTGGCCGTTTCCTATCCGGTCCGTTCCGGTGTCGTGCTGACCCAAACCCTGGAGGGCAACCAATTTGCGCCCCAGGCGAATATCTGGCTTTTCCTGATGGTTGGAGTCTGCCTTTTAGTTATCGCCGCAAGCGGCATCATTGCCCTGTACTTGACCCGGACCATCAGTCTTCCCGTGGAAAAGCTGAAGAAGCGCATGGATAAAATTGCCCAGGGCCAGTTTTATATGGACAAAAATATCGAATGGAACAGCGAGCTGGGTGATGTGGGCCGGGGCATCAACCGCCTCTCCCAAGACATTGTGGCTTTGATGGAAAACCGCATGGCCCAGGAAAAGCAAAAGCAGGAGCTGGAATACCGGGTGCTCCAGAGCCAGATCAATCCCCATTTTCTGTACAATACGCTGAACTCCATCCGCTGGATGGCTACGATCCAGAATGCCACCGGCATCGCCGAAATGACCACCTCCCTCTCCCGGCTGCTGCGCAGCATTGCCAAGGATATGGGGAAGCCGGTTACCCTGAAGGACGAGCTAAGTCTATTGGAGGATTATTTTCTCATTCAAAAATACCGCTACGGCAGCAGCATCACCATGCACCAGCAGGTGGAAAATGAGGATCTTTTGGCTGCTCTGATCCCCCGGCTTACCCTGCAGCCCTTGGTGGAAAACGCCATTTTCCACGGAATCGAGCCCAAAAGCAAGGGACATGTGCAAATCACCGTGGCCAAACAAGGTGTCTTCGATATCCGAATCGCCATCGAGGACAACGGAGTCGGCATGGAGATGGACCAGATTGCCGCTGCGCTGGCGGAGGAAACGCCGGACGCCAAAGGCATGATGGAGCACATGGGGCTCCGCAGTGTCAATGAGCGGCTGCGCCTGGCTTATGGCGAGCGCTACGGTATTACTATTGAAAGCGAAGTGGGCCGGTATACGCGCATTATCATTTTGCTGCCTTTTTACAACAAGGAGACCATCTCCGGGACAAGGATGTGACCACTATGATCAAGCTGCTCATTGCCGACGATGAGGCCTTAGTATGTATAGGCTTGCAGTCTATGCTGAAATGGGAGGAGTACAACATCGAAATTGTGGGGATTGCCCATAATGGCGCCCAGGCGGAGGAAATGATCGAGTCTCTGCGCCCGGATATTGTCATTACGGACATCAAGATGCCGGTGAAAACAGGGCTGGAGGTGGCGGGTGCCGTGCGGAAAAAGCAAGGCCGCCTTCCTCTGTTCATCATCCTGACCAGCTTCGAGGAATTTGAATATGCCCGCAGTGCCATCGAGCTGCAGGCCGTGGATTATTTGGTCAAGCTGGAGCTTACGCCCCAAATGCTGACCAGCTCTATTCTGCGGGCTACGTCTCTTCTGGAGGATTACAAGTCTCTGGAGAAAGGTTCTTCGGATTCTGCCCACCGCAGTGACCTGCAGGGGCACCGGGAGAAGTTTTTCACTCGCTTGCTGAACAATCTGTTCGAGAACAAAAACCAATACCTGCTGCAGCTGAAGGACCTGGAAATTGGGCTGTCACAGCCTGCCTATGCGGTTTCCATCTGCCGAATCCTGGGTCCCACCAGTGTTCCGCCCCGCGGGGATAAGCTGGTGGCGCTGTGCACAAGCACCCTTCAGATGGCCAAGGAAACTCTGGCCGCGGCAGGCGCCAGCTATATCGTCAGCTTGGATATGCGCAACTTTGCCGTCATCCTGCCTGTTGCCGGAACCGATCCGCAGGACTGGACACTGGAAACCGGAAAGCTCATGGCCCACATGACCTCTGTGCTGCATAACTACTTTAATGTCACCATGATCGGGGCAGCAGGCTTTGCCGTGGAGGACCCATACCAGCTCCGGGACAGCTACAAGTCTGCGCGCAGAGCCATGCCGCAGGCGGTACGTGAGCAGAGCTTCGTTTTTTATTCTCCTGAGAAGCATGCGCAAGAGGAGCATCCCCTGTTCGACTTTTCCGAGTCCCGCCAGGACATCCGCCGCGCCTTCGAGGAAATGGATACACGGGCGCTGCATGCCATCATTACCCGGATGATCGAGGATTTCGACAGCCGGCCCGAGCTAGTTGTCCCTGCGATGGATGCCGCCTGCAATGTGCTGTATATGGCTACCTCCCTCCTGGCAGACGGCGAGAACATGGTCGAGCAAATCTTCGGCGACGAGCCGGAAGGCTACCGGGCCATCTACCAGCAGCACACCATGGAGGGCATTGTGGAATGGCTGGTCCGGTTCCGGGACGGAAGCTGCGAGCTCTTGTCCACCCGGCGCCACACCTACAAAGAGCAGCTGGTTAAGAATGTCCAGTCCTATATCAAGCGCAATCTGGACAGCAAGCTGTCTCTGAACCAGGTAGCCGACGTATTCAGCTTCAGCCCCAATTATTTGAGCCACCTGTTCTCCAAAACCGCAGGCATTAATTTCGTCGATTACATCACCGAAACCAAAATCGCCACCGCCAAGGACATGATGCTCCGCGGGGAAGGCCGCGTCTACGAAATCTCCCAAAAGCTGGGCTACGAAAGCGCCTTTTACTTCAGCAAGGTATTCAAAAAAGTGGAGGGCATCTCCCCGAGAGAATTTATGCAGCAGGTGGAAGCAGGGCAACCTGCGGGGAGTGTGGAGGGGAATTGAGGAATGATGAGGGGGCGGCAGCAAATGCTTCTCCGGCACAGAGTGAATTGTCCGTCGGCCTATATCTGAATAGATATGGGCCTTTTTGCCGTTTAGGGCCCTGTTGAGTCCGGTAGGGCAGATGATCTCCCCGCATCCGCCTTATCATGGAGAACCGGTAATACCGCCTGCTCCTTTCACTGCGGGCCGGCATAATCTAATCTAAAAACCTTGCTATCTAAGATGAAACTATGATCCTGTCACACGAGCGCAAGTCTTACAGCTGGAGGCGAAATAGATGGGGATGATGCGCTACCAATGTACGTGGAAAGGACCTCTCGGGAAACTGAGCGGGTTGGGGCATGCCAGCAGGGAGTATGTTCAAGCGCTAAGACGGCAGGGGGTGGATGTGCAGACTGGCGGCAGCAGCGGGTCCGCGTCCCCGGCAAAGGGAAGACCCGGAAAGCAAGTTCTCATCTATCATCATCCTCCCAATACTCTGAACATCAGGGAAGCAAGAAGAAGATACGATCATATCATTTTGAACACAGTCTGGGAGACCTCCCGGATTCCGTGGAGCTGGTTGCCCAATATGAATCAATTTGACGGAATACTCGTCCCCTCCCGGCACAATAAGGAAGCGCTGCGCAACAGCGGTGTGAAGGTGCCCATCTTCGTTGTTCCCCACGGTGTGAACACAAGGCTCTACAGCCCGGATAATCCAAAGATCAGCCTTGGGGAGCATCGAGGAAAATTTGTTTTCGTATCGGTGTTCACCTTCCAGCACCGGAAGAACCCGGAGCTGCTGCTTCGGGCTTATTGGCAGGAATTCTCGCAGAATGACCGGGTGCTGCTGCTAATCAAGACCAGCGGCTTCGGTCAAGGCGAAAGCGGTGACTGGATCAAAAGCAAAATCCTTCGTTACAAGGAGCAGCTTGCGCTTCCCCACAAAACGGCACCGCTTATGCTTATTACCAAGCGGATCAGCGATTCATCCCTTCGCAAGATCTACTCCTCCGGCAATGCCTTCGTACTCCCCACCAGGGGGGAAGGAGTGGGGCTGCCCTTTCTGGAGTCCATTGCCAGCGGTGTTCCTGTTATTACAACAGCTTGGGGTGGGCAGATGGATTTTCTTACCAGGAAAAACTCCTTCTTTGTGAAATACAGCCTGCGTAATCCCTCGTCAAGTATGAAGGGAAAGCACTGCATCAGCCGCAAATTCAGCAATTTGTTCGCCCAGAAGGGGCAGCTGTGGGCGGAAGCGGAGCTGCATGACCTGCGCAGTCAAATGAGAAAAGCTTATGAGAATCAGCAGCTCTGCAAGCAAAAGGGACAACAGGGCCGGCAGGATGCATTGGCTCTGTCCTGGGATCGGTCAGGAAGGCTGATGAAGCAGGCCATTGAGAGGATTATCAGTGGAAGTCACAGAAGTTGAAGAAGCGGATTGGTTCAAACAGGGAGGAGATACCATGCAGATCGTACTGTTATCCGGCGGTTCCGGCAAACGATTATGGCCATTGTCCAACGAAATACGGTCCAAGGCATTCCTGAAGCTGCTTGATGGCGAGGAGGGAAACAAGGAGTCGATGATCCAGCGGATCACCCGCCAATTGGCGGCGGCCGGCCTGCTCTCCTCTACCCATATTGTTACTCATTACACCCAAGGTGAGATAACCCGCAGCCAGACGGAGGGTTCTCTTGCTGTTCTGGAGGAGCCTCATAAGCGCGGCACCTTCACGGCGATTGCGTTGGCAGCCGCTTCCTTTCACACTCAGCTTCATACAGACCGGGAAGAGATCATCGTGGTACTGCCGGTGGATTCCTTCATCGAGCAGCCATTCTTTCAGGCGATCTTGCGCTGTCCCGCAGTGCTGGCCCAGTCTGCCGCCGATCTGGTGCTCATCGGCACCCCTCCTGCCGGACCGTCCAGCCAGTTCGGTTATATGGTTCCCCGACGCCCTATTTCGGATGATCTGGATTTCCGTTGGGTTGAACGGTTTGTGGAGAAACCGGATGACGCTGCGGCGGCAGACCTGATCCGTCAAGGGGCATTGTGGAACTGCGGTGTGTTTGCCTTTAAATTGGGCTTCATGCTTGATTTGATGACGGCCAAGGGCCTTCCCCTTGATCCCGAAGGCCTGCTGGGTTTATACGGGCAGCTGCCGGAGCGGAGCTTCGACCAAGAGGTTGTGGAGCAGACGGCCAATTGTGCTGCCATTGCCTATGAAGGTCTGTGGGACGACCTGGGCAGCTGGGACGCCTTCACCCGGCATTTGAACAGTCAGGTAACCGGTCCGGGGCAGGTGGGAGACAGCTCCATCAATACCCATCTGGTTAATGAGCTGGCCTGCCCCATCCATGTCATTGATGTTTCCAATGTGATTGTGGCTGCTGGCCCTGACGGTGTGCTGGTCGCCAGCAAGCAGCAGGCCAGCCGGATCAAGGAACAGCTTAAGAATAACCGCATGCCGATGGTGGAAGAGAAACGGTGGGGGGTCCGCCGTACGCTGGACTATTCACAACATGGCCAAGCAGGCGAAAGCCTGACCAGCAAGGTGACTCTGATGACTGGAGCCAGCACCAGCTACCATGTCCATCACCGCCGCACGGAGATCTGCACCATATTGTCAGGATCCGGCGAGTGCCTTCTGGACGGTCGGGTGATAGCGCTTGGAAGCGGTGATGTGCTGGAGATTCCAGCAGGCGTCAAGCACTGTATAAAGGCGAACACGGCCATGGAGTACATCGAAACCTGGCTGGGGGAACGGCTCGACGGCGAGGACTGCACACGTATCGCTCTCTTCTGGGAGCAGGCTATCCAGAATCAGGGTTTACACGGACAAATATAATGAATAGTCCCTTCCGACGCTTCGAAGGATAAATCCTTGGGGTATGCCTCTGCACTCCATCCAAAGGAATAATCCGGCTCATAGCCGGCTTTGGTAATTCCCTCAACTGTCATCTTGTGTGAATGGGCGAACACTCCGCCATTGGCAAAGTCCCCGTTAATGGTGCCTAAACCTATCCGGCAGGCTGGAATATCCCGGTAAGTGAAACCATCCGGAACCCCGGTACCCGCAGGCATCAGATATCCCGCAATATAGGTGAATGTCTGGTCTGCAGGTTCATATTCCCCCATCCACCCCACATACAGCTCCAATAAAGCTTGCGCCGGATGTAAAGCAGCCAGCTTGTTTTGGCTGAATATCGCTTCCCAAAGTGCCGGGACCGGATTATTCCCTCCTCCATTAACAACCTCCATTCCGATCATACGCGCCGCCGGCAGTTCCAAAAAATCCACCTTACCGAGTATGGCCATCTCCTCCCCGTTCTTCACCATAAAATCATGGGAGGAAAAGACCAGCTTGTTTTGCACCTGGAAAACAGCGGATTTGTTGTTTGCTTCAGTCGGAGTGAGGCCGTGAAACTCCTTGAAGGCTCTGGCAAAGGCAGCTTGGGAGTCGTACCCATACTTTACTGCGGTATCGATAATCCTGCCGCTGCTTTGCTGAATTTCAAACGCGCTGACCGTAAGCCTGCGTCGGCGCACATACTCCGATAACGGCATCCCTGTCAGAAAGGAGAAAATCCGGCCAAACTGCTCCTGGGGGCATTCCATCATGCGGGATATGTCTACACCGGACAGATCAGCAGTCAGATCTGTGTCGATCAAATCCATAAGCCGGTTCATTCTCTCAAAAGCGTTCATACTTGGAAAACCTCCCTGATATGATATGAGTATAGCAAATAGTGTACCAGAAAAGGCGCAGCTTTCCTTTGCAGCAGGCGCCCGTCAAAAGTATACAAGACGGCCTACACAAAGTCCG
Source organism: Paenibacillaceae bacterium (assembly GCA_029256065.1). GTDB lineage: Bacteria > Bacillota > Bacilli > Paenibacillales > NBRC-103111 > Paenibacillus_AR. The sequence goes on from JAQSYT010000202.1 coordinate 8,390, forward strand.
CTTCCCACAGAGAAAGCTCCCTCTGCGGCATCGTGCTTCATCAGCACAACTGCCATAGAAGGAGCTTTATGATGTGTCAGTAGCCTGCTACTTCAAACTCTTCAGTAAGTTGTACAGCACCTGGACGCTTTCGGCCCGGGTGAGCTGCTCCCGGGGAGCGAACTGCCCGTCGCCCCGGCCTTGGAGCAGCCCTGCGGCGCTGGCGGCGGCTACGGCGTCCTTGGCCCATGCGCCGATTTGATCCGCATCCGCAAAGGGCGCTTCTGCGGAATCTGCCTGCTGCCATTCTGTCTTCAACCGGTAAGCCCGCACCAGCATCACCGCCATTTCCTGGCGGGTTACGGTTCCCTCCGGCTCGAAGCTGCCTTCACTGCGCCCCGTTACCAGACCCGCTTGGGCTGCCGCCGCTACCGCATCCGCATACCATGCCTCCTGCTGCACATCGGCAAATCCGGCATAAGCGCTGCTGCCAGAAGCCTCGAGACCCAAAAGCCGCACCAGCATCGCGGCAAACTCGGCCCGGGTTACATCCCCTTGAGGCTCAAAGGTCTTTTCATCAACTCCGTCGATGATATGCTTTGCCGCCATCCGTGTAATAACGGTATTCGCCCAATGGCTGTCCGCAACATCCTCGAAGCTGCGGGCATAGGCCAGCACCGCATATTGTCCGGAGAGCGGTACGGCAGCGGTTATTTCACCGTTGCTCCACTGGCCTCCCATATAAACGGGCTTGCCGTCCGTGCCGATAGCATACAAACCCAAAAGCTCAGGATCAGCGGCGGCGCCTGTTTTAATAGTCAGCACAACCTTCTCCTTGGCCGATGCGGCGGCAGCGTTTAAGGGTCCGCCGTTTTTAGCCACGGCCTCCACCTGGATGCGGTACAATCCGCTGTCTGCTGTCCAATAAACAGCACCCGGGATGCTTGCGCCCTCTATCGCCTGCTTTATTAAACGGGAGTCTGCTTCCGTGACGGTTGTAATTTTGATTTGCCCGTCCTTAGCTTCAGCTCCTGCTTCCGCCAGCAGCCTGCGAAGGCTCAGCCCGCTGAGCTCAAAGGTTGACTGATCCTTCACCAGCCTCAAGGTGCCGCTTGCTTCCACAGCACTTACCACCTCTGCCGGAAGCAGCAGTGTTTCCTTTTCCTTACCCAGCTGGACAATGAAGCTTCCCGCTCCATCCGGTATTA
>JAQSYT010000203.1 GCA_029256065.1 Paenibacillaceae bacterium
GTGCTTACTCGCCAGATCCGGCAGAACGCAGCAGCCCCCAAAATGCAAAAGTGCATTTATTTTTACTGGTGCAGCTCCATCTAACCTTTCATCCTGCAAAAGTGCAGCTAATTTCGCCCTGTAACCGATTTTTTAGCTCATTCAGCGGCAAATAACTGCACTTTTGCAGGATAACCCCGGCAGTTGGCTATTTCGCCCAGAATTAACTGCATATTTGCATTTTGTGTGGCGCCTCAGCCGCCCAAAACGCCGGCCTCCTGAAGAAACTCCCCGACAATACGGTTGTATTCGTCGGGGTTTTTCATGTACGCTTCGGCATGGTCCGCTCCCGGAGCCAGATACAACCGTTTCGTCCCTTGCTTCAGCTGGAACATCTCTTCTGTCATCCGCTTCTCGATGTACTTGTCCTCCTGGCCGTGGATGAACAAAACCGGTGTCCCCGGCAGAGGCAGGCTGCGCAGGGACTCGGCCAGATCCAGCCGTGCGCCGGACCGCAGCCGGCAGATCATCGCCACCAATGGGATAGTGGGAACCACCGGGAAACGGGGATATTCCACCTTTAGCCGGTATATCAGCTGTCCCACAATGCCGGAGTAGGGACAGTCGGCAATGCAGAACCGTACCCGGTCATCCACGGCTGCATGCTGCAGCACAGTGGCGGCTCCCATGGATTCACCATGAGTGCCGACGACAGCGCCCGGACCCATGCGGCGGTACACCCAATCCACCCAGGCCCGGAGATCCTCCTTCTCGTAGAAGCCGTAGGTGGTGGAGGCTCCGCCGCTTTTTCCGTGCCGGCGGTGATCATAGGCCAGCACATGAAACCCCCGCTTGCGGAACAGCTCCACATATTTGATGGATGACATTCTCGAGCGGGTTACGCCATGGGCGAGAATCACGGTTTTGTTGCTGTCCGTGCCGCAGGGAATGAACCAGCCGGAGAGGGCATACCCATAGGGAGAGGTGATGGCCACGTCCTCCTTGGGTAGTGCCTCCAGATAGGCCGGATCCAGCACCCCAATGTCCGTCTCGAACTGGATGATCCGCTTCTCGTCCCAAACCTTGATCCCAACCACTTTCTCCGAGAAACGCCATAATGCCGCGCCAAACGCTGCAGCCGCCACGATAAGCAGCAGGGCAACCCATATCCACCACATAAGAAAACACCCCGGAACCCTAAATTTTTCGGCCAATAGCCGCAATACCTTTAATGATAGGTGCGGATGGGGGCAAAAGCAACGGGTTCAGTTATTCTTAGAAGGGTGCTTTTGAAGCGCGGATTGGAGTATAATGGGTAGGATCACGCATATGGAGAGGAAGGATTTGCAGTGGCAAACACGCATGTGTATACCCGGCGCGAAGAGGTCGCCAATGCCATTATTCATGGAATCGGCGCTTTATTGAGCATCGCCGCTTTGGTTCTGCTGGTGGTATTCGCCAGCCTGGACGGCAGCGCCTGGCATGTGGTGAGCTTCACCATTTATGGCGTTTCCATGTTGATTTTGTATACCTGCTCCACCCTGGTTCACAGCTTTCCCGAGGGTAAGGTTAAGGATTTATTTGAGATTTTCGACCATTCCTCCATCTACCTGTTCATTGCCGGCACCTATACGCCGCTTCTGTTTAATGTCATCCGCGGGCCCTTGGGCTGGACGCTGTTCGGCATTGTTTGGGGCATCGCCCTGGCGGGGATCGCCTTCAAGGCTTTTTTCACCAAACGGTTTCTGTTCACCTCCACGATTTTCTATATTGCCATGGGTTGGATCATCGTGTTCGCCTGGAATCCGCTGACCCATAATCTGGCCCAGGGCGGGATGATTCTGCTTATTGCGGGAGGCTTGCTCTATACGCTGGGGACCATCTTCTATGTATGGCGCAGCTTTCCCTACCATCACGCTGTCTGGCACTTGTTTGTGCTGGGCGGAAGCATCTGCCACTTCTTCACCATTATTGTGTACGTGCTGCCGTAAGACCGCTTCTCATCCACTTCTCTTTTCAAAAAGGAGCTGCAATCCCATGGCATTTATGGACTGTCATTTTTTCTCGGATTCATTGGGCGTATCCGCGTCCATGTATGTGATCGTACCCCAGGTGGCGAAGAACCAAATCGGCATGGAGTCGGCAGACCGGGGCGGCAAACATCCCACTCTGTATCTGCTGCATGGTTTGTCGGACGATCACACCATTTGGCTGCGCCGCACCTCCATTGAGCGGTATGCGTCCGCTCTGGGACTGGCTGTAGTCATGCCTGCGGTGAACCGCAGCTTCTATACCGACATGCCCAACGGCCATAAATACTGGCAGTTTGTCAGCGAGGAGCTTCCGGCACTGGCCCGGTCCTTCTTTCATTTGTCGGATAAAAGGGAGGATAACTATGTCGCCGGCTTGTCCATGGGGGGGTATGGAGCCATGAAGCTGGCACTTACCCACCCAGACCGCTTCGCCGCGGCGGCCAGCTTGTCGGGAGTGATGGATGTGAAGTGGGCCATGCAGTCCCATCCGGGCAATGAATTTCGCTGGCTGCTGGGGGATTACGGGGAAATTGACGGCACGCCGGCAGACCTGTTCCATCTGGCCACAGAGCTGGCAGCCTCAGGCAAGGAGCAGCCGAAGCTGTACCAATTCTGCGGGACAGAGGATTTCCTGTACGAGCATAACGTCCGGTTCCGGGACCACGCCAGAGAGAAGGGCTTGGAGCTCAGCTATGCGGAAGGGCCGGGCAGCCACAGCTGGGAAATTTGGGATGCCCGCATCCAGGATGTGCTGAAGTGGCTCCCCCTGCCGGAGAAACGCCTATGATCAAGTGGGACGGACACACCCATACCCGCTTTTGCAGGCACGGCAGCCCGGAACCCCAGGAGAAATACATACAGGAAGCAGTAAAGCAGGGCTTCCAGCGGTATTCCATAACGGAGCATCCGCCGCTGCCCAAGGGCTGGATCGATAATCCGGCGCTGATGGAAGAGCTGGCTATGCCCCTAGCGGAGCTTCCGGCTTACTTCCGCTACGTGCGGCAGACAAAGGAGCGTTATTCGGGGATTATCGACATACCGGCAGGGCTGGAAGTGGATTATCTGCACGGTGCTACCGCCTATTCCGAGGCGATGCTGGAGCCTTGGCTGGACATCCTGGAGGATATTGTGGTATCGGTGCATTATTTGCCCGGGAAGGGCGGGATGCGCTGTATCGATTTTACAGCAGAGGATTTCCGAGAAGGGCTGCTCGGGTATTACGGTTCCATGGAGGCGGTGGCGGAGGAATACTACAATCATGTGGAGCAGGCCATCCAATGGGCAAAGGCTGCAGGTCTGCCGGGCAGAGTCCGCATCGGCCATATCAATCTGATCGAGAAGTTCAGCACCGAGCTTCCACCCCTTGCGGACACCTTCATCCGGGGGAGGCTGGAGAAGCTGCTGCCCCTGCTGGTGGAGTCAGGCTTCGGCCTGGATGTGAATACCGCCGGGCTGCGGGTGCCCACCTGCGGGAAGCCGTATGTGCCTGAATGGTTTCTGAAGCGGTGCCGGGAGGCTGGAGTTTCTCTAGTCTATGGCTCTGACTCCCATAAACCGGAGCATGTGGGCTTCGGCTGGGATTGGTTTGAAGCAGCTGCCCTGAAATAGCGCGGGTCCATAACCCGGGCTGCATGCAAAAAAGGCTTTCCGGCCGTTAAGCCGGAGAGCCTTTTTATTGCATCTTCATCATTTGAAAAAAGTAGGATATTTCTGCGATTAACGCCACACGCCCGTTGCCCAGGATAGCGGCTCCGGCTACATAGGGGATTTTTCCCAGGTAGCTGCCCAGGGTTTTAATTACAACCTCCTGGTTGCCGAGCAGCTCATCCACCGCCAGAGCAATTTTCTTCTCGGCAGAACCCACGATGACGATGGGCTGATGCTTCTTTTGCTTAAGAGGGCGCTCGTAATTTAACGTGTCACTTAGCCAGACCAGAGGGATGGTTTCCTTGCGGATCACCAATACGCTCTGACCCCGGATGGTTTTGATCTCCTTATCCAACACCCGGACAATTTCCACCACATTGGTCATCGGGATAATATAATCCCTTTGGGACACCTTTACCTTCAAGCCGGTGATAATGGCCAGGGTCAGCGGGAGCCGGATGGTAAATCGTGTGCCTGTGCCGGGCTGGGAATCAATGTGGATCATTCCGTTTAGGCGTTCAATCTGGCTGCGGACAATGTCCATCCCTACTCCGCGTCCGGACACCTCGCTGACCTGGGCGGCTGTGGAGAAGCCGGGGCGGAAGATAAGGTAAACCGCATCCTGGTCGGACAGATGGGCGGCCTCTTCCTCTGTCACGACCCCCTTGCGCAGGGCTGATTCAAGAATGGCTTCGGGACGGATACCGCCCCCGTCATCCTCAACCGTAATAATCACCTGATTATCCTCATGGTACGAATTCAGACGCACCGTGCCTTTGGCAGATTTGCCGCTGGCAATACGGACATCCGCCGCTTCAATGCCATGATCCACCGCATTGCGGATCAAGTGAATCAGCGGGTCCCCGATTTCCTCAATGACCGTACGGTCCAACTCGGTTTCCATTCCATCCAGCACCAGCTCGATGTCCTTGCCCAGCTTCTGGGAGAGATCTCTCACGGTCCGCGGGAAACGCTGGAACAAATGCTTGATGGGCAGCATCCGCGCCTTCATCACACTGTCCTGAAGCTCGCCAACTGTACGGGAAATGTGGTCGGAAATATCCCCCAGCCGCTCGACAAATTCCTCATTGGGGTGTGAGCGTGTGACGGATTGCTTCAGCTGCGCTAAGGAGGTTTGGTCAATAAGCAGCTCTCCAACCAGGTTCATCAGATGCTCCAGCCGTTCCACACTGACCCGGATGGTTTGCGGCCCTTTATTCTGCTTATCCTCAGGAGCGGCTTGCTCCTTGACAGCAGATGCCGAAGGCTTCGGAATGACGGGGGCTGAGGACTGATACAGCTCCACTGCAGCTTCCTCCACATCCGAATGGCTGCGCAAGCCGGCTGCTACCGCCTCTGCACTTTCCCGTGTGCCAATGAGAAATACCGATCGGCTGTACTGCTCCTCTTCGGCATCATCACCGAATGGGGCGCCGGGCTCGGAGGCTGCCGGATCGGAATAAAGCACCGCTCCGAATCTGGCCTGGATATCCTGCATAATGAGGTAATAACGCGCGCCTTTCATTATGCAGTCAGCGCTCAATTCCAGCTGCACCTTCAGGATGCTGCATCCGGTCTCCCGGACCTCCTCCAGCCGGAGAGACTGCTCTAATGTAAGCGCCTTTAGCTCCTTAAGCTCTCCTTTGGGGGGTTCCCCGGAAGGTTTGTGTTCAATGAATATCCGCAGCTTATGCAGCAGAAATGCGATATCGGAAAAAGCCGTTTCCCCCATATACTCATCGCGCAGCAGCTTCAGGTGGTCCAGCGCCTCGAACAGGAGATTAACCAGGCTGCGCCCCACCTGCAGCTTATTGCTGCGCACCATATCCAGCAGATGCTCCACCTCATGGGTTACGGATTTCATTTCATCGAAGCCCATAGCGGCGGAAGAGCCTTTTATGGTATGGGCAGTACGAAAAATCGATTGGATCATGTCCGACGAAGTATCATGCTCCAAATGAAGCAGGTAGTGCTCCATCCGCTCCAGCTGGTCCACCATTTCCCCGATGAATGCCTCACGGTATGCTGAAAGATCCTCCATTATGCTGTGCCTCCTGTGTGCTTATTCCTGCAGAAGCACTTCATCCAGCTTCAGAATGCCGACCAAATGCTGTCCCCTGAGTCCTATTCCCGAGAAAAAAGCTCCATTCACGCTGCCTATTTGTACAGGCGGTGGCTGCACCTCAGGATAAGTCGTCACTTTATTAACCTGATCGACAATAATACCCACCGCTTCCTCCTGGTGATGGACAACCACAATCCGGGTGGCCTTGGTATATGCCTCATCCGGCAGCCCGAACAGATTGCGCAGACTGATGACCGGCACGACCATACCTCTCAGGTTAATAATCCCTTTTACGTAATATTTGGAGTGGGGCAGATCAGTAATAGCCTGCATCTTAATAATTTCGTGGATATCCTCTATTTTGATGGCGTAATTCTCGTCGCCTACAGTCATTTCGATGTACTGGTCCTGCTGAACGGCAGCCATAAGCTCACACCCGAATCTGTTAGATTTTGAATTTGGCCACGGACACATTAAGCTCATCTGCAAGATGCGCAAGAGACTGGCAGGTTGCAGCCGTTTCCTCCGAAGCAGCAGCTGTCTCTTCGCTGGTAGCGGCGATGGATTCCACTGATCTCATGACACTGGAGGCCTGGGCCGCTTGTTCCTCACAGGCGGCGGCGATTTCATTCACCTTTTGGGAGGAGTTGTCCACGGTATGGATAATGTTGCGGAAGGCCTCCTTCATTTCCTCGGACTGGGTGACGCTTTCGGACACGGCGGTAACGCTTTGCCGCGTGTTATCCTGCATGGCCTTGATAATAGAAGTAATCTCCTTGGTTGCCTCGCTGCTCCGTTCAGCCAGCTTGCGGACCTCATCGGCTACAACGGAGAAGCCGCGGCCCTGATCCCCTGCACGGGCGGCTTCGATGGCGGCATTCAAGGCAAGAAGATTGGTCTGGTCGGCAATATCGTCAATAACCTCGATAATCGCTCCAATCTTACGGGAATCCTCCTCCAACAGGCCCATGGAACCATTCACCGCCTGCATGCCGGAGGCAGAAATCCGCACAATACCTTCCCCCTGATTGGCGGTTTGCACGGTGTTGTCCGACAGCTCGGCTGCTTCCTCGGCGCTTTGGGCTGCGGAATTAATAGCCAGTGTCAGCTCTCTGAACATAGCGGAAATGGATTGGGCGGATTGTGCCTGGGTGGTGCTTCCGCTGGCAATTTCCTGAGTGCTGGCGGAGATTTGCTCCGATGCTGCGGCAACGCTTTGGGAGGACTGCGCGATATTTCCGATTAGATTACGCAAATTGTATATCATGGTATTGACGCTGTTGGAGAGCTGTCCGATTTCATCTTTGGTATGGATATCGGCCTCCTCCCGCAAATCCCCCTCGGAAACCTTGCCTACAAGAGCAACAATTCTGTTCAAGGGATTGGATATGAGACGGGAGATCATATAACCAAGGAGGATGCTGATAATCAGAGCTATCAAAACCAAGGCTGCTGTAATATTCCGCGATTCGGTAAAGGTTTGAAGAGAGGTATCATTGGCTTTATCGCCCAGATCCATATTGACTTTCATGAGCTTATCCATCAAATCCCGGATCTTGTTGCCTGCCGGTGCCAAGGTGGAGGATAAAAAATGCTGGAATTCGGTAATGTCGCTTCTGTATGACAACTCCATGCCTGTTTCGAGCAGCTTGTAATAAGGGCCGGTGAGACTGTCCAGTTCCTTCAGAACCGCCAATTCTTCAGGTGTTGTGGCCAAAGGGCGGTAAGCCTCAATTTTATCCAACACATTTTTGTTCAATACTTCCACTTCTTTCGCCATGCGGTCTTTGTCTGCCTTAACAGAAGAAGTAGCAATATCCCGGGATAGGACCCTGACATTCAAAAAGTCAATTTGGGCCTCCGAAAGCGTCTGGATCGACATCAGGTTATTGTTGTACAGCTGCTTGCTGTTGTTGTTCATAAGGCCAAGGTTGCGGATAGAGTACAGCCCTACTATACCTACCACTACAGCTATAAGGACGAAGGCGGAAATAAGCTTGGTGGACGTTTTCCAGTTCATGAACCATTTCATAGAGGCATGCTCCTTCATCGGGTAATTAATGGCTTTCGGTAAAATGTGAGCCGGACAGCATCGTGGACGCTTCAGTTCTTATGTATGAATGGCTGTGTGGTACCAGCAGTAAAAGCTTGGGTCACCTCCGTGATTATTATTATTCAAATCTTAAAATAATTATTATTTTTAAATCATATCATGTAAGGTTTGTATTCGACAATATTCGATTGTATACAACAATTAAGTATTTTTCTGGTAAGTATTACAATAGGTTACTAGGGGCTTTCTCTCAAAGCCGCGGAAAAGCCAAAAACCCTGAACCGCCTGCAATTAGGGGTTTCAGGGCTTCAGGGAATAAAGCTGGGGCAAAGCAGGACGGCCGCCGTTTATTCGGCTGCAGCCTGCCGGTATACCTCTGCCGGACGCAATCCGACAAGCTTGCGGACAGGCTGGCCATCCTTGAAGACAATGACTGTAGGCATGGACATGACTCCGTATGCGGCTGCACTTTCCGGACTTTCGTCCACGTTTACCTGGAAAATCGGCACTTTACCGTCCCACTGCCGGTCCAGCTCTTCCAGAATTGGCTCAAGCCTGCGGCATGGCGCGCACCAGAGAGCGCCGAAATCCACCAGTACAGTACCTCCGCGTTTAACTGATTGGAGCAATGTATGATCATTGACTTTTTGTACGGACATGGTTTATTCCTCCAATATTCCAGGATTTTCGGCTGCAAAAAGCCGCATGCGGTCTTCCAGGTTGTCCTTGATAGATGTGAGAAGGGCAATCTGCGTCTCCAGCTCCGACAGCTTCTTGCGGTACACCGGAACAATTTCTCGGCAGAAGGATTCCTTGTTCTTCAGCACACAGTGCAGGAAGCTTTTGATCTCACCGGTGGAAAGCCCCAGCTGCAGGTAAAACCGGATGGTCTCCACTTGTTCTGCCGCCAAGGGGGAATACTCCCGGTAGCCGCTCCCGGTCCGGGAGGAGGCCAGAAGCCCTTGCTTTTCGTAATACCGCAGTGAACGCACGCTGGCTCCTGTAAGCTTGGCAAGTTCGCCGATTCTCAAACCCGTATCCTCCCTTTTGCAATAGACCGCATAACCAATATAAACCCTGACATTAGTGTCAGGGTCAAGGGCTTTGTGCGCAGACGCTGCTAAAACTCCATCGGAACGTCCGCCTCTAGAGCATATTCGAAGTCCTCGATATCGAATACCTGTACCGGTACAGTCGCATGGATCAGCTTATCGACAAATTCCAGCTGATCGGTGAGAACAGGCAGCTTCTCTCTTAGAGAAAGAAGGATCAGATCTGTTTCAATGGGGTCAAACTTCTCCCCGTACTCGGCATTCTCCAAAGCATATACCACAGTAACGGAAACCCGTTCATTCACTAGGAGAGCGGGGCTTTTTTTCCAGGGGGAGGCCAAGGCACGCTCAATTTTCTTCTTGTTCAGAGGCTCCTCGAAGAAGCCGATCAGTCCCTTAATAAAGGTGCGCACATGGGAGTCATCCTCCTCAATGGCCATAATGGGCTCGGGGCTTTCCAGGAGATCATAAAGCTCCATCAGGCTGGAGTAGGGCATGACATATTCAACCGGCTGGGCCGGGACCAGGAGCTGACCGTAAATCGCTAGCATAACCGCTTCAGCCACAAAACGCCTTTCCATAACAAATCCTCCGCTTATTGCTCTTCCGTCATATTCAGACACACCCTAATTATAGCAGGCTTCCGGGAGGATGAGAACGGACAGTCTTGTACATTTCCCTGGAAATTACTCGGTTGCTCTG
>JAQSYT010000204.1 GCA_029256065.1 Paenibacillaceae bacterium
CAGGATCATGTTGCCCTTCTCGTCGCAGACGAAGATGGCGGAACCGGGATAGATGTCCGGCGGGTTAAATTTGTAGCTGCTGATGGCTGTTGCGTCCAGGTATAGGATAAGCGCCGCATCCGCCTTATTGTTCTGGAGCACCGGCTTAATGATGGTCAGGACCGGCCGGTTCAGCGGGACTTCCTTGGCAACCTCCATACGCAGGCCGATCCATCCGTTGGAATAGCTCAGCTTCTGGGCTTCGTCCAATGCCAGAGGGTCGGTGAACTGCCGGTCGGTATATAATTTCCCGCTGGAGCTCAGCACCTTGCCGAAGGGCATGGAGTAAAAATCCAGCTCCAGCACATGCTCCATGCCGCTTTGCAGCTTGATGAGCAGCTCCCCCAGATCCGTGACCAGCTTCCAATTTTTATTGGACAAGTCCTCATCCACAAAACGCTTCAGAATCAGGGTGGAGGTAGAGGGGGCGTATGTATACTGAAGCATCAGGTCATCGATTTTCTTGAAGAAGGAATTCAAATCCTTCTCCGTCTGCTTCAGCAGCATGGCATTGGATTGAGCCGCCTGCGTGCGGATAATCCGGGAGGTGTTGTAAGCGGATATGATACCCATCAAGGCTACAGGGATGCTGGACAGGAGGAGGAGATAGACCAGCAGCCGTGTTCTGAGTGGTAGCGGGGAAGGATTGCGGTCCAATTGCCGGATATTCAGTTTCAAGTTTGTTCCCTCCAACATTTGCGTGTCATTATCATATCGCCTTAACCAGGGAGGGTCAATAACACCTCCGCTTTTGAACGGGGGAAACGGATGAACATTTCTTGCGCCCAATGAACGCGAATTGCACCAACCGCTGCAAAGCAGCGTCCTGTCCACAACAAAATATGTTCATTGCCTGCCCCAAACCCGCGCCGTTACAGTTAATTTGACCGCAGCGGCGCATACTGGCACAAGGAGGAGAGGCCCACGGACAGCAGGAGTTAGAATGCAAGCTTGCCATACCAGATAAAAAAAGGGAGGTCTACCCCAGTGAAAATGAAACAAGGAGCTGCCGGATTGGTGACATCCGCCATGCTCGTTACTCTGCTGCTATCTGCGTGCTCCCAGTCTGAGCCGGCTGCTTCCGGCGGAACAGGCGGCGGAACGGCTGCCGGCAGCGAAGCGGACATGTCCAAGCGCATCAAGGTATCGGCCATGACCATCTCCTACGGGGCAACGCCGCCTGACAAAAGCAGCGGCATCAAAATATTGGAAGACAAATACAACATGGATTACACCTTTATTCCCATCGCCTCCACAGACTACATCAACAAGCTGGGAGTCACCATCGCCTCCGGGGACATCCCCGATCTGGTGGTTATGCCCGGACTTGACCAGAACTGGTACAACTACATGGACAATGGCGTATTCCTTCCCCTGGAGAAATATATCAATGAGAAGGATACTCCCAATCTGGCCAAGCTGGATAAGGATTTCCTCAGCCTGTTCTCGGGAAACGGCCATCTGTACGGCTTGCCGCGGCTGCGCTCCCAGGCGTCGTTGAATCTGACCATCCGCAAGGACTGGCTGGATAAGCTGAGTCTGCCGGTTCCTTCCACCTATGACGAGCTGTACGCTGCCATGAAGCAATTTGTCGAGAAGGACCCGGACGGCAACGGCAAGAACGATACCTACGGAATGGGATTTTACGTGGGAACCCTTGCTTTTGGCGGCACCACCTCGCTGTTCGGCTCCTACAAAACCCCCTTTAATGTGAACTGGTCGGAGGCTGCGGACGGCAAGATTTATCCGGTGATGGCCCATCCCAACTACCGCCAATCCCTGGAGTACCTGGCCAAGGCATATAAGGACGGGATTATTTCCAAGGATTTTGTCATTATGAAGGGCACCCAGGCGGAGGATGATTTCCTCACGGGCAAAAGCGGCGTATGGGGGGATTTTGCCTGGAATGCCTACAGCCAGGATCGGCTGGACAAGGCCAGAGCGGTCAACCCCAAGTTTGAATGGCTTCCCATCCCTCCGCTTAAAGGGGCGCCGGACGGCCTTCAGGGTTATGCCCGCGGACAGGGCTTCAACGGGTTTATCTCCATTCCCGCCGCCCTCGGCAAGGATGAAGCCAAGGTGAAGCGGATGCTCAAGTTCATTGACGACCAAATGGGCGAGGACATGAACTCCGAGCTGTATAAGCTGTTGAATTACGGCAAGGAGGGCGAGCATTACCAAGTGGTCGACGGCAAAACTTCGTATAAGGATCTGGGAGTCAAGGAACGGCCCGGCCTGTACCTGATTAGCAATCCGCCCGCCGAAGCCACCGGCTTGAACAATCCGATTGAATCCAAGGAAGTGCAGGCGGTGAAGAATGCTTCATTCGCCGCCGCCACAGCCGGAGCCGCCTTCCCGGACGCCATGCTGGGGCTGGTGCCCACGGAAATGCTGAAGGACAAGGGCGGCGAGCTGAACAAGCTGCTTCTGGAGGCAAGCGTCAAGGTAATCAGCGGAGAGGAGCCGCTTACCTTTTATGACAAGACGCTGGAGGAATGGAAAACCAAGGGCGGCCGGCAGATTGTGGATGAAATGAATGCAGCGTACAAGACGCTTCACGGAAAATAAAACGCGGAACATAACATAATCAATGAAGGTCCGCCTGTTGCGGCGCGAGGCCGGGCCACATGGTCCGGCCTGCCGGCTTCATGCGGCATAGGAGGAAGTCCGATGCTTTACGACATGACGGTTCCCCGGCTGTATGCGGGAACCAATTACCATCCCCACGACTGGCCCCGGGAGCGCTGGAAGAAGGATATCGCGCTGATGAAGGCCGCCTCCTTCTCTGTGGTCCGGCTGGGCCATCTGTGCTGGGACAGCTTCGAGCCGGCGGAGGGGGGATATGATTTTGCCTGGCTTGACCAGGTGATGGAGCTTTTTGCCGAGGCGCAAATCGGCGTTTATCTGGATATTTCCACCCGCCCTGCGCCGGTATGGCTGCACCGGAAATACCCGGAGATTGATCTGGTGGATGCCAACGGCCAACGCCTGCAGGCGTTGACACGGTACATGGAGGATATCGGCAGCCCCGTGTTTCAGGACTATGCTCTCCGGCATGTGGAGAAGTTGGTTCTCCGTTACCGGGACCACCGGGCTCTTCTGGCCTTCGGCATCTGCAATGAATTCGGAGACAAGTCGGTATCCTATTCGGAGCAGGCCCGCCTGCGCTTTGCCGCCTGGTTGAAGGAGCGCTACGACTCCGTGGAGGCCCTGAACCAGGCCTGGTCCGCCAGGCGCTGGTCCAGAAAGCTGGGCAGCTGGAGCGATGTGGAATTTCCCGTAAGCGGCGGTTATACCGGAGCGCCGGAGCGGATGCTGGATATGTGGCGGTTTTTCTCCGAGGAGACACTGGGATTTATCGGGCGCTTCCGGGACACCATCCTCTGGCACGCTCCCGGGGCAGCCATCAGCTCCAACTGGTATCCCGAGCATCCCCGGGGCGGATTTGACTATCTGCGGGGAGGGGATCAGGGAGGGGATATTCCCAATACCGGCTTTTATCCCGGGATTAACCCCGAGAACCGGCAAGCCCTGATTTCCTCCTGCCTGGTCATGCGCCACCGGGCTGCCGAATCGGACCGGCCCGTATGGCTGTCCGAGTTCCAGACGGGCACCTTCGGAGGCTACGGCTCTCCGGCGCAGGCCATGCGGATGTATGCCTGGCTCAGCCTGCTGTATGGCTCGCAGATGGTATGCGCCTGGACCTGGCGGAGCATGTTGGGGGGAGAGGAGCAGTATTTGCCCGGGCTAGTGGATCATGACGGGGAGCCGGGGCGGAAGTACGACGAGTTCAAGACCATTGCCGAGGAGTTCAAGCGGCTGGAGGCCTGGGGCTTCCCGCTCCGCCCCCGCCCCTTGATTGCGCTGGCGTACTCTTACGAATGCCTGAAGGTGTCGGATCTGGGCCACAACTACTACAAAACCGGCTACACCCGGCATGTGGCCGAAACCTTCAAGCTGCTGTTTGACGCCAATGTGGATTGCAATGTGGTGAGCCTACGGAGCCTGAAGCAGTCCTACCGGCTGCTGCTTGTTCCCGGCCATTGCCTGATGGACCCGGAAGCCGCCGCTGCCTTGGAGGCTTATGTGGCCGGAGGCGGCACAGTGGTGATGACCGCCTATTCGGCCAAGGTGGATGAGCATAACCGGGCGTTTGATTGCCCGCTTCCCGGCCGGCTGTCCCATGTATTCGGCATCCGCACGGCGGAGTATGAACGCGCTTACACCCATGTGGCGGATGTGAATGAAGGGGGCTTTGAGAAATCGGACCCCCGTGTTGCCCGGGGGATGCCCGGCGTTCATTTTCAAGGAAAGCGCTGGAGCGCGGATATTCCCTACTTCGAGCATGTGCAATTGCGGGGAGCGGCGGCTGCAGCGGTGTTTGACGGCAGGGCGGAGGGGCTGCCCGCCATTACGGCCCATGCTTACGGCAGGGGGATGGCTTATTATACGGCCTTTCCCGCCGAAGGAACGGTTCTGGACCAGCTGCTCCGGCAGCTGTGCAAGGAGTTGGAGATTCCCGCCGGTCCGGTTACGCCCGAGGGGGTTGCAGCCCGAAGGCTGGACGAAGGCCGGGCAGTCTATGTGAATCTAACGGAGGAGACGGTTGAGCTGGAGCTGGAGGGGCCGGCCATCAGTCTGCTTTCGGGTTGTGCTTATCCGTGCCGCCTTCCGCTTGGCCCTTATGGGGCGGAGCTGGTGGAATATAATCCGAAAGGGTGAGAGGATGAACATGTTTCATGTCCACAGGAAAGCCGGGTTTGCTCTCTTGATTGCTTGTCTGCTGGTTTTGGCTGTATGGGGGTTTGCCCATACGGCCCACACGGCCTATGCTGCTCCAGGCAGCACGTATTATGTGAACAATCTGCCGGAGGCCAATTGCAGCGACAGCTATGACGGCACGGCGGAGACGGCGCCATGGTGCAGCTTCACCCCTGTCAACAGCAAGCTGTTCGGCCCCGGGGACAAGGTGCTGCTGGCCAGGGGCGCTCAATGGAACCAGGAAATGGTACTGAGCGGCTCCGGTTCGGCGGATCAATGGGCCGAGCTTGGCGCTTACGGCTCCGGCGCGCGCCCGCGGATTATCCGGAATGGCGGGGAGCAGGAGCGGGCCATCCGGATGGTCAACCCCAGCTATTGGAAGGTCAGCGGGCTGGAAGTCAGCCATGCCGGAACGGGAATCCATGTGCTTTATACCACGCTGATGAATGAGGGGCTGTCCTTCTCCGATCTGTACGTGCATGACATCAAGGGCATTCATCACGGCAGCGGCAGCGGGGCCCAGGACCGGATATGGAATTCGGCGGGGATCGAGTTCACCTCGGCGGCAGGCCTCAAGCCGGGAGCAAGCCAATATTTTGTGCGGAATGTGATCCTGGCGGATATTGAGGGAACCCGGAATCTCGACACGGTTTCCGTGGATTGGTACAACGGCTCGGGAGGCTCTTACGCCGCCAGGGATTTTGTGCTGGACGGACTGTATTTCCATGACAATACCGGCACCGGCTCAGGATGCGATGACGGCATGAGACTGACCAGCGTGGATAATCTGGTGCTGATGAACTCGATTTTTGACGGAGACGCCTCCTGTCCTTCGCCGACGGGCACCGCCTCCATCTATGCCGCAGGTCTGACACATTCCGGCATGTACAATAATATCGTCAAGAATGTCAAGGATACCGGTTCGCCGGATATGGCGGGGGTGGATTATGAATGCTGCTTCAATGATTTCCGGGTCAGCGGCAATTATTTCGCCGACAATGCCGGAGCGGGCTTGTCCATTCTGGCCATTCACGGCAATACCTGGGATTTCAGCAGCAACCATCTGATATCCGCCAATACCTTTGTCGGACAAGGCAAGGGTTCGGTGCGGAGGGCCGGCAATGATCTGGTTCCCGGCGGCATCATCCGGGATAACCTGTACCATGAGCCAGTGATGAATACATTCTTGTACCAGGATTCGGCGGACTTTCAGGGCTTCCAGATTTCCAATAACAGGGGAATCAGCGTGCGGGAGCAGGTTTATCATGCGGCGGAGCAGTTTGCGGGAACGGCGGCAGGAGCGTGGTCCTACCAATATGGCGGGACAAACGGGGAATGGGTGAACATGGCATATGACCAAAGCCGTGCCGCCTGGATGGCTTCCCAGACCGCCGATGCATGGATCAGCCGCTTCTTGCTGCATCCTTCGGCTGCTGCCGGTTCGGCTGTGGCCCGGGTATGGACTGCACCGGAAGACGGCACAGTCAGCATCCGTGGCAGAGCCCTGCTTTCAGCGGGGGAGCCGGAGGCTCGGATGACGGCTGCCGTTTGGCATAACCAGGCGGCAATTATTGCTCCACTGGAGATAGCCGATGGGCATGGAGCCGAAACCAACAGGGATGAGGTGCAGGTTCAGGCGGGAGACCGGCTTATCTTTCAGGTGCACCGGCCCGAAGCCGGGGATGCGGCCGTCAGCTGGGTTCCGGCGGTGGCATATACCCATTATGTGAAAAAATGGGAGTTTGAGACGGAGGGGGGCACCCAGGGCTGGACCGTCTCGGCCCCAGCCACTGTGCAGGCCGTTTCCGGAAGCCTGCAAGGGACCGCCGCCTCCGGACTGGCGTTTCTGTCGCCGGATGAGCTGAAGGTGGACCTGCAAGCCAGCCGGGTGCTGGTGGTCGGCTTGACCAACAATACCCCCGCTACCCGGCTGATGCTGTATTACGCCACCTCGGAAAGCCCCGGCTTCACGGAGGAAAGAACCATCGAGGTTCCCATATATGCCAACTCTCTTGCCGCCGAATACGCGGTGGACATCCGGCAGATTCAGGAGGCGGGAGGAACGCTGGAGCAGCTGCGGCTGGAATTTGGCCAGGTGACAGGCATGGTTGCGGTGGATTATATCCGGCTGGGCGATCATGGAGCGACGCGGGTTGGCCCTGAAGCTCCCGAGCCGTATGAGGCCAGACGGTGGGAGTTCCAGCAGCCCGGCGATATGGAGGGCTGGGCCCTGTCCGGCCCGCTCCAGGGGACGGTCCAGTCCGGTGCGCTGAAGCTGGCATCCACCGGAGGGGACCCCAAGCTGTTCAGCCCGCCGGAGCTGGGGCTTGACACCTCCGTCTCCTCCTATGTGACCATTCGGATGAAATCGGATGTGACCAGCTTTGCGGATGTGTTTTTTATCACCAATGAGGACCAGGCCTGGGATGCGGCCAAGAACGTCCATTTTCAAGCCCAGGGAGGCGGCGAATGGACGGAATACAGAATCAACATGAAGAACAGCCTGAAATGGTTGGGAACGGTGAAGCAGCTGCGGGTTGATCCCGTGAGCGGTCCGGGAAATGTTGAGGTGGATTATATCGCCATCAGCACCTCCCTGTCTCCAGAGGACCAGGCCGCCCAGCCCCAATGGCCTGCGGGAAGCCGGCTTCTGGTGACGGAGGCTGCCCCTACCAGCGTGCTTCTGTCCTGGCCGGAGCTTCCCGGAGGAGCGGCGGCAGGCTACAAGATTTTTGCCAACGGCATAGAGAAAACCAGCGTGGCGGGTACGGCTGCCTCTTGCCGGGTCACAGGGTTGACTGCCGGCTCCTACTATGTGTTTGCGGTAAAGGGCTATACCGCTGACGGCCGGGCTACTCCGGCACTAAGCGCAGCGGCGTCCACCCTGCGGCGGGATGAGCCGTATTACGCCAAACGCTGGAGCTTTGATACCGCAGGGAATACAGAGGGCTGGACGCTCAAGCAGCTGACGGGAACGGTGGCGGATGGAAAGCTGTCCCTGGTATCCGCCTCCAGCGACCCCAATCTGTACAGCCCCGACCAGTTGGGAGTGGACGCGGAGACCTCCACCTATCTTGTGGTGCGCATGAAGTCCAGCGTCTCCGGCATGGGAGATGTCTTCTTTACCACCCAGAGCGCCACCGGCTTCAGCTCGGAACGGAATGTGCGGTTCCAGGTGACGGGGGACGATGAATGGCGGGAATACCGGATCGACATGAAAACCGGCAGCGGCTGGAACGGTACTATCAAGCAGCTCAGGCTTGACCCGATCAGCTCGGCGGGTCAGGTGGAAATTGATTTTATCGGCATCACCTCCATTGTAGAACCGGGTATCCAGTAAAAGTCTGGGCATGAATTGTTTTTGCAGGAATGAACCGGATTTGCGCCGGCAGGACGAATCGGGCCATGGAGCAGGGCAAAAGACTTTCATTGCCTGTCATGATTCCCTGCTGCTACAGTAGAGGCATTCCCGTCGGCCGGCGGAAGTCTGTTCAAATTTAGGAGGTACAGCAATGATTACACAAGCGCTGAATGAGGCGAAGCCTCAGACAAGACCGGTATCCAAGGCGGCAAGCCTCTGGAGAACGCTCAAGCGCGAGCGCTACCTGTGGCTGATGGCGCTGCCGGGTATTGTCTATTTTATTCTATACAAATATGTGCCCATGTTCGGGATTGTCATCGCCTTTCAGGATTACAATCCGGTCCGGGGCATTATGGAAAGCCCGTGGGTGGGACTGAAGCATTTTGACGCGCTGATTCATAACGCCGAGATTCCCCGGGTGCTGTGGAACACGCTGGTTATCAGCTTCTACCAGATTGTGCTGGCCTTTACCTTTCCGATTGTGCTGGCGATTCTCATTAACGAAATCAGCCGGAATTGGTTGAAGCGCAGCATCCAGACCATTGTCTACCTGCCTCACTTTCTGTCCTGGCCGGTTATTGCCGGTATTTTCTATCTGATGTTCAGCAGCACCGGAGGCGTCACCCAACTGATGGGGCAGATGGGGCTGCATGATGTGAATCTCCTCTCCAATCCGTCCAATTTCCGTCTTATGCTGGTGCTGCAGCTTCTGTGGAAAGAATCCGGCTGGGGAACCATTATCTATCTGGCTGCTCTGCTGGGCATCAGCCCCGAGCTGTATGAAGCGGCCCGTATGGATGGGGCCGGACGCTTCCGGCAGATCTGGCATATCTCCCTGCCCGGCATCCGGGGAACCATTCTGGTACTGTTCACCCTGCGGCTGGGCACGGTGCTGGATGTAGGCTTCGAGCAGGTATTCCTGATGCTGAACGCCCGGGTCAGCCAGGTGGGGGATGTGCTGGAAACCTATCTGTACACTACCGGTCTGGTCAGCGGCAAATTCAGCTTTGCCACGGCGGTGGGGCTGTTGAAGGGACTCATCGGCTTTGTGCTGATTTTCGGGTCCAACCGTTTGGTGAAGCGGATGAACGGCCGGGGGCTGTATTAATAGAGCGGCGGAATAAGGAGGAACTGGACTGATGACAGAAAAATGGGCATCCCGGACATTCGATTTTTTTAACCTGATTTTTTTAATTATCTTTTCGCTTTTATGCATTCTTCCGTTTTTTCATGTGTTTGCCATGTCCACCACAACAGTGAAGGAGCAGATGCTGGGAGGCTTTATTCTGTGGCCCCGGACCTGGGATTTTACCTCCTATCTGTATATTTTCGATACAGGCGTATTC
>JAQSYT010000205.1 GCA_029256065.1 Paenibacillaceae bacterium
ACGGAAGGCATCTTCCGTTAATGGGTGCCACAGCGGCGAAAAGAGCAGATAACGGAAGCATTCTTCCGCTATAGCCTTATTTCCGGGTAATGTCAGGGAGGGATAGCACCATTAACGGAAATCCACTTCCGTTAACTCGGGCTGCTCACCTGCACACGGGGAAATAGCGGAAAATCCCTTCCGCTAACCGGAAGCCGCAACGGAGGGCTGCTTACTTACAGAGCTCGTCCAGGCAGGCGGCCAGCTCCTCTGCCAGCCTCATATTGTCCGGGCGGCTGCGGATCGCCGTGCGTCCGTAGTATTCGTCAAGCCCCTGGTAGGTGGCGGCGCTGCGGATAAGAATTCCCCTCCTGCCCATTGCCTCCTGCAGGCTGTGGATGGTGACGCCCCATTCCGCCGGTAACCGGAACAGCAGGTAATTGGCGGCGCTGGGTGTCACCCCGAGACCAAGCCCGGCCAGCGCTCTTGTAAGCCAAGCCGATTCCTCCTGCAGCCAGTCCCGGGTGGCCCGGTTGTATTCACCGTCGCCCAGCACAGCCTGCCCAATGCGCTGGGCCAGACCGTTGACGCTCCATTCCACCTGAAGCCGCTTCATGGCTTCAATCCAGCCGGCACCCGCCACCGCAAAGCCAAGGCGCAGGCCTGGCACAGTATAAAACTTGGTCAGCGAGCGGACCACACACAGCTTGTCCGATTCCGCCGCCTGCCGGATGAAGCTCACGGAGTCCTCCGCCTCGGAAAAGTCGATGAACGCCTCATCCAGAATCACCGGCTTATCCAGCGCCGTAAGCTGACGCACAAACTCCGGCGGAAGCAGCCGGCCCGTCGGATTGTTGGGATGTCCGAACAGGAACAGCTCCGCATTCGGCAGCGCTTTTTGCAGCTCATCTGACGTCCAGTCCGGATCAAAATTCCGCTCCGCCGAAAGCGGGATGTCCACGATTGCGGCCCCGGCTCTCCCGGCAGCGGTGGCATATTCCCGGAAGGAGGGCTGGAGCAGCCCCACTGTCCGGGGACGCTGTGCCCGCACCGCCAGATCAATGATCTCGGCGGCACCATTGCCCGCCAGCACACAGGAGGCCGGAACGCCATACACCTGGCCGATCGTCTGGCGCAGCTCCCGGCAGTCCGGGTCGGGGTAGCGGGACAGCTCCCGCCTCCACTCCTCCCGGATAATCCTTCCCGCCGCCTCAGGCGGACCCAATGGATTCATATTGGAGCTGAAATCCAGGAAGCTGTTTTTATCGATGCCGTACAACTCGGCCGCTGTCCAGATGTCGCCGCCGTGACCGTGTTTTTCCAGCATGGCTAATCACCGCCTGTCAAAAAAATCACACCTATAACAGCCTGCCCGCCAGCAAAATAACCAGCAGCAGGAAGGTTTCTGTCAACTCATTAATGGCGCCGTAGGTGTCTCCCGTCAGCCCGCCCAGCTTCGCCGCCAGCCTCCGGGCCAGCAGCACGCTAAACCCCAGCGCAGGCAAGCTTAAGGAGAACGCCAGCATGGCGCTTGCCAGGTGATGCTCTCCTCCCAGTGCTCCCGCCCCTGCGGACAAACCCGCAGCCAGCACGGTGCATATGGCCAGCTGCCTGCCGCCAAAGCCGGAGAGCAGCGCACCCATGCCTCCGCCTGCCCGGGCATATGGCCACCAGGCTACCGCTGCCGCCATGGTCCATCTGCTCCATATGGCAACAGCAGGCAATAGCCCCGCCCAGGTCTGCCCGCCTGACTCCAGCAGCCCCTCCAGGAGAGCAAATTTCAAAAGCAGCTGCAGAACGCAGGCAGCAGCCCCCATGGCTCCTACCCGGCTGTCCTTCATAATGGCCAGCATTTCCTCCCGGGAACGGTGGCTCAGGATGCCGTCTGCCGTGTCCATCAGCCCGTCCAAATGAAAGCCCCCGGTAAGGGCCACCCACAGCCCTGTAACCAGAGCTGCGGCAGGCACAGGAGGCAGGAGCAGAGACAAGCCCCAGCACGCCCCGGCCAGCACCAGCCCGATAGCCAGTCCTACCAGGGGGTAACAAACCACGCTCCTGCGGAGCACCTTATTGTCAAAAGGGATTTGCACCGGCACCGGGAAGCGGCTTAGCAGCTGGAATGCCGCTCCGAGAGGATGCATTAGCTCCAGCCAGCTTGAACTGCGATTGCACATAACACACCTCCGGCAATGAAATATCCCGTTATGTATAACAGCCGCACGGCGGATCGGATATGGGACTGCCCCAAAGGCTGCAGGGGCCAGCCCATAGCCGCCCGTTGGCTGGTTAAACCGCCGTACATGTTGCGGCCGCCCAGCTGTATCCCCAGCGCCCCGGCTACGGCGGATTCCGGGTAGCCGCTGTTGGGGCTGGGATGGAGGGCGGCGAAGCTCTTAACCGAGCGCAGAGCCCGCCGGCCGGACAGGCCCGGGGTCAGCCAGGCAGCCAACGCCAGCAGCAGGGCGGTAATCCGGGCCGGCAGCAGATTCAACAGATCATCCAGCCGGGCGGAAGCCCAGCCGAAGTAACAGTAGCGTTCATTGCGGTAACCCACCATGGAATCCAGCGTGTTGGCTGCCCGATAAGCCATTGCTAAGGGCGCCCCGCCCAGCAGGGCGAAGAACAAGGGGGAAACCGCCGCATCCACTGTATTTTCCGCAACGGTCTCCACAGCCGCCCTTGTGATCTCCGTTTCATCCAGCTCCGCCGTGTCCCGCCCCACAATATAGCCTACCCACCGTCTGGCCTCCGCCAAATTCCCCTCCGCCAAGGGCCGGTATACCTGCATGGCCGCATCCTTCAGTCCCTTAAAAGCAATGGTAGTGGAGATAAACCAGATGTTGGCGGCCCTGCCCAGCCAGGGGTTAGCCATATACAGGAGGGCGATTACGGCATACAACAATCCGGAGGAAAGCACCACCGTCGCCACGGTCAAAAGAATACCTCTAAACCGCTCCCGCCTGGGGGAACGGGCCGCAGCGCGTTCTGTGCCGGAGGGATGTAGGCGGGCCTCCAGCCACTTGATGAGCTGCCCCATGAGGATGACAGGGTGCTTCGGCCAGGGCGGATCGCCTATTACCCAGTCCAGAATAATAGCCGCCAGCACCATCCACAGGATGTCTGCCGGATGATAAAACAACATGCGCGTTACCGCCCTTTCTTATTCCTGCGATGAGGAGGGTGACGGGGAGTTCGTGCCGGGATACTCCCGGTTTGACGGGGAGTCTCCGTCACCGAAGGATCCTGCGCTGCAGGTTGCTCGGCTCCATGGGCCGTTATACTTCACCAAGCTCAGGTTGATCTGAAGCATCGGCAGCTCCCGCTCTCCCCGAAGCCAGCTCCTTCTGCAGCCGTTTCAGCTCCACAGGGATACCCGCCGTCACCAGGTAAACCTCCTGGCAAATCGCCGCCACTCGCCGGTTCATCGCTCCGGCCAGATCCCGGTACAGGCGCCCCAAGGGGTATTCGGGCACGATGCCGCTGCCCACCTCGTTGGTGACCAGCAATACATGGTGCCTGACCGTCAGCAGCCTTTCTATCAGCCCGTCTATGGCCTCTTCCGCTCTTTGGGCAGCACGCTGACGGGCAGCCTTGTCCCATTCTTCCTCCTCTTCGGCAAGAAGAACATTGCTCAGCCACAGGGTGAGACAGTCTACCAGTACGACCTGAGGGCCGCTTCGATTTGCTGCTCTGTCCATTGCGCGGAGTGCAGCGGACAATTCCAAGGGTTCCTCCACCGTGTGCCAAAAAATGGCTTGATCCTGCTCACGCTTTGTGAGGTGGAGAGCGATCCGCTCCTCCATTTCCTCATCCAGGGCCTGGCACGTGGCGATGTAATAGCCTGTTTCGCTAAATTCGGCGGCATAGACTTCAGCGAAGCCGCTTTTGCCGCTTCTGGCTCCGCCTGTGATTAACACTAACATGGCTGGCTCCTCCTTTTGCAAAATATGAAGAAATTATGAATGCCCTTCGCTGCTGCTGACCCCTGCCTGGGCAAAGGTAGCCATCTCCGCCATGATCTTCACCGCCGCCTCCACCAGATGGAAAGCCAGCACGGCACCGGTTCCTTCCCCCAGACGCATGTCCAAGCCCAGCATCGGCGAAATACCGGCTTCCTTCACCAGCAGCGCATGCCCCTGCTCCCCAGATAGATGGGACCCGATCATGTAGCCTTTTGCCGCCGGAGCCAGTCTGGCCGCTGTGAGAGCAGCCGCTGTAGAAATAAAGCCATCGATGACAATGGGCTTGCGGGATGCCGCCGCACCGAGAATCAGTCCGGTCAGCCCGGCGATTTCCATTCCCCCTACCTTCGCCAGCACATCCAGCGGGTCGGCAGGATCAGGGCGGTTGGTTTGGAGCGCCTGCTCAATCACTTCAATTTTGCGGACCAGGCGCTGGTCGCTGATTCCTGTTCCACGGCCTGCCGCGGCCGAAGGCGAGATACCCGCAAAAGCAGCCAGCAAGGCTGCGCTGGGGGTGGTGTTGCCGATGCCCATCTCTCCTGTGGCAAACAGCCCGGTGCCTTGCTCCGCCAGCTCCAGGGCGAGCTCGTAGCCGGCCCGCACCGCTGCTTCCGCCTCCTCCCGGGTCATGGCCGCTTCCTTGGCCATATTGCGGGTGCCCCGGCGGATTTTGCGGTTCAGCAGTCCGGGATGCTCCACATCTCCATTGATGCCCATGTCCACACACACCACGTTTGCTCCGGCATGGCGGGCCAGCACATTCACCGCCGCTCCGCCGGCCAGGAAATTCAGCACCATCTGCCAGGTGACCTCAGAGGGAAATGCGCTGACCCCCTCCTCACACACGCCATGGTCGCCTGCCATTACCACCACCGTCTTGGTGCCCAGTGCAGGAGCAAGCTCGCCGGTAATCCCGGCCAGCTGCACGGCGATCTCCTCCAGCTTGCCGAGACTGCCCGGCGGCTTCGTCAATTGGTCCAGATGGAGCTTAGCCCGCTCCATGGCCTCCTCATTCAGCGGGAGAATGCCCGCCGTCATTTCCGCAATACCGTTCACATGCGACATATGTATACCCCTTCCTTATATGAAAAAAATGAACTCACCGGAATTCCCCGCCTCGCCCCATCACGCACCCGCCTAACGGAACTCAGCATCTCTCACACTAACCTGGTTTGTTCAACCAGCGCCCGCGCCTCGCCTCATCACGCACCAAGCCTAACGGAACTCAACAGCTCTTAAACGCCAAAAAACGGCTAGTTGAAGCACTAACGGAACTGAGAAGCTCTTACGTGACTCGGAGCTGTTAATTTGCAGTGCATTCAGCCTCTAAGAGTCGCTGAGTTCCGCTATAATCGAAGTTTCGTCCATTTCCGCCTGTAAGAGCTCCTGAGTTCCGTTAAAAATCCAACGTGCCGCCACAGCGACGCCCAACGTCCATCCCTCAGCCTTTTGCAAACCAGCTGCTGAAATTAGCTGCAAAACTCCATCAATCTGCCCATCCAATCAACCTCTTCAGCTGCCCTTACACCCAGCGACCCTGAAATAGCGGAAGCCAATCTTCTGCTATTACAAACTATATCACGTAAATCAGGCAATAGCGGAAGTCAATCTTCCGTTATCACGCCGCCAATCGGGCATTACAGGAGCTGGAGCCCGCAATAGCGGAAAACACGCTTCCGCTATCCGGCCCAAAACAGCCCAACTACACAAATAGCGGAAACTTACCTTCCGCTAACCGGAACCCCAGCCGATATACGGCCTAGCCCCTCCGGCTGCAGCAAAATCTGTGGTATCCCCGACACGGGATGGGGTACCACGGCCGGGACCGTGCCGTAGACCCGGCCGATCAGCGCCGGGTCCATAATCTCCGCAGGCGTGCCCTCCGCTACAATTCGCCCCTGGTGCAGCACCAGGAGGCGGTGGCAGTATTGGGCCGCCAGGTTCAGGTCGTGGAGCACCGCCACGACCGTCAGCCCGTTCTCCCGGTTCCAGCGGGAGACATAATCCATCATCTGCAGCTGGTAGCCGATATCCAGATACGTGGTGGGCTCGTCCAGGAGCAGCACCCGGGGCTCCTGGGCCATGGCCTTGCCCAGCGCCGCACGCTGACGCTCGCCGCCGCTCACCTGGTCCAGGGTGCGTTCGGCCAATGCCGCCAGGCCCAGCCGATCCATCACCTTGTCCAGAAACTGCTCCACTCTGCTGGAGCCACCGGCCCCGCCTCCACGTCCCTCTGCTCCAGCATACCGGACCTGGCCGTCCCCGCCTGAGCTCCGCTCCCGCCCCAGCCAGTCCTGGTGGGGAAACCGCCCCATCTCCACCACCTGGCGCACCGTGAAGCCCACAGGCGGAATCGCCTCCTGCTCCAGCACAGCCATCAGCTGCGCCAGCCTTCGGCGGGAGTACGATTCCGCCGGGCGGCCTTCAATGCGGACGCTTCCGGCATCGGCCCGTTCCACGCCGGAGATTAGCCGCAGCAGCGTAGACTTGCCGCTGCCATTGGGGCCGATAATGCCGTAGATTTCCCCCGGCTTCACCTTGAAGGTAACCCCCTGCAGCACCGGAGCGCCATCATAACTTTTAAAGCAATCCACCGCCTCGATCATGCCGCTATACACCCGCTTTATCTTGATTTTCGTCACGTTCACCCGCTCTGCCGGATCTTCCGCTTCTGCAGGAGATACGCGAAGAAGGGGGCGCCCAGCAGGGCGGTTACCACGCCCAACGGAATTTCCTTGGGCGACAGCACCATCCGGGCCAGCGTATCGGCCCACAGCACATAAATTCCGCCTACCAGCGCCGACAGCGGCAGAATCAGCCGGTAGTCGGGACCGACGGTCAGCCGCACCAGATGCGGCACCACCAGGCCTACGAAGCCGATGACGCCGCAGACGGAGACAGCCGCCGCCGTCAGCAGGGTGGAGACCAGCAGCACGATCAGCTTGGTCCGCTCCAGATCCACCCCCATATAGGCGGCCTGCCGCTCTCCAAGGGCCAGCAGATTCAGCTGCCGCACATACGCGCACAGGATGGCAAATCCAACCACAGCATACGGGAACAAAATTTGTGAATAAGACCAGTTGCGCATGGACAGGCTGCCCATGAGCCAATAAAGGATTTCGTTGACCACCTGGTTGGACATGCTGACCATCAGGGAGACGAAGGAGCTTAGAAAAGCGCTCACCACTACGCCGGACAGGACCATGGTCTCGATCCGCGTTTTGCCCCCGTGGGACGATAGCCGGAATACCGCAGCCAGCGTAAGCGCGCCGGTCAGAAACGCCACCAGCGGCACCGTCCATTGGCCCAGCACCTGCTGGTAGCCGAAGAGAATCAGGAAGGCGGCGCCGACGGAGCAGCCCGAGGCAACACCCAGGGTGTAGGGGTCGGCCAGCGGGTTGCGCAGCACTCCTTGGAAGCCGGTGCCTGCCGCCCCCAGGGCAGCACCCACCAGAATGGCCAGCACCACCCGGGCCAGCCTGATTTTGAAGATAATCTGCTCATGGGACTCCGGCCAGTCCGGCGTGATCAGACCACCCAGCTGCGGCACCCGGGAGAAGAGAATCCGCCAGACCTCCAGAATGGGCAATCTGGCCGAGCCCAAGGACAGGCTCACAATAACGGAGAAAAGAAGGAGCGCAGCCGCTCCTCCTCCCCACATAAAAAGTCGTTTTTTCATGTTATTTCACAACATCGGGATGAACCGCCTTGGCGATCTCCAGAAGTCCCTGGGTCAGCCGGGGCCCCGACCGGTTGGTCAGATTGGTATCGATACCGTACATCTTGTTGTTCTTCAACGCATCGGTTGTGGAGAAGCCTGCCCGGCTTTTGATGGTATCCGGCAGAGTACCCATACCTTCGCCTACGGAATAGATGATGACCTCGGGATTGGCCTTCACAATGGCCTCAGGGTCGATCTCATACCAGCCTTTTTTGCCTGCGCCCACATTGATGCCTCCGGACAGCTCCACCATTTCGCTGAGGAATTCCCCATCCCCTACAGTCCAGCCGGGGTTAAATTCCATGTACACCCGCTTCTTGGGCGCATCCTTCACCAGATTCTTGACCTTCTGGATGTCACTCCTCATGGAATCGGCTACCTTCTTGCTTTGGTCCTGCATATTCATAATCCTGCCGTACAGCTCAACCCGCTCAATGGCCTGCTCCAAACTCTTGGGGTTAATGGCGAATACCTTCACACCCAGGCTGCGGAGAGCCTCCACCGGCTTCTTATTAAGGGAAGAAGAGGCGAATACCACATCCGGGTTCAGCGCCAGCACCGATTCCACATTGGTGGTCAAATCCCCCACCTGTGCGATCTTCTTGGCCTCCAGCGGATAATCGCTCCACTTGTCCACACCTACGATGCGGCTGCCTGCGCCAACAGCGAACAAGCTCTCGGTTTCACTGGGAACCAGCGTCACGATCCGCTCAGGAGCCTTCTCGAATACAACCTCCGTATTGGTGGCATCTGTTACCTTCAACGGGTATACAGTCTGCTGCGCTGCCGCTCCGGCCGGAGCTGATGCCGCCGGGCTTGGTGCAGCTGCCGTAGCTGCCGCCGTGGGGGACGCCGTCCCCTCCGCATTGTCTTTGCCGCCGCAGCCGGTTAAGGCCAGCGATAACGCCAGGACGAGCGCCATAGCCCAGCCTGCGGTTTTCTTGAATGTCCAATCTGCAACCATGTTCATTCCTCCATTTGCGTATTTTTCCGCCTTATCTCGTACTTCCCATGAAGATTCATGCGAAAAAACCCCTGGCCAAAAAACGAGGCCAGAGGCGAGCAAATCAAGGACATAACGGAATGCGGTGGGCATTCCCATTTAAGTACACATGATTAGCCTGATCCTTTTCCTCGAAGGATTTCGCAGCTTGTACCCAAAGGGCAGGTCTCCTGACTCGCGGGTTAATGACTTGCCCGGCCTTCCCATTACCGCTTCTAACAGCGGAAACAGTGGCTTTTTTAGTGGGCTCATCCCCTGCTCACAGTGGCGGGACCGTGCCGGCTTCTACCGGCTTCCCTATTAACCCTTGCACCAGGATGAGGCGCGAAGGGACCCTTGGATGAAGAATCTGTTTGATTATGGATTGTTGAAGGACGGATGTTTTGAAACACCCCTATGTTACCTTTAGAGGCGTCAGGAAGTCAAGATGAAATGAAGCCCGGGTGTGTTAAAGGCGTGTGCGGATAAACATATAATCATTCAGAAGCAGGTCCAGTCTCTTGCTGATCTCGATCACCTTGGGATCGGTGAGGGATTCCTCCACACTGGCGGCTTGCTCTAGCCGGGTGCGCAGCAGATGGATCTCTTCCTCCAGCCCCACTGCCGTATGTGGATTGCGGCCGGATGGAGCCACAACAGCCAAACGGACAGTCTTATTCGTCAGATTCCTGCTCACTCGAACCGGAACGGCTTTTGGGCTAGTACGGATAAACGGACCGGATGCCATTCCAATTCCCTCCCCATGCTTTTGACAAAAGCAGACGGCCTGCCTGAATTGTGCACGATTGCAACCGGTCAAGCCCTAC
>JAQSYT010000206.1 GCA_029256065.1 Paenibacillaceae bacterium
AAGAACAAAGGGAACACACACGATCTTCACGGCAAGCTCCTGGCCAATAGCGCCGTAGATGAGGGGCAGAGGACGCAGCAGGGCGCTTGAGATGGAGCCGTTCTGGATCATTTGGGCCGTGGACCAGTGGGTTGTCGGATAGGTCAGCTGATTGACCACGATCATGCACAAGTAATACACCGCAAAGCCGTTCCGGTCATAGCTGCCGATAGCACCGTTCCCGGCGGCCGCCATCCAGACGAAGAGATAGATCAGCGGTCCTGCCATCCACCCTAAGGCCAAGGTCCAGAAGAAGCCTTTTTCCGAAAGAAAGCCGAACAGCTGGGCACGGATCATCGCCCATCCACCGCGCAGATTCATAGCCCCGCCTCCCCGGAATAGAGCTTGTCGATTACCGCCTCCACAGGCGGATCGGTGATACTGAATTCAGCCAGACTGTATACCTGCATCAGCATAGCACTCACCTGAATGGCGTCCTCCTTGCGCACCCGCAGCGTGCAGACACCCTCCCCGCTTTCGGTCAGCTCCGCAGGTATGGCCTGTCTGTCCAACAGCTGCTGGGTCAGCTCCGCCTTATCGGCCAAGGCCAGCTTGATGATCTTGTAAGGCAGCAGCCTGTCGGCCAGCTTAGGCAAGGGCCCGTCATATTGAAGCCTGCCTCCGGTGATCAGCATAACGCGGGGACATAAGGAGGTAATATCCGCCATGTAATGGCTGGTGAGGATTACCGTTGCGCCATGCCGCCGGTTGTATTCCCTGATGTACTCCCGCAGCCGCAATTGCATGGTCACATCCATCCCAAGTGTCGGCTCATCCAGGTACAGAATCTCCGGCCGGTGCAAAAGCGCCAGGATCAGCTCACATTTGGAGCGCTCTCCCAATGACATGTCTCTCACCCGCTTGGGCATCAGCTTTTCCACATCCAGCATGGAGGCCAGCTCCGCAAGCCGGGCTTTGAATGCTGCCTCCGGGACCTGGTAGATATCCCGGAAGATGGTCATACAGTCATACACCGTATTGTTCCACTGCATCTGACTGCGGTTTCCCATCAAAAGGCTGATTTTCTGCAAATACCGCTTTTCCCGCTTCCAGGGGATATGCCCTGCCGCCTCTACCCTGCCCCGGGTGGGATAAAGCAGCCCCGACAGCATCTTGAGGGTGGTGGTTTTGCCGGCGCCATTGGGGCCGATCACCCCCACCATTTCCCCCTGCCGGATGGAAAAGCTGATACTGTCCACCGCCTTCACCTCTTGGAAACGGGGCTTGAACAAGCTTCCGAATGCGGCCCCCAGACCGCCTTCACGGATGGGAACACGGTATGTTTTTGTTAATTCCTCTGCCACAATATGTGTCATAAAGCCACCTCCACCATGAATTCGATGCCAAGTATATCAAATCCTCATAAGGTGGTGTGCAGCTGGAGGGTTGCTATGGATAGCTGAAGTATCCGGAATTTGCTTCGAAGCATCCCGTCACTTTTGGGGGATTGTTATGCTACAATGGTTTTGGAAAAAGAGGGGGATGGGATATGCCCGAGCAATGGGGCGAGTTTGAGCTTACGCTGGAGCAGTATCTCCGCGTCCATCATGTGGACCCAACACGGCTGGCGCAGCAGGCAAGCATACAGCGAAGCCAGCTGAATCTGTATTTGCAGGGTGAAATTAAACGTCCCGATCTGCATGTTCTGGCGCGGATTTGCACCGTTCTGGAATGCGGAATCGGCGACATTCTCCGGTTTATTCCGCCCTCCCTTGCTTATCCGGACAGCTGCTGCCGGCAGCAAAACAGCTACACCACCGGCCAATTGGCCAAAATGGCGGCCGTACATCCCAACACCATCCGCTTCTACGAACGGTGCGGACTGCTCTCCAAGGCCGGGCGCGGGCCCAACGGGTACAGGCAGTTCTCGGTGCGGCACTTGGCGCAGCTGCGTGTCTGCCGGATTATTTTGGGCGATCCATATACCAACAAAAGCCTGCGCAGCGCGGCCTTTAGGATTGTGGAGGCCCTCCGGGAGTGGGACATTCCGAAGGCGCAGGAGTTGGCGGAGACGTACAAGCAGCTTCTGGAAAAGGAATACGCCGTAGCGCTGGAAACCGCTGCCCTGCTGAAATCATGGGCGGAAGGAACTTCCCTCCCCGTACCCGGAGAGGGCTGTTCCCACAAGGAAGCGGCAGCGCTCCTGGGAGTTACTGTGGAGGTTGTGCGGAACTGGGAGCGCAACGGGCTGACCGCTCCTCCCAGGTCCGGCGGGCACCGCAAGCGGGTTTATGGCGGCGGGGACATGGCCAGGCTCCGCGTGATCTATATGCTGCGGCAAAATAATTACAGCATCGCTGCCATCCGCAGCAGCCTGGCGGCCTTTGACAGCGGCAACCGGGCGGGGGCGGTTCTTGCCCTGAATCAGCCTGTGCTGGACCCGGAGAGCGAATATATCAGCGCCGGGGACCATTGGCTGGAGGTGCTGGAGACACTATCCCGCAGCGCCGATAAAATCCGGAGGATTGTGCAGGATTTATCTAACTGAAGGCTACAGTTGTTCACCACAAAATAATGCCCAACCATGATCACAGCAAAAACCGGATGTTGGGCTCTGAAACGCCCTCTTCCGGTTTTTCCGATTGCTATTTTATCCGTTCCGTTTATATGCAAGCGGTCTGTTACACCACAATAACATGGGCTGCGGGCAATCCCTCCGATGAAACAGCAGCCACAAAACCTGCTCCCGGCTTCACCTCCGCATAGATGGCAGCCCGGCCGTTGGCCAGCTGGACCAGGCGGCTGCCCTGGGCGGTGCCCAGGTTATCCAGCAAACGGCCGTCTCCCGCTGCGGAGAAGCGCACGAAGCAGGAGGCATCGGCGCAGTAATTGCCGTTGGAATCGTAGGCCTCCGCCTCCAGCAGCACACGGTCCGCCTCTACCCTGCGGGCGGTCAGCCGCAGCTGGGCCGGTGCTGACCAGACGGCGGTCTGGTAGCGAAGCTGCACCCAATCCTCCACTATGCCTGCTTCCTCCTTACTATTCCAGCCTACTGCCTTCAGCTCATTAGCGCCCTCCGGCAGCACCACATCCCACCGCAAGCCGGCACATGGGAAATCCTGGCTGTTCCGTTCCTTCACGCCTTGGCTTTCGCCGTTGACGAACAGCTCCACAAAGCGGCAGTTGGAATACACGCGGATGCGCTTCTTTTCCCCGGCCTTGCCCCAGCGCACCTTCCAGGAGTGGCCGTAGATCCGCACCATGGGCTCCTTGCTCCAGTAGGATTGGAAGACGTAGAAGGCTTCTTTTTTGGTCAAATCCCGCTCCACTACGCCCTTCTGGTTCACATACGGCACCGGATTTTCCGGGCGCACCGGGGTGGAGAAATCCTTAAACACCCATTGGGCTGTGCCTGCCAGCCAGTCCATGGTTTCCTGGCATTTCAGATGCCAGTCGATGAGATCGCAGAAGTAGGTCTCCGACCAATCCCCCAACACCGACACCCGGGGATCGCCGCCGGACATGAGGAAGTCCCCGTCCCGCTCCTCGGCAGTAGCACCCGAAGCAATCTCCGCAAAGCCGGTGTACGGCTTTTCCACATGGCGTCCCGCCATATTATCCGCTCCCCACTCCATATGGAAGAAGCGGTCGGTCTGTTCGAACTCGTTCCGGGTATAGGTTTCGTATTGGGTATAAATGCCTCTGTACCAGCCCGCCCAAATGGAAGGTGAATACACATCCACAATGTCCTTGCAGAACTCGCAGCGCCGGATGGCCGTCACCCGGGAGCCGTCCAGCCGGTGGGACAGCTCATGCAGCTCCTTCATGAAGCTGCGGATGGCCTCCTTGTCGAAGTAATCGTAGTCCCCCTCCCAATCATTCTCATTGCCCAGCCCCCAGATGATGACCGACGGGTGGTTGTAATGCTGGTCGATCATCGCCCGGAGCATGTCGCGGCACTGCGCCTTGTACGCCTCATTGCCCAAGCCGCCCCGGCACCAGGGAATCTCCTCCCATACCAAGAGCCCCAGCTCATCACACAGGTCCAGCACCAGCCGGGATTGCTGGTAATGGCCCAGCCGGATAAAATTGGCGCCCATTTCCTTCACCAGCTTCATCTCGGCACAGATCATCTCATCTGTCATCGCCGCCCCTACCCCGGCATGATCCTCATGCCGTTGGGTACCGTTCAGAAGAAGCCGCTGGCCGTTTAAGAGAAACGGTCCTTTTTTCACAAATTCAAAATGCCTCACCCCGAAGCGCTCCGCCACACCCGTTTCTCCGGATTCACATGTGAGGGTAACCTCGCACGTATACAAAGACGGCTGATCAGGACTCCACAGAACCGGCTCCTCCAGCCCGAAGGAAGCAAGCTCCACCGCCCCATCCTGCGGGAGGAAGCACAGCTTCTCAAACCGCCGGACTTCTGCCCCCGCCGGATCGCGGATAACAGCCGTCAGCCGGGCCTCACCCGCAGCACTGGCAGGATTGTACAGTCTGGCCCGGACGGACACCTGCGCACGGTAGCCAGCTTGCCCTGTTAAAACACCGGCCGCTTCCTCCGGCCCAGCTCCTCCAGTGCCTTGCCCGGACGTATTGTCTGCAGCACCACCGCTGCCGTTTTTCGCCTCCGTCCTCACCTCCACATGCACTCGCTCCAGGGATAACGCCGGCACATACACCAGCTGCACCTTCCGGTAGATGCCCCCATACAGGTTAAAATCGCTGATATCCGACGGCACCGTCTGCAGGTCCCGGGAATTGTCCGCCAGCACCGCCAGTGGAATCTCGTCCCCGTACAGAGGATGCTGCCGGATGCGCTCCGCCGCCTCCGTAATATCTACCGTAAATTCATCATAACCCCCGTTATGCCGGGCGACCTCCTCCGTATGGATGAACACCGCGGATTTTTGGCCCACTCCCTCAAAATGAAGCAGCGTCCGTCCGCCGGGATACGGATTGTTTATATGAAGCCGGGTCCGGTACCAGCCCGCTCCCTGGTAATACTTCACATCCGGGTCAGCACCGTCGTGACTGTTGAAGCAATGGGGCAACGACACCCTCTCCCACGGCACATGAAAAAAGCTGTTAGGCAGCTTATCCGCCCGCCAAACCTCCCAAATTCCGCCCAAACCGCCTCTGTAGTGCTCCCAGCCTTCTGTTAATGTGATGGATTGCATAATCGACTCCTCCTGTTTATGTGAAATGCGCTCATCTCATTCTTGCAAATGGGGGCTCCCCCAAAAGTACCCGGAATCAGCTTCGAAGCTTACCGTCACTTTTGGGGGAAGGTTCTACCTGCATCTTACCAAAGGGGAAGCCTGCAAAGTCCGGGTCTATTATGATAAAATGTTGTTACATTACGGTGAGGACGGCGAATGCGCATATGAAAATTCTTAACTACCTGAACCTGAACCAGCATCCGGTGCAATGCTCCTTCCGGGTGGACCGGACCCGGCAGTTCTCCGAAATTTACCATGCCCATCAAGGCATGGAGCTGTTGTTCGTCCATGAGGGCACCATCCGTGTGGTGGTAAACCGGCAGATTGTTGACCTGACGGCAGGCAATCTGGTAGTCTTCCGGCCTTTCCAGCTCCACCGGGTTATTATGCGGACAGAGCCGGGCAGTGCTTACATCCGGACCCTGCTGGTATTCGAGCCGGGGGAGCTGGTGGAGCGGCTGGGGGCATTCCCCTCTCTGCGCCAATTCCTCCAGCGGCTGTGGAAGGAGCCCCTTCAGCAGCAGGTGTTCCAGAGCCTGCCGCTGGAGCGGACGGTGGACAAGCTGGAGGAATACCGGCAGCGGATGGAGGCCGTGGAGCAGTCAGACCTGCTGGAGGAGCAGATGCTCTGCCTGGCGGATATGCTGGGGCACTTGAAGCGCCATGAGGAACCGGGAACGCTGCTGCACCGGCTGCCTCCGCCCCAGGGCTCTGCGGTGGCGGAGCAGGTGATGGACTGGCTCGAGGCGCATTACGCCGAGCCCTTCCAGCTGGAACTGCTGGCTCAGGCCGTCCATCTGACGCCCAGCCATGTCTCCGCCGCCTTCCGTCAGGCGGTGGGCAGCACCATTACGGACTACCTGACGGCAGTCCGGGTGCGTCAAGCCTGTCTCCTGCTGCGGACCGGGGACAAAAGCGTGGAGGAAATCGGCCAGGCCGTTGGGCTACAGAACACCTCCTACTTTTGCCAGATGTTCCGCAAGCATGTTGGCCTAAGCCCCCACCGCTTCCGGCGGTCCTTCCAGCGGACGGAATAGGAGGGTTGGGCGGCTCATTAGCGGAAGGAGAAGCGGTAGACGCTCTCCTTAGTGGAGTAAGCCATTAGGCAATCTTTAGCGGAAGCCGTTTACCGTTATTTCTCGTTACCGCTGTGTAGGCAGCTCAATAACGGAAGCGGATTACCGTTATCGCCTACTTTTCCCGGGAAAACATCACTCCGAAGGACGAATAGCGGAAATTGGCTTCCGCTATTCCCTTCCGTTAGGGATAAAGAGAGAGTATAACGGAAAGACCCTTCCGTTATTCAATCAGTAATGCCGGCATACACCGGCAACCACGAAAAAAGCCCTTCCCGCTAAAACACGGAAAGGGCTTGCTGCTGTTTATGTAAGCTAGCTAAGCTAGTTAGCTACTCAGTATATTTCGCCTAGCTACATGACATGTCTCGCATCAGCTAGTCAGGTTTGATTCGCATCAGCCAGTCTGCATGTTTCGCCTAGCTACTCGGCATGTTTCGTATCAGCTAGTCTGCATGTCTCGCACCAGCTACTCAGCATGTTTCGCAACAGCTAGTAAGGTTTGTTTTGCCTTAGCTGGTCCATTTGACACGCATCGGCTGGTAAAGTTTAATTTACCTCTGCCCTTTGGCTTTAGTCGTCGGAGCTGAGGATACCCAGAATGCGCAGCACGTACAGGAACAGGTTGATGAAATCCAGATACAGGCACATGACGGCCAGCGGAATCATTTCCTCGCTCAGACCCTGCCGGTAGCGGGAGATATCATACAGGATGTAGCCGGAGAAGATCAGCACACCCAGCACGGAGATGCCCAGACCCAGGCCGCCGCCGAAGCCGCCGGTGAACATGCCCACCAGGCTGAAGCCAACCAGCGTGAACAGTCCGATAGTCAGCATGCCGCCCAGGAAGCTGAAATCCCGCTTGGAGAAATACGCGTAGAAGGACAGCGCGGCAAAGCCTGCGGCGGTTACCGAGAATGCGGTGAGCACCAGCGAGTTGCCGCCGATATTGGCATAATGGGCTATCGTCGGGTACAGCGTGACGCCGCTGATAAAGGTAAAGGCAAATACGAAGGGATAGCCGATGGCTTTTTTGCCTCTGCGGATCCAGAAGGCCGAGATGACCATCACGAACTCCACCACCACCAACGGCAGGAACAGCGCAGGCGGAACCATGGTTCCGATGGCCGTGCCGATGAAGGAAATGAGGACGGAGATGGTAAACATGCGCATGAGCTTGTGGAAGGGATCGTTATACGCTTCCCGTTCCACATCCACCACGATCGGGCGGGATTGAACATCCATTTTGAAAATCCACCTTTCGGTTCTTGTATGACCTTGCAGTTGTCCTCATTCCATTGTATCACAATTTCCTGCCATTTTATTACCTGTCCTTCGGACCTTATTTTCTGCCGCGTCCACAAAAGCCCCCACCAAGAGCATAGGGCCAAATGATGGAACCCATACTATATATATTCCCCGGAAAAAGGAGGACAACAGCATGGGCACTTTGGTGGATTTTGTGCGGAATCACTGGCTGTTCCTGGCTCTACTGATCGTTTCGGCAGGTGCGGTAGCATTTGTTTGGACCCATAAGCAGCGGCTGTTTTACAACAAACCGGAGCCCTAAACCGGATTAGGCTAAGAGTCACATCTCCGCCGGCTCCTTAGGAGCTTCATAATCCGGCAGTTTATTTTTCCGCGGCGGCTTAATGAGGAGCGTTCCTCCCAGCAGAAAAGCCCCGCTTACATAGAAGACCGAAACCAGCCCCAGGGATGCCCCCACCAGCCCAAAAAACAGCGGCGCCGTAAACTGGGATACCCGGTTAATAAAAAGCCGCAGCCCCAGCACCTCGCCCGTTCTTGATTTGGGGGAGGAGTTATATGCCACCGTCATGGAAATCGGCTGCCCACAGCCTAATCCCAAGCCCATTAACACACTCCACGCTCCCAGCCAAACGGGGTTGGTGGTGAAGGAAACCAGCAGGAATGCCACGCCTGACACCAGAATGGAACCGACTAGAATAGCATTATGGGAAAATTTCTGGAGCAGCCGGGACATAAAGAAGCGCACCAGCACCATGGACAGCCCTTGAATGGACAGAATCCAGCCGATGACCGACACATCAATCCCGTGACCCGTAGCGTACAGCGGAAAATAGGCGGTGAAAATCTCCCGGGAATACAGCGCCAGGGCGTTGCCGATGAGGGCTCTGCGCAGACCCGGATGCTTGAGGAGCACCAGGGAATCCGTCAGCCCCACCTTAGGCTGTTCTTTTTTGCGCTTCTGGCCGGGCAGTCTTAAGGCGAAGACGAAGGAAATGACAAACACCGCGAAAGCAGCAATAAACACAGCGGAATACGAAACATGTCCGATCAGATACCCCGCTGTCACCGGCCCCAGGAAGGAGCCCAGAGAATTGGCGGTGCTGAACCAGCCGTAATAATCGTCCCGTTTGCCTTCGGGAGCGGCGTGGCCAAGGGCATTTTGCAGGGAGATAGCAATGAAGATGCTGGAAAAGCCCGTGATCAGCTGGGACATATACAAGGCCCACAAAGAAGGAAAGAACCAGGGCAGGGCCATAGCGATCCCGCAGCCTGTCATGCCGAACAGAATAGGGAGTCTGTCCCCGAACCGGTCGGCGATTTTGCCCGCAGAGATGGAGAAGAACATGGGAAGAAACGCGTAGCAGGCGGTAAGCACCCCGATATCCATCGTGGACGCTCCAAGGGAAGCGGCATATAGCGGTATGGCCGGTCTGGATAAGTTGAGAATCAGTTGAAATGCGATGCCAAGCACCATGACGTTCAGAAACATATGCAGGTAACCCTTCTGTCTTTGTCGTTCCTCCATTGTAACTCCGCAGGCAGGAAGGGAAAAATCGTCATTTTCTATGGATTTGCATAGAGAGAGGGAATGGATTGGCGGTAGTTGGCCTGGATAAAATGGACAAACGCCTTCACGGCGGGAAGCTCCAGCAGCTCCTGACGGTAGAGCATCCAGGTGGTCCACAAAATCTCCTCGTTATCCGCCCCGGTCAATGGCAGCCGGTACAGCTCCCGGTCATTCCTGTCCAGCACAATAGACGGAACGATGGCGTAGCCCAGATTGTTCTGCACCATCCGTTTGGCAATCTCCGCGTTGTCCACATGCATGAAGCTGCCTGAGGGCTGGGTGAACCGCAGCTTCCACCAGTTGTCGATGGTCCGGCTGAGCATTGGGTCCAGCATCTCCCTGGCATCAAGCCACTGGGGGTTGCCCCGGACAATTCCGATCTGCTCCTTCTGGCTGGAGACGGACCCGACCAAATCCTGGCTGAGCGCGGTAGAAATATCGAATTCCACCAGCGGATACTGCTCGGAGAACCGCCTCAGCACATCAGGCAGCCGGTACAGGGCCACCGTTCTGGAGACGCCCAGCCGGAGCGTACCCCGCACCTCCCCCTGGCCTTGGGCCAGCAGTTCCTTCACCTCCCCCCACCGCTTCAGCATCTCCCTGGCATAATCAACCAGCAGATCCCCCTGTCCGGTAAACTCAATGCCCCGCCTGCCGCGGTATACCAAAAGAGGAACGCCCAGCTCCTTCTCCAATTGCTGGAGCCGGTAGGTAAGAGAGGGCTGGGACAGGAAAATCCGCTCCGCCGTCCGGGTAATATTCCGCTCCTGTGCCAAAATATCCAGTATCGTCCAATCCTTTTCGTCCATGATTGAAGGTTCCTTTTTTTCTTTTTAGTATACCAAAAAACGGCCCTCCACCGGGAGCGCCGTTCTGATAC
>JAQSYT010000207.1 GCA_029256065.1 Paenibacillaceae bacterium
CGTGTGTGCTTCCACGGTGCCCTTGGCGCTGACACCGCCGCCCAAGGCGCAGATCAGACTGGCTGCCCGGTCCAAGGCCGGGATTACATGCTCCGGGTTTACACCTTTCTCGAAGCGGATGGACGCTTCCGAACGGAGGCCCAGCTGCTTGGAGGTTTTGCGGACGGTGCTTCCGGCGAACTTGGCGGACTCCAGGATAATCCGGGTTGTACCTTCGTTAACCTCGGAGTTGGCGCCGCCCATGACGCCGGCAATGCCCACAGCAGTACCTTCGCCGTCGGTAATCAGCAGCATGGATTCGGCCAGCTCACGGTCTTGATCGTCCAGGGTGGTAAGGCACTCACCGGGACGGGCTAAGCGGACATCAATATGGCTGCCGGCAATGCGGTCCGCATCAAAGGCATGCAGCGGCTGGCCGTATTCCAGCATCACATAGTTGGTGATGTCCACGATGTTGTTGATGGGGCGCACACCTGCCGCCATCAGGCGGTTTTGCAGCCACAGGGGAGAGCTGCCCACCGTGACACCCTCAATCAGCCGGGCGGAATAGTGGAAGCATTCCTCTGGCGCGCTGATGGTGACCTTCAGGGAATCCTCCGCCGGGGCAGCGGATTCCGCCAGTCCTTCGCGGGCATCCGGCAGCTTCACGGGACGGCCCAGAATGGCTCCGATCTCGTAAGCCGCTCCCAGCATGCTGAGGCAATCGGAACGGTTAGGCGTCAGATCCAGATCCAGCACCTTGTCCTCGATAGCAAGCACATCCAGAATGTCGGCACCAACCGGTGTCTCCTCAGGCAGCACCAGAATGCCCTCCTGGATTTCCTTGGGCAGGAGCTTGTCATTCAGGCCCAGCTCGTTGGCGGAGCAGATCATGCCCATGGACTCTACACCGCGCAGCTTGGCGCGTTTGATCTGGAAGTCGCCTGGAAGCTTGGCGCCGACCACGGCTACAGGCACCTTTTGTCCGGCCGCCACATTCTTCGCTCCACAAACGATCTGCAGATTTTCCTCTCTTCCTACATCCACGGTACAGACGGACAGCTTATCCGCATCCGGATGCTTCACCCGTTCCACCACATACCCAACTACAACGCCGGTAACCCCCAGATTGCGGTTCTCCGCGCCGTCCACCTCAATGCCGCTTCTGGTCAGCTTCTCTGCCAGCTCCTCGGCTGTATATCCGCTCACGTCCACATATTGGGACAGCCATTGATACGATACTTTCATTCTGCTCGCTCCCTTCCTAGATCCGACCGAACTGGCGCAGGAAGCGCAGATCGTTGGTATACAAATGACGGATGTCGTCCACGCCGTACTTCAACAGAGCAATCCGGTCCGGTCCCATGCCGAAGGCAAAGCCGCTGTACACGGACGGGTCATAGCCGCCCATCTCCAGCACGCGGGGATGGACCATGCCGGCTCCCAGGATTTCGATCCAGCCGGACTGCTTGCACATCCGGCAGCCTGAGCCGCCGCATTGGTAGCAGCTGATGTCCACTTCTACGCTGGGCTCGGTGAACGGGAAGAAGCTGGGGCGGAGACGGACATTAACATCCGGTCCGAACATCTCCCGTGCGAATTGGAGCAGCGTGCCCTTGAGATCGCTCATGCGGATGCCCTTGTCCACCACCAGTCCTTCAATCTGGGTGAACTGGTGGGAATGGGTGGCATCGTCCTCGTCCCGGCGGTATACCTTCCCCGGACAAATAACCTTAAGCGGCACCTCGCCCTTCATTTTCTCCATGGTGCGGACCTGAACCGGCGAGGTATGGGTGCGCAGCAGAATATCCTCGGTAATATAGAAGGAATCCTGCATGTCCCGGGCCGGATGGTTCTTGGGCAGGTTCAGCGCCTCGAAGTTGTAATAATCCTGCTCCACCTCAGGACCTTCCGCCACCTTGTAGCCCATCCCCAGGAAAATATCCTCGATATCCTGGATCACCTTGCTGATGGGATGGATGGTTCCTGCCGGATGCTTGCGTCCGGGCAGTGTGACATCAATGGTTTCTCCAGCCAGACGGCTGTCGGTGGCCTGCTGCTCCATGGCCTCCGTTTTGCGGTTCAAAATTCCTTCGATGGCGCTTCTCACATCATTGGCCACCTGCCCGATCACCGGGCGCTCCTCTGCGCTCAACGCACCCATTCCCCGCAGAATTTCGGTCAGCGGGCCTTTTTTGCCGAGATACTTGATTTTCAGCTCGTTTAACGCCTGCAGCCCGCCTGCGCTCTCCAGCTCTTCCAGCGCGGCTTTCTTCAAAGCCTCCAGTCTTTCCTTCACGCGAATCCCTCCATCAATCTGGTTCTTTGCCCCCAAGCAAACGTAAGCAAACAAAAAAAGCCCCTCATCCCGTAGCAAGGGACGAAGCAGCCGTGGTACCACCCTTATTAGACGCAAATGCAACGGCAGCATGGCAGCCGGGCGTTACATGCTCCTGCCGGTTAGCCGGGGAACAGACGCGTCTCACTTTCATTCGATGTATCGGATCGAATCCGGCCCACTCTACTGTGAACGGGACATATGCCCGCTGGTTCAAGGGACTGCTCGGGAGCGAACTTCGGCGGTTCCGTCACGCGGGGGCGCTCTCAATCTCCGGCGCTCCCTCCCTGTCCGGCGGGTTCTCGCTTACTCTTCTCCGTCAACGCATTCAATGGATATGAATTTACCGTCTATTATATGCAATGCCCGGCCGGGATGCAAGGGGCAGAGGAGAAAAATGCCTCAAGCCGATTGGCATACGCGCCATAACGGAACTCACAAGCCCTTAAAGCCCTGAAGTCGCTTTTTCCCAAGGGTAACGGAACTGACAGCTCCTTAGGAGGGGGTGGGGACTCGTTAACAGACAAATCGTTGGTTTAAGGTCGCCTGAGTTCCCTTACGTTTCCGAAAACCGCATTTTGCGCCTCTAAGAGCTTCTGAGTTCCGTTACCGGCTCCGCCCACCACAGCCTGCATCCCCTTCATAATCCAGAGCAGAATAATCCATGTTTTTTGGTTGGGATGTCCATGTAAAGAACTTTGTTGCGCCGTTAAGCTTATAGTAAAGCGTTTCACAAATTCTTTACATGCAGGCAAGCATGGGCAGGAAAGGACAAATTCCAACATGAAAATTTCAACACGTATTTACCTGGATGCCGCCCTTCAAAATGTGAAAAGCGTTGCGTTCTTTACATTTTTGCCCGTTCTGATTGCGCGGCTGGGTGCCTCGGATTTTCAGATTGCGCTCTCCAATTCCCTCCCCCCGCTGTTCTGTGCCTTATCCCTGGCTTTTCTGACAAGGCAGCTGCCGGTGACCCGGGGCGTTTATTTGACCAGCGGCTATGTGCGGCAATTCGCCTTCCTTAGTATGGCTGTTTCCGTGATGCTGCCAAATCCCATTCCGGTGCTGCTCTTCTTCTGGGGGCTCAACGCCGTTTCTGTCATGATTACCGGCGCCCAACAGCCTGCTATTCTCCGCAGGGTCGTGCCCCAGGAGGACTTCCCTAAGCTGTTCAGCAACAATAAGCTCATCGGGATTGTGATTCTGGTCGTGGGCAGCTACGGCATCGGCTACGCCTTGGACGCCACCCAGCAATATTTTCCAATGAACTATGCCATATCTATGCTTGTAGGCTGTCTGGCCACCTTTACCGGCATGAATCTGATCGCCACCCTGGCTCCCCACAAAAAAAAACCGATCCGGCTGCACATGGTCCGCCCCTTCCAGGAGTGCAACCGCAAGCTGTGGTGGATGGCTACGAACAACATTGGCATCGCCATGGTGGCTCCTCTGTTTACCATTTACCACGTCAAAAAGCTGGGTTTGTCCAATACGGACATCGCCTTTTTTGTTATCGCGTCAGGCATTCTTTCGGCCATCCTGATGCCTGTAACCCGGCGTGCCATTGAGCGCTTCGGCTCCATCCGGGTGTATTCCACGGCTCTCGTGGGCATGGCGCTAGTGATTTTACCCTACGGCAAGGTCAGCCATTTCGCCATCCTGGTGGGGCTGCAGGCTATCCTGGGCGGATGCGCCGCGGTGACAGAGGTTGCCACTAACTCGGTTATGATGGAGGAAGCCCAAGCACACAAGAAAGAAATGGATTTCTTCTCCGATTTCCAGCTGCTGATGAGCGGCGGCAATGCTGTGGGCGCCCTGTTGTCCGGTGTGCTCCTGACCTTCCTCCCCATCTG
Organism: Paenibacillaceae bacterium; assembly: GCA_029256065.1. Taxonomy (GTDB): domain Bacteria; phylum Bacillota; class Bacilli; order Paenibacillales; family NBRC-103111; genus Paenibacillus_AR. The sequence goes on from JAQSYT010000207.1 coordinate 4,171, forward strand.
GGGCTGCTTTCTGGCTATTGCGCTTGTCCGTCTGGCGGTGCTGTTCCTGTTTAAGCCTTCACCAGAACGGGAGAACCGCCTGAAGGAAGGCAAACGGATGATTTCGCAGCAGGTATAGCAGCGGGACCGCAGCTCCTGCAGCCCGGCAGCCTGTCTTATACACACGTTCTCACACTCGGGCCGCCCGCTTGAGACACACGCTCCCACACTCCGGCAGTCTGCTGAGACACATTTGTTATAAAAAAAATTTTCCTCTTCCCACTTTCTGCAAACTCCCTTATAATGAGGGAACGAATGTTTGGGAAAGGATTATATTGATGAAATTGTCCGCTAAAATGTCCAATCTGTGGAAAACCTATGACACCGCAATCTGGATCCGTGCCATCGGAACGGCACTAACCTCCATCACCAATTTTATGATGCGGCCCTTTTTGGTGCTGTACCTTTACAATCGGCTGGAGGGCGACGTCTTTATGTCCATGCTGGTGGTTTCCCTGTCTCCTTTTATGGGAATGCTGGTGGGGCTGTTCGCCGGCAAGCTCAGCGACAGGGTGGGACGCAAGCCGGTTATGCTGGCCTCGCTGCTTATTCAATGCGGGTCTATGCTGGCCTTTATGGCCGCCACCAGCGTCTGGCATTATGCTCTGATCTCCATCTTCAGCGGCATCGGCCACGCCTTGTTCTACCCTGCTGCCAATGCCCAGGTCAGCGATGTGGTGCCCGCGGACAAACGCCCTGAGGTGTTCGCCCTCTTCCATACCGCTCTGAATTTAGGCGCAGCAGCCGGACCACTTCTCGGTCTGTTGCTGTACAACTGGAACATGCAGCTGGTATTCTTCGCCTGTGCGGTGACTACAGCGATATACGCATTTTTGCTCTGGTGGAAGGTGCCGGAAACTCTCCAGACCGGATTAGCGGCATCCCCTACTGCGGCAGCAGAGACTTCCCCAGCATCCGGAAAGGCAGAATCCTTCAGCTTACCCGGCTGGATCAAAAAGCATAAGCTGCTGGTTTCCATCACCCTTTCCTCCATGCCGGTCACGCTCCTTTACGCCCTGGTGGAATCTGCCTTCCCGCTCCATTTGCAAACGAGGTTTACCAATTATCAAGCTATTTTCGCCGGTTTGATGACCTTTAATGGTCTGATGGTCATTCTGCTGCAAATTTGGATTGCCCGCAAAACAGCCAATATGGCCCTTCACCGGGTAATGGGAATTGCGTATTCCCTGTTCGCGTTAGTGGCGCTGGGATATGGATTTGCTCCGTGGATCGTGCTGCTGTTCGCCGTGGAATTCGTATTTACCATCGGGGAAATGATGAACGGCCCCCACTCCCAAAAGCTGGTTTCCGTCATCGCACCGCCTGAAGAGCGGGGCTTCTACTTCAGCTTCTACAGCATGAACTGGCAGGTATCCCGGTTCGTGGGCCCTCTGTTGGGCGGTTTGGTGCTGAGCAAGCTGAACGGGGAGTGGCTGTTCGGACTTCTGGGGCTGCTGATAGTGGCCGGAGGCATTTCGATGTTTTTTGTGTGCAAAGCGTATTATCAACGCACCGTTTCGTCTGCGTCCGGGGCAGCCCGCTCCGGCGAGCCGGCTGCTGCTGCGGAGGTTTCGGCTTAAGCCAGTGTGCTGGCCGCACTGCCGTTGAAATAAATGAGGACCGTTAGGCTATGCGCCTGACGGTCCTTTTTCGGTTTTAACGGAAGGCTTTTTCCGCTATTCGTGGGAAAACCGGATTATTGGTCAGATAACGGAATTGATTTACCGCTATTGGCGGATAAGGAGGCGGTTTCTCCCATCAGCATAGGCTATAGCGGTAATCTGCTTCCGTTAATCCGCGGGTTTGCTGTTCCACAACTTCACTAACGGTAATTGGCTTCCTTTATTCTGTTGCTCGTTGTACCGGATACCACCAAAAGCCGCCCCATTTTGGGCCTACCTCTGCATCAATGTCTATAAAACATACTCCGGCTCCTGTGTCTCCTCCTCAAAGAAATATTGAAAGATCCGTTTCTTGATCTGGGCAAATTCTGACGATGCCCGGTCATGGGTAGCGTAGCTGTCCGCATCAATAACCGCCTTGATCCGTCCCGGGCGGGCAGACATGACCACGATCCGCTGGCCCAGGTAGATGGCCTCGTCAATATCGTGAGTAACCAGAATCATGGTGGTTTTCTCAGCTTCCCAGATCCGCAGCACTTCCTTCTGCATCTGGATGCGGGTCAAGGCATCCAGGGCGCCGAAGGGCTCATCCATCAGCAGAATTTCCGGATTGGTGACTAAAGCCCGGGCAATAGCCGCCCGTTGGGCCATTCCGCCGGAAAGCTGCTTCGGATAGGCGTTGCCGAAGCCCTCCAGCTGCACCAAGCGCAAATATTCATCCACCCGCTTGACCTTCTCTTCCGCCGTCAGGGCAAACAACCCCAGCCCCACATTATCCTTCACCTTGAGCCAGGGCAGCAGCCGGTGCTCCTGGAACACCATCCCTCTGTCCGTTCCCGGGCCTTGAATCGGCTGGCCGTTATACAGCACACTCCCCGTTTCATAGGGGACCAGTCCGGCAATAATTTTCAGCAGCGTGCTTTTTCCGCAGCCGCTATGCCCCAGTATCGTCAGGAACTCTCCCGGCCGGATATCCAGTTGGATATCCTCCAGCACGGAGATGTCCTCATGATCCACGCGGAAGCTCTTATGCAAATTGCGTATTTCCAGCGCTCCAGCAGGCATCTTATCCCTCCTTCGTCAGCATCCGCAATAGGAGCGGACGCTGTATGTCCATAAGCCCCTGGTCATCCGCAAACCCTACGCCCCTCTAAATGCAAAAGTGCAGTTATTTTATCTTCCGTTTCTCCCATCAAGCGCCCATAATGCAAAAGTGCATCTATTTTGCTGAAAATGGTTGCTGGGGAGAGGAACGCCGGGAAATAACTGCACTTTTGCAGGGACGGCTGCGAAATGGGGGTATTTTCTCAAAAATAACTGCACTTTTGCAGTTCGCCAATCTAACAGGAGCCCCAGGGTTTCCAGGGTTTCCGGGGGTTCCGGGGGTTCCGGGGGTTCCAAAGGTTCCAGGGGTTCCGGCAGTTCCACAGGTTACTGCTCCCCAGGTTTCTGCCTAGTCCAGCAGGGGATGCCTCTTGCTATACCCGCCCCTACGCGCCTCCGGACCACCTTACTCCTGACTGCGTTATCTCCAGCCTGCGAACAGGCTCTCCACCTTTTTTAGCACACTGTCCATCAGCTTGCCGATGATCCCGATGGTCAGCATGCCGACGATCATGGTGTCTGTCTGAGCCAGATTCCGGGCATCCATAATCAGGTACCCGACGCCGCTTTCCGCTGCGATCAGCTCTGCGGCCACCACGCACACCCAGGCTACCCCCAGGCCGATCCGCAGGCCCGTCATGATGGAGGGCAAGGCACCCGGCAGTATAATCTGCCGGACCAGCCGGGTCCAGGGCAGCTTGTAAATCTGCGCCACTTCAATGTACTTGCCCTCGATCTGCCGGATGCCGTCCACCACGTTGACGAAGATAGGGAAGAAAGCACCGATGGAGATAATGTACAGCTTGGAGGCTTCGCCTATGCCGAACCACAGGATGGCCAGCGGTATCCAGGCGATAGGCGGAATGGGCTTCAGCACCTGGATAATCACGTCGGTCAGACGCTCCATTACCTTGGACCAGCCTACTGCAATCCCCAGCACAATGGCCAGCACAGCCGCAATCAGAAAACCAATCATGACCCGCTGCAGACTGGCCAACACATGCGTCAGCAAAGCGCCGCTTTCGATCAGCTTCAGCGCCCGTTCCGCCGTTTTCACCGGAGAGGTCAGGGTCACCGGGTTAATAAGCCCAAGATTGTAGGCCAGCTGCCACAGGGCGATGACCACTACCGGCAAAACAGCATATTGCCCGATGATCCTCACCCTGCGGCCTACGGCAGCAGGCTTCCGGACTGGCTTGCCCTCCACAGCCTTGCTCTTCAGACCGGCGGCTGTGATCATTTGATACCAGCGCCATTCAGATAGGTCCGGTCCACATACTTATCAATATCCACCGGATTTTCGGTAATCTTTTCGTCCCGCATGAATTTCTCCACAGCCTTCAACTCGGTAACATCCACATCCTGGATGAGGGGGTTATAGTCAAACTTGCTGAAAATACGGGCCAACTGCTCCGACTCCAATCCGATATCCTTGGCGATGAGATCGGCAGCTTCCTTGGGATTGGATTTGATGAACTCATAGCCCTTCTTGTAGGCGTTCAGGTAAATCTCCACCAGCTTCGGATTCTGTGAGGCGAATTTTTGCGTACCGTAGATCACCAGATTGGCGCGTTTGATACCCGTTCCGTCCACCAGCACCTTGGCTATGCCCGCGTCCTTGAACTTCGTGATAAAAGGCTCCCAGGTCACAGCTGCATCAATAGCCTTCGTGACCAGCGCATTCTGCATATCTGCTGCCGCCAGATTGACAACGGTAATGTCGTTAATACCCAGACCCGCCTTGTTCAGAACCAGGATCAGCAGGTGATGGGCATAAGAGCCCTTTACCACCGCTACCTTCTTGCCCTTCAGCTCCTCCGGTTTGGTGATGGCGCTGTTAGGCGCCACTACAAAGGCCAACGCCTCCGGACCATAGGCTGCGTTGGCGATAATCCGCAGATCCTGCCCTGCAGACTTGGCGATAATCGCCGGCACATCACCCAGCACACCGATATCCTGCTGTCCCGCGGCGAAGGATTCATTCACAAGCGGCCCCGAGTTGAAGGAGGCCCATTTGACCGTTACGCCGAGACTTTTCAGATCCTCCTCAATCCATCCCTTGTTTTTGGCTACATAAATGGGGGAATACAGGGGGAACGGTTGGATCGCCAGACGGATCTCCGAGGCGGTGTAGCCCTTTCCGGCGGAAGCTGCAGCGGGTGCGGCCTCCTCCTTATTCCCGCAGCCTGCCGCCAGTATTCCGGTAAGCAGTACCACAGCGCCAGTCAGTACAGTCAATTTTTTCTTCACATTCATGAATATTTCCTCCATCAGCTCAGGTTTGGGCTTTCACGTCGCCGTGTTTGCCACAGTTCTCATGTCTCTCGTACTGCTGCGGTTCTCAAGCCGCTTTTTCCTTTAGACTTCCTTCTCTTTCCCTGCTGCAGCAGCCGTCTCCAGACCGGCAGCCTGCCGCAATATTCCAAATATCTCCTCAGACAGCTGTACATCTCCCATCAAATAAGGCTTGCCCAGAAGCTCGTATTTGACAGAACCAAAACGGT
>JAQSYT010000208.1 GCA_029256065.1 Paenibacillaceae bacterium
CACCTCTCGGTGGACACCCTTGCTCTTGGCTAATGGTAGGCGCTTGCCAGCCCCCATTCCGGACTTTCACCGTAGAGATGACGCTCATGCTGGGCGTACGTACACCAAAAAACCCGGACAGGCCCGGGTTTTTTATACGAAAAGGCAGCTTTTGGGGGATTGCTTCAGGCTTCGCCGGATTCAGGGCTTCGGCGCCGCGGCAGAATCCGCAGCCCTTCAAAGTAGGTGGACAGGTACAGGTTATCCTTATCAAAGGCCACATCCGTTACGGGGAAGCCGGTGACCGCCGAGCAAAGGTGGAACCGTTCCTTCCAATATAACACCTGGTACAGCCCGCGGCTGGTACAGGCATAAATTCTGCCCTCGCAGGATTCCAGTGAAAAAATCCGGATGCCCTTGTAGTGATGAGTATTGAAGCGGCCGCGCTTATCCCCGGCAATCAGATTGCCCAAGCCGTCGGCTCCCAGCAAATATCCGTGGAGCACACAAAGGCTGGATACAGAGCTGCCCAATTTGAACTCCTCGGAGGACTGGGTGTAACGGTCAAACAGGGAGATTCCTGCTGAACGGGCCATAAAAATCATCTGCGGCGTCATAAACAAATCGTATACCGGCTCCTCCGAATAACTGGTCCGTACCCAGTTGTCGTTGAACCGGTACCACAGCCCGCTGTCTGTGGCCACATACAGCACTCCGCCCTTGCTTCTGAGTCTGTAGCAGGGCACGGTAATCTTGGTAGTCCGCCAGCCGTCTTCCCGCAGCTGGAATAGCCCCTGCTGGGTGCAGGCGAAGATTTCGCCCTCCTCCGCTTCAAGCCGGTTGACGGTGACCCCCGCCGGAAGCTCATGGGGAAGCCGGGCCCAGGCGGCCATGCCGTCGATGCGGAAGATGCCTTCATTCACCGCGGAAGCATACAGCCTCCCGTCTTCGGCTGCGGCAACAGAGGTAAGCAGCAGTCCGTGCTGGTTTTGCTCATGGAGGAGCGAGTGATTGGTAAGCATCCTGCATCTTTCCTTTTCACGTGGGATTCGTTTCCTCCATGTTAATTGATAATGATTATCAATGTCAACAAATGTTTTCTGACAATTTTTCCTCCCGGGCCGACACCGCCTGGTTCAGCGCCGACAAAAATCCTTCCGCCACCGCCGCCAGAATATCCGTATGAATACCGCTGCCCCGGTATGTCCGTTCATCCTCTGTACGGACAGTAATCTGCGCTTCCCCTTGTGCGGTCTCTGACGCGGACAGGGAATGGATTTCCATATCCGTAAGCTCCAGCGGGAAGTCCACCGCCTGCTTCATGCAGGCCACAATGGCCTCCACCGGCCCGGCGCCTGCGGCAGCGTAGGTGCTTTCTTCACCGGTGCGGTTGTTCCGCAGAGTGACGGAGGCCACCTTGGCCTTGCGGTGGTTGGATATAACTTGGAAGTCGGTCATGGAGTACGGTCCTGCGCCGCTCCCCGGGGTTTTGTCAAGGATCTGCAGCAATTGGGTGTCGGAAATCACCTTGCAGGCATCCGCTTCCTGCTTGAACTGCTCGGCAAATCGGGCCAGCTCCGCATCCTCCAGCGTCACTCCGTAGCGCTCCAGGCGGTGCTTCAGAGCATGGCGTCCGGAATGTTTGCCCAGCACGATCATATCCCGTGGAATGCCCATTTTCTCCGGGTCCATAATTTCATAGGTATTCCGATTCTTCAAGAGGCCGTCCTGGTGGATGCCCGCCTCATGCTGGAAAGCGTTGCGTCCCACAATAGGCTTGTTATAGGCGATGGGCAGATTCATAATCCGGCTGACCATCCGGGAGGTTTCATAGATTTGGGAGGCATCAATGCCGGTCGTGAGGCCATTGCTGGCGCCCCGGGTGGATATGGCCATGGCCAGCTCCTCCAGGGAGCAGTTGCCCGCCCGTTCGCCGATACCGTTGATGGTCACCTCCACATGGGTGGCCCCGCCGGCGATGGCGGCCAGACTGTTGGCTACGGCAAGACCAAGATCGTTATGGCAATGGGCGCTGTACTCCACCGTGTCGCCGCCTCGGACATTGGCCCGCACCCGCCGGAACAGGTTGCCGTACTCCTCGGGCAGGGCGTAGCCCACCGTATCGGGGATATTCAGGATGGTGGCACCTTCGGCAATGACTGCTTCCAGCATCTCATAGAGAAACTCATCCCCGGAGCGGGTGGCATCCATAGGGGAGAATTCGATAATCTCCACGAACTGCTTGGCATATGCCACCATATCACGGGCAATTTGGAGCACCTGCTCCCGGCTTTTTTTCAGTTGGAAGTCCATGTGGATCTGGGAGGAGGAAATGAACAGGTGCAGCCTGCGTCTGTTGGCGTCCTGAGTGGCGCGGACGGCAGCATCGATGTCGCTCTTGACCGCCCGGGCGAAGCCGCAGATTTCGGTACGCTGCAGCATCCGCGAAATCTCCTGGACAGCACGGAAGTCTCCCTGGCTGCTGGCGGGAAAACCCGGCTCGATGGTATCAATACCCAGCTTCTCCAGCTGGCGGGCCAGCAGAATTTTCTCCTCCGGGTAGAGGCTGGCTCCCGGTGATTGTTCACCGTCACGTAAGGTCGTGTCGAAAATGCGGATTCTGCGGTTTTCCATAGTTTGTTATCCTCCTCAATGGATTTGATTATCTGCCGCAACGCCAAAAGGCCTGCCGATCTCCTTCATGTCTGAAAGAGACGGCAGGCCATAGAGGTCTGTCGCGGTACCACTCTTTTTGGTCCAGCTGCTGATCCGGACCCGCTTAGCCGCAGCGGGGGTCCGCTGCGTGCCCGGTAACGGGGGCAAGGCGTCTGCATGTACTTGGCGGTCCCATTCCGGTAAAGGAGGGATCCGTGTGTTCCATGCGGCCGTTCACGGGCGAGGAAGGAGCTGGAACGCCGCCGCGTTGCACCAATTCCGCGGCTCTCTGCAGGCGTTCCGGGGGCTCCCGCTCCCGGTCTCAACGTTTATTGCGTATTCGGTTATGGTGAAGGCTTTTTCAGTTAGGGGAAAAGAGCGGCGGAAGCGCCAAAAAGCCTGCCGCCCCTCCCCGTTTAGGGAAGAGACGACAGGCTTGTAACCGTCGCGGTACCACTCTTCTTGATTTGTCCTGAGGCACCATCTGTTAGATACGGCACCGGACAAATCCGCTTTGTGCAGCATTATGGCCTCCGCCATAATCCCGCCATCCCGTTACGGGGATGAACCGTCGGCATATACTGGCTTCCCAGGCGCTAATTCGCCTGCTGAAAGGTTCCATGCCGCCGCTCCCGGATGAGCTTCCGGTTATTCACCCGCCGCGTTGCACCGTGCCGCGGCTCTCTAGGGGTGTGAACATCCCGTACTGTTTCCGTTCTATGCGTGTGTTGTTATGAGAATTTTCTCATAACTTTAGCATAGTCACCGAAGGGTGTCAACCCTCGTTCATTTTTATGGGCGGCCACATGCAGGACCCGAATCTTCCAAGCGGCGTTTGTAGGTAAACGTGATGATATGCGAAAATTCATATACAGAACCCGGAAATTCCCGTTTTGGAGCAGATCAACACGAATTTTCGAGTACAATTTCACAAAATCACGGTTGCTGAGCCATTTATATATGAATTATCGAGCTTAATCCCCTAAAATTGTACTTTCATGGAAATTATAGATGATTTTTCGAGTCCAGCCCGGCCAGCCCCCACCATATATTTCACCATCGAGCCCCTTTCCGTCCATTATCCCTTTTACTCAGGTTCCCCCATCCCAGCTCCTTTTCGTCCATTATCCCTTTGGCTCAGGCTTCCTCATCCACCCATTTTTTTATAGCAGGATGTGACTTTGGGATGCAGCGTGTGGCCGGCTCTCCACACTGCTCCTGAGCCAAAGGGATAGTACCCAACAAGGGGAAAAATGTGCTGCAGCAACGGCTCTTCCAAGCCAGCCTGCTGCCCCGGGCTAATCCCTGAACCGGACCAGGAAGGTCCGAATTTCATACGGCTTCACGGTCAGCACAAGCTCTGCTCCCTCCACCGGCCCGGCCAGCGGACGCTCCAGCAGGTCACATTCCTGATACGAAAGGACGCCCCAATCCCCAGTCAGCCGCACCGGACCGCGTTTGCCGGCAAATTCATGCAGACGCACCACTGTATAGTCCGAGTCCTCTGCTTTTTTCACCGCATCAATAAATACATGGGCTGCATCCGTGCGGAACAGGGACCCTTCAGGCACCTGGAGCGCACCGGGAGCGCAAACCAGTGGGCTGTTCAACGACCACGCCTCCTGAACTGTACCCCCTTCAAACCAATCTCCCAGGTGGGGATAAAGGGCGTAGGTGAACACATGCTCCCCCTGGTCGGCAGTTTCGTCAGGCACCATGGCAGACTTGATCAGCGTAAGCTGCATGACATTGTCTTTGATGGCATAACCGTATTTGCAATCGTTCAGCAGGCTCACGCCGTAATCCCGTTCCGACAAATCCGCCCACTGGTGGCCCACTGTTTCGAAGCGTGCCCAATCCCAGCTTGTATTCCAATGGGTGGGCCGCTTCACATTGCCGAACTGGATGTCATAGGTTGCCTCGGTAGCCCGGATATCTACGGGAAAGGCTACCTTCAGAAGCTGGCGGGATTCATGCCAATCCGCATGGGTTCGGAAATCCAGCCTCCGGGAATGGCTGTACGCTACAAGTGTCTGCTCGATCCGCGAATCCATATAGCGGTATAAAAACCGGACGGAAGCAAACAGAGGGCCGCAAGAGGACAGCTCCACTGCCTCCAGCTCCGTTACGGGGGTCATTTTTTCCGTATAAAAAATATCAATATCCCATGCCTCATGCCTGCCCTTCGGCCTGTCCTCGAACACCTGGAGCAGATTGCCCACAGCCCCCTCTGCCAGCACCTCACGCTCCGCCTCCCGGTCATAGATACGGGTTAATTGTCCCGCCCCATTCCACTCCAACAGGTAAAATGGTGTCTCCAGCCGTCCATTTCCGTATGAAAAGGGTACAGCATCCCCGCTGTCCGGCAAGACTCCGGTAAAGTCACCGGCACAGGCATTTACATCTGCCGCTTCGGATAACCCCGCCGCCTGGTCCACATTGGCGCTTGCCCTGCTGATCCGGCACGCTCCCATAGACGGAACGGGGCCAGCCAACACAACATAGCCCTCTTCCCTCCGCTGCGCCGGGAGCCTGCGGCCTTCCCCGTCCATGAAGACGGGATCTTCCTCTCCCTCAGAAATAAACGGAACCGTTACCAGCTCAAGCCTCGGGAAGGAGACGCTGTTGAAGACTGTGAAGGTCTCCTTTCCATCAGCGCTTACCGCTTCTGCTAGAGGAGCTTGCAACGCCCCCCTCGCGGCTTGCCATACGGTTTGCCCCAGCGCTTCCGCCTGGGCATATTCCACGCGGCTGTCCTCATACACCTCCCGGATTGAAGAGCCGGGGATTATATCATGGAACTGGTTGCGCAGCACAATCCGCCAGCCCTCCTGAAGATCAGCCTGCCGGAAGCCCGTCCAGGTACCGGACACTGCCCGCGAAACCACCCCCAGCCATTCCGCCTCCCGGTACTCCAGCTCCAGCTGGCGGTTCATCCGCTTGTTGTGCGCCTGGCTGGTATATGTGCCCCGGTGAAGCTCCAGATACAGCTCCCCGTCCCAGGTGTGGACATAAGCTGGCGTGGTGTCCAGGGTCTCTTTCAGCTCACGGAAATATTCATCCGCCCGGCCCGTGGTCACCTTCGGCAGACCCGGCATATCCTCCAGCCTGCGCCGGATCTCCAGCATTTCCCGGTTCACCCCGCCGCCTCCGTCGCCATACCCGTAAGCCAATAGAAGATTCCGGTTCAGCTCCTTGTTCCGGTAGGCCTTCCAGATGCCCTGTACCGTATACGGCGTAATCAGCCCATTGTAGGTGTAGAAAAAAGATCCCTCCTGATGCCCCGGATCAGGAGTGGTGATGAAATGAGCAGGAATTTCCGTACCGTCCATACCCCGCCAGAGGAAAGTATCGTGAGGCATACGATTGTATTGGTTCCAGCTGATTTTGGTAGTCATGAACATCTCAATGCCGCATTTCTTCAGAATCTGCGGCAGGGCCCAGCTGTAGCCGAACACATCCGGCAGCCACAGATATTTGCACTCCACCCCGAACTCATCCCGGAAAAAACGCGTCCCGTACAGCAGCTGCCGCACCAGTGACTCGCCGGAGGTCAAATTACAGTCCGCCTCCAGCCACATGGCGCCCCCGGCCTCCCAGCGTCCCTCCGCCACCCGCTCCTTGATGCGGGCATAGATGTCCGGGTAATCCTGCTTGATGTACTCGTAAAGCTGGGGCTGTGTCTGCAAAAACAGGTACTCCGGATACTGCTCCATCAGCCGCAGCACCGTGGAAAAGGAGCGCGCAGCCTTTTCCCGGGTATGCGCGAGCCGCCACAGCCAGGCCACATCAATATGGGTGTGGCCGACGCAGCGTACCTCCACCGGATGCTCCCGCTTCATCCGGCCCAGCCCCTCTCCCAACACCGCATTGGCCTCGACCACGGTAGCGTAGAAGGTCTCCGAGCCCGGTCTGGCCCAGTCCAGACGCAGGAAGGCAGCGTCCAAGAGAGACAGGAGCGCAGCATGATCCGGGTTGTCCTCGGTCAGCTGCTTCACCGTCTCCAGCACCGACCAGGCGGTAAAGTACAGATCGTCTGCCGCTTCGTCCACCCAGCACAGCTCCGCCCGGTTAAGCCGGTGCTCCGGCACGGCGTTGGGCTGGTAACCCCCCAGCCCTGACCACAGCCGGAAATCCAGACGCAGGGCTTCCCCAGGGGCAGTCTCCGCCAAAAAAACCTCCTGATGGTTGCTGTCCACCCCCTGCCAGGGGGAGCCGTTAATATACAGGAGGGATTCGAAGCCGCTGTTGTTGCCGCCACCTGTCTGGCCAAAATCAAAGCGGCCCAGCACCCTGCGGCCTGTCCACTCTACGGGCACCTGAACCGTTGCCGACAGCCAAAGGTAGCGGTCCCTGCCGCTCCATGTGCTCCCGGGCTCCACGAAACGCCCCCGGTCCTCACCGGCGGTGAATGCTTCAGCTTCATTTTTCCCGGCACCCGCTCCAGGGGGGCGTGTCCCGATTTCCCCTTGGAGGTCCTCGGTTAACTCCATTTCCCTGATGGCCTTGCTGTCCCGGTATCTGTAAGGATTGAGCGACCGGATGCGCTCCTCCAGCTTTTCCACAGTCCAAAACATATTCTAATCCTCCAATGAACTCCATGTTTTGCTAATACATCCTGCAGCCTTTGGTTATCCGCACGAGCCGCTACCTTGTAATAACTTGCTCCCTGCCGCAGGCCTTACACACTTTCACCTGGGGCAAGCTGCGGGGGAATCCAGATTTTCGCAGGAACGTCCTCAGGCTCCTTGCCTTCGGCCAGACGGATGACCCGCTCTGCGGCGGCCGCCCCCATCTTCACGTAGGGCACCTCAATGGAGCTGAGTGAGGGCACCATATAGCGGTTGGCCTGGGCTGTGTTGTCGGCTGACATGATGAACAAGTCTCTGCCGACAGCTAACCCCAGCCCGGCAGCCGCCCGGTACACCATGTTGCTTGCCGCAAACCAATTGCACAGCACCGCTGCCGGTCCGGGAAGCTCCGCCAGCAGCTCCCGCAGTGCCTCCGGCTCCGCAACGTTCAGCCGGAATATACGGGGAGGAGAGCCATGCTCCGCCATCCAGCGTTCATATGCCTCCAGGCGGTGGCGGTCTCCCCACTTCACCGTGTCACTTTCGTATGCCGCGATATAGATAGGAGACAGTCCGGTCTGCCGCCACATGTAGTCCAGCGCCATCCGGATGCTTTCGCCGTAATCCATGAGCACGGACTGAACCTGCTCCGATTCCGGGTACCCCTCCACGGAAACGAAGGGCAGCCCCGCTTCATGTACCATAGCGGCGAAGGCCTCATCCGCAAAGCCGGTGGCATCCTTGGTCAGCAGGCCGTCGATCCGGCGCTCTTGGTAGAGTGCCAGCAGCTCCTCCTTTTCCCCGGGATGACCGCCTTTGCCATACAAAAGCAGATGGTAGCCCGCCTGCATACAGGTCTGTTGGGCTCCCTGGAGCACCTGCAAAAACATAGGGTTGTCCAGATTGCCGTACGCGGCAATGGTTCGGCTTCGGCCGGTGCGCATCCCCCTGGCCTGGGCGTCCACCCGGTATCCCAACTGCGCAATGGCATCCATAACAGCCTGGCGCTTTTCCGGACTGACGCGGATACCCGGCGTCCGGTTCAGGATGGCGGAAACCACCGCCCGTGATACTCCGGCCAGCAAGGCCACATCCTGACTGGTGGGCCGTTTCATGGGATCAGCTCCTTTTCTGAATGATGATGGTGATAATGAGCGGCGGCATAGGCAGGAGCTTAACGGAACTGAGCGGACCTTAGAAGGGAAAAATACAGCTCCGGTAGCCGTAACGGAACGGAGACGCCGTTAAAGCCCTGGTTCTGCTAGTTTTCCCGTTTTAATCTGCGGTAAGAGCCTCTCAGTTCCTTTAGAATCACAATTGCTTGATTTGGTGCTCATAAGAGCTTCTAAGTTCCGTTAGCGCGGATGGTGCCATTCTAGGGTGATAACACGTGTCTCAACTAGCTTTATGATAACACGTGTAATCAATTCCCGTCCATTCTTTTAACCAAGGAGATGCCCCGAATTGTTCTATCATGTAAAGCTTATCCATAACCTATGTTGAAAACTACATTTGTCCATATGCATCCTGCTTCGCTCCATTCGAAGGAGGGGCGGCGCCGGATATAATAGAGGTGATGCGGCGTTTTGCCAAATGTGACTTGTTCTGCAGCCTGCGCTGCAGCCCGGCTTCGTGAAGTGAAGTCTCTGCCTGTGTGATATAAGCCCCAGTTTATGCTTACGATGCCGGCTTTCCTTGCGGAAAGCCCAGTTTATGCTTACGATGCCGGCTTTCCTTGGGGAAAGCCCTTAGGAGGTCCTATTATGTCCATCCGATTTGACCGCGAGACGAATCTGTTCCACCTGCAAACCCGCACCACCAGCTATGTCATGTCGCTTATGGAAGGCCAGTACCTGAACCATCTCTACTGGGGCAAAAAGCTCCGGTCTCCCGGTTTGTCCGATCTGCTGATCCTGAAGGACGTGGCATTCTCCCCCAATCTTGCCGATAACCGCGGGGTATCCTTGGATACTATTCCCCAGGAATACCCGGCTTACGGGGCCGGGGATTTCCGCGAGCCCGCCTACCAGGCAGAGCTGCAGAACGGCACCAAAATTACGGAGCTTATCTATGTTTCCCATACGATTCAAAAAGGCAAACCCGGTTTGGAGGGTCTGCCTGCAGTATACGTGGAAAACGACAGTGAAGCGGACACGCTGGTCATCGTCCTGGAGGACAAGCTTGCCGGACTGCAAGCAGAGCTTTCGTATACCGTCCTGGAGGAATTGGATG
>JAQSYT010000209.1 GCA_029256065.1 Paenibacillaceae bacterium
GGGGAGCGTCTATCATGCTTCGTTCCTTGGGTGAATCCGAAATGATCACAGTAGGCAATGTAAACCAGCAGCTGGCAGAAAGATTGATTGAAGAAAATATGCCCGAAAACGCTCTGTATGCCTGCTTTGAAATTACGCGGCAGGAGGATTTCACCGCATACCTGATTGTCACCGATAAGCTGACCGGCACCATCCTCGGGCTGGAGGAAATCCATTGGCTTCAATTAATTCTGACCTATCTGGCAGTTTCGCTGGAGAATGTTCAGTTAATCCGCATGTTGGATAATAAAATCCAAACCCTCTCTTCTCTGGTTCCCAAGGAGGCGGATGCGGATAACACCCGCTGGTTCCGCAAGCTGATGTTCAGTCTCCAGGAAAAAGAACGGGTCCGCATTGCCATGGATATTCACGACAGTACCATGCAGGACCTGTTCTTCCTGAAACGCCGGCTGCAAACGATCCAGACCCAGCACATGCTGACGTCCGAGGGGCAAGCAGCCTTGGAAAGCGCTTCCGAATTTATTGACATGATCAACGCCGGCTTAAGGCAGAGCTGCTTCGAGCTTCACCCTTATATGCTCCGGGACATCGGACTGGTTGAGGCGCTGAACAAGCTGTTTCATGTAGAGCGGACCACAGCCGAGTTCAGAATCGAGTTTTCTGTAACAGGCATCCAAAGGATTGAAGAACAGGGGTTGGAAGCCAAACAGCATATTTTTCGGATGATCCAGGAGCTG
The DNA here is from genome assembly GCA_029256065.1 of Paenibacillaceae bacterium. Taxonomy (GTDB): domain Bacteria; phylum Bacillota; class Bacilli; order Paenibacillales; family NBRC-103111; genus Paenibacillus_AR. The sequence goes on from JAQSYT010000209.1 coordinate 738, forward strand.
CTGAACAATGCCAAGAAATATTCCCACGCCTCCGAGATCCGGTTTATTCTGCAATACCGCAAAGGCCTTATCCTGTTAGAATACTCTGATGACGGCATGGGCTTTGAGGAAAAACAGCAAGCCGGCCGGGAGATCGGCTCCTCCGGCCGGGGTCTGGAGCAACTGAAAAGCCGGGTTCTGTCTATGGAGGGCAGCTATGAGCTCTCCACCTCCCCCGGCAAGGGAGTCCGCTTCACCGCACAAATCCCGGTCAACGCGGAACAGGAGCGGGCATAAGCCGCCAGAAATGCCGGGCAGCCAACGCCATAGCCGGGGCAAAGTAGATGCACCATCCCATCAGGGCATATATTCCCGCGTTGCCGCCGCTTCCTTCCGTAAAGACGTCCAGCGTCGGCATCAGCACACAGACCGGAAAAAATGCTCCATGGAGCATCAGCATTACCTTCAGCGCTTTGTCGCGGGGGGCCGCCGGTACCATGGACAGGCCGATCAGGAAGGTGGACAAGGCCATAAGCCCGTACCCTAACAGGTCCAATCCGAACATCCAGCTTCCCTGCTGGAAACGGAACACCCGGAGCACCTCTTCACCCGCCGCATCCTGCGCCACAGTAGTCAGCTGGGTATAATATACCAGATTGGTCAGCAGGGAATAAACGGCGGCAATGGCAATCCCCGCTCCTGCCACGCCCTTCCGGTCTGCCGGCGCCTCTTGAGCCAGAGCGCAGGCCGTTCCTATATATGCCCAGCTTAAGAACAGACAGGACCAATAATTCAGACTGTCGTTCAAGAGAATCAGCCCCACAAAAAACAACAGCGTACAGACCAGTGCAAACAATGATGCAATGAAGCCGAATTTATGATTCATGGACATTCCCTCCGAATAGGCGCTCCGCAATCCAGCCAATGAAGCGGTCCCGTTCCTCTTTATTTTCCATATCATAGCCGAACAGTTCCTTGCTAATCTCCTTCCTTAAAAAGGCTGACTGCATCAAAGCGGTTATTGCAAATACCGCCGCCTTCAAGCCCTGCTCCCCTGTCTGGCCGTTATCCCTGCCTCCCCGCCAGGCTGCGGCAAAACCCGCCATGGTAAGGGCGGTATTGTCTCCCGGTGAAGGATGATCCAAGTCGCCCAGTATGGAAATCCGCGAAATAGCCGGGTTGGCTGCCAAAAAATCGGCTACAAGCCTGGCTACAGCTGTTATCCGGGCCAGCGGTTGCTCCACCGCCGCTATGGAAGGGCGGAAATCCCCAATCACTCCGGTGATGATGCGCTGGACACAAAGCTCCACCAGGCGTTCCTTGGTTTGAAAGTGATAATGGATCAGGCTGATGCCAATGCCTGCCTGTTCAGCGATCATCCGGGTTGTGATCTCCCCGATAGAACCGTTCCCCTGCTCAATCAGCCCAATAGTGCTCCGGATAATTTTCTCCTTCATTTCGTCTGCCTTTTTCATAAGCAAACCCCTTTCTAAAACTGATCACCGATTTGATCAATGATCAGTTTTAGAATAACATCAACAGCCCCCGGCTTCAAGGGGGCTCATGAAGGTTTTATCCTAAATCGTCTCAATAAAGCGCTCCAATTCATTGGCAACGGCATACAGGCTGGCCCGGTTCTCGAATTCATCCCGGGTTACAGGCATGGGAAGCAGCTTATGAAACTCCCGGATGCTGCGGAGCTTCTCTCCCAGATGAGGCGAAGGAAGGCCGCTGCTCATATGCGCGTTCATCTCTTCAATCAGCTCCCCGATGCGTTGGCCCTGCTCCAGTTGAATGGAGATGCCGGAAACCGCCGGGAGCATCCGGTCGAGAATTTCGTATTGGCGGCGTTTCACGCCGAAATAATGCCGGTAGGAGTTATCCTTGCGCTGCAGGCTGTTTTCGTCATCAAGCACTGCCAGCTCGGAGGCCTTGCCCAGAGTATCTCCCAGAAGCAGCAGCTCTTTGCCGTCCCAGGTGGTATGTCCTTCCTTAAGGTACAGTGAAATTTCCTTCAGAATGGCTGCGATGAGCCCATCCACCTGATCCTTATGCCGGTTCAGCTCCTTATCGATGCTGGGCATATACCAGTTAACGGCCAGGGCCACACCCAAGCCGATCAGGATAACGCAGATTTCGTTCAGGAAAAAGCCCCACTCCCATTGCCCATGCATGTAGACATGCATCACGATAACGATGCTGCTGGCAATTCCCTGATGAATCTTAAGCCGAACGGTCAACGGAATAAAGAACAGGAGCAGAACCAGAAAAGCATAAGCGCCGTAGCCGATGGCCTCAAACAGCAGTGTGGAGGCGAACAGCGAAATGAGACAAGCAAAGAGGCGGCTCAATGCCGCCTGAAAGGACTGCTTGCGGGATTTTTGGATACAGAGAAGGGTCAGAATTCCCGCCGCGGTAAAATATTGCAAGCCCAGGGATTGGGCGATAAAGACGGACAACGCTACGCCGATAGCCGTTTTCAAGGTGCGAAAGCCGATTTTCATAAACTCCCCCGGTGGTGTTTTTTTGATAAGGGCGTATCTGGCCAAATCTGCTCCCCTCGGAGTTGCCAGACACGCCCTAATTGTACACGGGAGAATTTAGCCGGTCAACTAAGCGGGAGAGTGGATTTCATTGATTCTCCGCCGTCCGGTAACGCACCGGCTCCGGCTTTTTTTCCTGGGAGCTGCCTTCCTTCAGAATATATAACGGCCGGTTCTTGCTTTCATCATAAATCCGCCCTACATACTCTCCCAGAATTCCCATCATCAATAGGATCACACCGTCCAATAACAGGGTAACTCCCATCAGCGAGGTCCATCCTTTTACGGCACTGTCCGTAAATACAGCCAGGCACAGGATATAGGTCAGATATACAAAACCCGCTGCCGACATCAGTGCTCCCGCATACCCGGCCAGCTTCAGCGGCTTGGAGGAAAAGGATGTGATGCCGTCCAGGCACAGCTTGATCATTTTGCGCAGCGGATACTTGGTTTCGCCGGCCAGCCGCTCATCCCGTTCATACTCGATGGCAGTCTGCTTAAAGCCCACCCAGCTCACCAACCCCCGGACAAAACGGTTCTTTTCGGGCAGCCGCTTCATTTCATTGACGATTTTCCGGTCCATCAGCCGGAAATCTCCGGTATCCACAGGAATGGGGGTGTCCGTGCAGGCCCGCAGCACCCGGTAGAAGGCGCTGGCGGTCGTCCGCTTGAACCAGGTTTCTCCTTTGCGTCTGAGCCGCTTGGCATAGACGACGTCATACCCCTCCTTCCACTTGGCAATCATCTGGAGAATCAGCTCGGGCGGGTCCTGGAGATCCGCATCGATCAGGATTACCGCATCTCCGGAAGCATGGTCCATGCCCGCAGTAATGGCTACCTGATGACCGAAATTCCGGGAGAATTCCAGGAGCCGGACATTGCTGTCCCAGAAGGCGTACTCCCGGATAATCTCCGCGCATCTGTCGCGGCTGCCGTCGTTGACAAACAACAGCTCGTAGGGCTCGCCAACTGAGCTCATTACCATCTTCAAACGGCGGTACGTTTCTTCGATGACTTCCTCCTCGTTGTACATGGGGATCACAATGGAATATCGTGCTTTTCCGGCCATACGGCTCATCCTCCTTCAGATTGTGTGGTCACTTCATATAAGGTTCCGCTGCTTCCGCCATATTCGGCTGCTGAGATTGCTTTGCCGTGGGAGATGATCCATTGGGTCAGCTCTGAGCTGCCGCCGCCTGGGCCGCCGCTATTCGAAATCAGGAAATACTTCACTTTCCCTTCCGCTACCATCGCCTCCAAGGATTCTGTTGTGAGAATCGGATCGGAGCCGGAGTAACCGCCCATGGCCATTACCGCTGCACCCTTTTCGATAATATAAGGTACTGCTGTATTGTACCGGGTTGTGGCAAACAGGAAGGTTTCACCAGTTTGATGCTCTGTGAGATATTGATACAGTCCTTCGTCAATGCTGGCTTGATCGCCGCCTCTTCCGCCTCCGTCCCCTCCGCCGAAGCGGTTGGAGGTGCCTGGCCCCGCCTGGGGCAATTGTGCGCTCTGTCCGTAGGTGATGGGCGTTGCCGCCCAATACAGAGGGCCGATAAGCAGAACCAGGAGGGCCAGCACGGCTGCCGCTGCCGGAACGGCTTTTTTGAGAAGCTTGGCCAGGACCAGGAAGATTGACGCCGCACCGCCTGTGGCAGCGATGGCTATGGACCACCCGGTTCCAATTTGGCTGTCATAAGGGTGGACGAAATACCACTGGAGCGCAGCTGTTGCCGCTACGGCTGCCGGGAAGAACCAGACTGTCCAGCCCGCATTCTCCCGGTACCGGCGCCACAGCTCCATCCAGCCTGCTCCGGTCAAGGCCGCAAGAGGCGGGGCCAGCATGATCAGATAATAATGGTGAAAGAAACCGGCAATGCTGAAGAATATCATTCCGGGAACCAGCCAAGCCAGCCAGAACACCGTTTCCTTATGGGCTGGCGTAAAGCTCCTTCGGCGCAGACTTGCCAATACGCCTGCTGCGCCAATGAATGCGAAGGGAATCATCCAGCTGGCCTGCCCGGACAGCTCGGTTTGGAACAGCCGGAACACACCCTTGGTTCCTGTGCCGAACATACCCCCTCCTTGGCCGCCATCTCCGCCGTGGTTCATCTGGCCGTCCTGGGGAGCCTGCATGCCAGCCTGACCGGGTTGGATGTCTTGCGGCGGTTGCCCGCCGTCCTGCCTGGATTGGCCGTCCTGGGGCATTTGGCCCCCATCCTGCCGGGTCCGCCCGTCTTGTTGGGTTTGCGTGCCGTTCTGGCGTGACGGTGCGCCGTTTCCTGTGCCGTCCGCTGATGGGCGATCCGTAGATTGCCGCCCGCTGCCCTCATTGGGGATGCCGCCATTGGACGCATCATCCATACCGCTGCCTGGCTGCATGTTCATCATGCCGCCGCCATCGTCACGGGTTCCTCCGCCACCATTTCCACCGCTGCCTGTTCCCCGGTCCCCCGTCAATCTGGAGACGCCGTTGTAGCCGAAGGCCAGCTCCAGCACGGAGTTGGTTTGGCTGCTGCCTACATAAGGCCGTTTGTCGGCCGGGACCATGTCTACGATTAACGGCCATGAAAGCGAAACGATCAAAAGCGCCGTTGTTACCGCGGCCAAGCCGCCCAGCTTCTTTTTCCAACCGGTGCGGTATCCGATCCAATAGAACAGGTAGAAGGCCGGCACTACCAGATAAGCCTGCAGCATCTTCATATTGAACCCCACACCCACTACAGCGAAAGCAGCCATCAAGAGCCACAAGCTGCGCTTGCGGACTCCACGAAACAGAAGCCAGGCTGCGGTCAAAAGGGTAAATACCAGCATGCTGTCAATATTATTGGTCCGGCTTACCGCTGCCGCAATGGGGGTGCAGGCAAAGACTAACGCAGCCACCCTGGCCGCTCCAGTGCCGAAGCTGGGTTTTACCAGCGCGTAGATCAACAAAACCGAACCTACGCCTGCCAACGCTTGCGGCAGAATGACACTCCAGCCGTGGACACCGAATATTGCAGCGCTGGCCGTTTGAATCCAGAACACCACCGGCGGTTTATCCACTGTTACGAAGCCGCCGGGATCAAAGGATCCGTAGAAAAAATTGTGAAAGCCCTGCAGCATACTGGCCACAGCAGCTGTGTAGTAAGAGTTGGCATATTGCTCCTTCCAAATGCCGTACCCGTTCAGGAACGCCGCCAGCAGGGCGATCAGCGCCAGCGGAATGTCAAACTTGGTTTTGCGCAGCCATTGCATGCCGTCCGCCGCCTTTCTGTTTTTGATATAATGATGTTGCCCGATTGATTATTATTCTGCTCCATCTATCTGAAGCCGTCATGAAGGCAGGCTGAATATTGCCTGAAAATATGATACCATCCGGCCTGTGGCATGGACCGTGTTACTCAGGGTAGCTTCAGCAGCCCTTCAGACAATCTTCAGCTATGGCTTCTATAATGGTGTAAACGATACCCCTATAAAAGAAAGAACCTATGTTTAGGAGAGACGCGCCCATGAAACTGACCAAAGGTGTCAAAATACTGCTTGTGGATGATGAGCCGCATATTCTGCAATTTCTCGAGTTGGGCCTGGTTAATGAAGGCTTTGATATCAGGACCGCCCCAGACGGACTGATGGCGGTAACGACAGCTGCCGAATTCAAGCCCCAGGTGGTCATTCTTGATGTAATGATGCCGGGAATGGACGGGTTCGAGGCCTGCCGGATGATGCGCAAGACGGGAATCAACGCCGCTATCATTATGCTTACCGCCAAAGACGAGATTGAGGACCGGGTAAAGGGGCTGGGGCTGGGAGCTGACGATTACCTGGTCAAACCCTTCAGCTTCGAGGAGCTATTGGCCCGGATTCATGCCAGACTGCGCAACCAGTTCCCGAGCCTTTTGGGCGAGGTGAACCACGGTCCCTTCAGGCTGGATGACAGGCGTAAGGAGATCAGCTACCGGAGCCAGGTGCTGGAGCTGTCCCCAACGGAATATGAGCTGCTCCACTATTTAGTTATTAACCACGGCATCGTGCTAAGCAAAGCGAAGATTTTGGACTCCGTATGGGGGTATGATTTCGGCGGAGAGGAAAACATCGTGGAGGTGTACATCCGTTCCCTGCGTGAGAAGCTGGAGGATAAGGAGCATAAGCTGATCCGGACTCTCCGGGGTTCGGGCTACCGGGTTGATCTGCCATGAAAACCTTTACCCGCCGGATGCGGAGACTGGCATTCCCCCATTCCTTGCGTTACCAGCTGGTTACCCGGTCTCTTTTGATCATGGCGGTGCTGCTTCTGTCCATTGGTGTTTTCCAGTATTGGTTCATGAAGGATTTTCTCTATAAGAATCAGGCGGAGGCCATGTACACCCAAATGAATTCTGTGCCGCGGGAGCTGGTGGGAGCCGAGCCTATGCCCGACCGCAAGGACAGGCAAAGCCAGGGTCAGGGCCAGCGCCCGGAAAAGCAGCCCGGCATCAATGGAGGCTCCTCGGCGCAGAATCCGCCGTCATCAGCTACTTCCTCGGAGCCATCACCGGTCTCTGACAACGGAGAAAACAGCGCATCACCGAACCAGTCATGGAACCCGGGCAATACGGATGGGCGGCGCCCATACTTTTTTCTGCCGGATACCGCCTTGGCTACTGTGGACATCAATGGCAATGTAACCCGTCTGTCGGAGGAAGAAGGCCATCCGATGCCTGCCATCTCCAAGGAGCAATATGCCGGGATTCTGGAGGAAGTGAAGGCCAATAACAAGCCTCAATATTGGGTGGTGGACGGGAGCGATGGCTCAGGCCAGCAATTGGTGGTATTCCGCTCCACCATGGGAGCTCCTGGCCGGACCGGTGACACCTTCATCCAGATGAGCATGCCCACGGCTCCGTTGGATAACACGGTTCTGCAGCAGCTGATGATTTTTGCCGCTCTGTCGGCAGCAGCACTTCTGGCCGGCATCGGCCTGTATCTGCCGATCATCCGGCGGACGCTGGTGCCCCTGTCCCGGATGGTCAATGCCGTCCAGCGGACGGATGCAGGCACCTTGAATGAACGTCTGCCTACGGGGCAGGGCCAGGAGGAAATTGACCAATTGGCCAATTCCTTCAACAGCATGCTGAAGCGCCTGGATGATTCCTTCCGGGCCGAGCGGGAGGCCAAGGAGCAGATGGTCCGTTTTATTGCCGATGCCTCCCATGAGCTGCGGACCCCGCTAACCTCTATCCACGGCTTCCTGGAGGTGCTGCTCCGCGGCGCCATGAATAAGCCGGAGCAGCTCCAAAGCGCCCTCACCAGCATGCACGGCGAATCCAAGCGGATTAACAAGCTGGTGGAGGACCTGCTGCTGCTGGCAAAGCTTGACCGGGCGCCCCAGCTGACCTTCAAGGATACCTCACTGGACGAGCTGGTCAAGGAGATGGAGCCTCAGCTGCGGATGCTGGCTGGCAAGCGGGAGATTCTCATCTCTGTCCAGCCTAATGTGAGAGGCTTGTATGATCCGGACAAAATCAAGCAGGTGGTGCTGAACTTGTTTCACAATGCTGTCCAGCATACGGACCCGGAAACAGGCCGGGTCTCGCTGATTCTAGCCGGGCACAAGGACAGCGCCGAGCTCAGCGTGCGGGACAACGGCTCAGGCATTCCGGCGGAGCATCTGCCCCATGTGTTCGACCGCTTCTACCGCAGCGAATCCTCCCGGACCCGCCGGTCCGGCGGTGCAGGCCTGGGGCTGTCCATCTCCAGGTCCCTGGTGGAAGCCCACGGCGGCGACATCTGGGTGGAGAGCACTGTAGGCGAAGGCACCACCTTCGCCATCCGGCTGCCGCGGAAGCAGAGATGAACCTGATCCGCCGCGCTGTTGCAGCGGCTCCTAATGCAATGCAAAAACCGCCGGAGACGAATCTCCGGCGGTTTTTGTGATGCTCGTGGGACTGTATGATGCTCGTGGGACTGCATGATGCTCGTGGGACTGCATGATGCTCGAGGAGCTGCTGCTGGCTTGCGGAGCTTGCTGGTTAACAAACTTTTTACTGGTGTTCGAGCACCGCGCGGCAGGCTATCCTGCAAAAGTGCAGTTATATTCAGCTGAGATGCCCCATTTGGTGGGTTATCCTGCAAAAATGCAGTTATTTTGCGCTGACTCCACC
>JAQSYT010000003.1 GCA_029256065.1 Paenibacillaceae bacterium
CAGGCAGAGGATCTCTGTACCTCTAACTATTACCTTGACTCAGGGCAGAGTGCCAAACCCCTTACTTTCCCTGAGCTAATGGGATAGTGGACGGAAAGGGGCCGCTGCACAACTGCCACGCTAGTTGAAACAGCTCAACCGCAAGCTTGTCTTATGAATGACGGCCAGATAGAGTGGGCTCCTAGTGGCTTTCGCTGCCCTTTCGCACGCTATCCCCTTAGCTCAGGCAGAGAATCTCTATACCTCTAACTATCACCTTGACTCAGGGCAGAGCGCCAAGCCCCTTAACTTTTCCTGAGCTAAAGGGATAGTGGACGGAAAGGGGGACGCTGCACACCTGCCAAGCTAGCTGAACTAGCCCCACCACAAGCTTTGTCTTATGGAAGTCGGTTTAACTGTCGGTTAATCTATTTGTCTTGCAGCTTGGGACGGACCCGGTTGGTGGGGATGGCCTCCAGAGGATTATCCGGCCAGTAGTGTTTGGGGTACCGCCCCTTCAGGTCCTTTTTCACGTCAAAGTAGGTTTCCCGCCAAAAGCCCGCCAGGTCCCGGGTGACTTGCACCGGGCGCTGGGCTGGGGAAAGCAGGTGAATCACCACCGGCACCCGTCCGCCGCCGATCCGCGGTGTTTCGGTTAAGCCGAAGAGCTCCTGCAGCCGAACTGCCATAAAGGGTTGGGCAGGATCGGTGTAATCCACCGGTATCCGCGAGCCGCTGGGCACGTGAAGATGAGTCGGCGCGTAACGGTCCAGCTCCTGGCGGCGGCTCCAGTCCAGCAGCCCGGTTAATGCTTCCCCCAGATTCAGCCGGGTCACATCCTGCTTGCTGCGCATGCCTTCGGCATGGGGTCCCAGCCAGTCCGGCAGAGTGGCAAGCAAGGTTTCCTCCGACACATCCGGCCAGGAGGGGTCCGCAAGATGCATAAAGCGCAATCGCTGCAAAAGCTGCGTGGATGCCTTCGTCCAAGGCAGTGCCTCCGTTCCCTCCTTGGCAATAGCGGCAAGCAGCGCCTTAGCCACCAACGCGGGCGGAGGATTTTGAAGCGGCTTCTCCTTCAAAATTAGCGCACCCAGCCGCAGACATCTTTTGGCCCGCACCGCTTGCGCCGCTTCTTCCCATTCCACCGTCTCCTCTTCCTCCACACTTTCCTTCAAATATATTTCCAAATGACCAGGCTCGACTGGCGCAGCCAAGTAAATTCTGCTGTCCGTCCCCTGGTCATCCAGCTCCGCTGCAACCAGATAAGGCATACCTGCAAGATGCTGATCGGCCGCCATTTCCGCTCCCCGCCCATTGGACAAAAGATACCGCCCCCGGGAGCGCAACTGGCCAATCCGGTCCGGATAAGCAAAGGCAAGCAGCAGCCCGCAATAGGCCAGCTCCCCGCCAGGTCCGGCGTAAGCAGGTACGGGCTCAGCCAGCGGGGAGGCAGCGCCAGGTCCGGCAGGAGCAGATGCCGACGAAGCCAGCGGAGTGGTGGTGCCATACCCAGTGGGAGCAGGTGCCGACGAAGCCAGCGGAGTGGTGGTGCCAGGTCCGGCCGGGGCCGGGAGGGAGTCCAACTCCCGCCTCCACCACGAGGCTTCCTGGCGCACCCGCGCCAGGGCTGCCGGATCGGCCCGCAATCCCAAACTGCGGGCCTCGCCTCCGGCGTGGCGCAGCGCCTCGACACGCAGGCGCAAATCCGCATTGGGCGGGGCCCCCTCCGCCGCGCGGAGCACGTCCCGCTCGCCGAGCAAGGCGGCGAGCTCGCAGCCCAGGGCGTGAAGGCCCAGCTCCCGGGCCTTCAATGCCATATGGGCCAGCCGGGGATGGAGCCCCAGCCCGGCCATAGCTCTGCCGTGGGGCGTAACGGCTCCGTCCGCCCCAAGTGCACCTAAGCGCCGGAGCAGCGCCCGCGCTTGGGCTAAGGCTGCCGCAGGCGGCGCATCCAGCCAGCGCAGCTCCTCGGGCGCGGCGCCCCAGGCCGCCAGCTCCAGGCACAGCGGCGCAAGATCCGCCTCCAGGATCTCCGGGGAGGTGCGGGCGGGCAGCTGCCCCTGGTCCTGCTCCGGCCACAGCCGGTAGCAGATGCCAGGGCCCTGCCGCCCGGCGCGGCCCCTCCTCTGGTCGGCAGAGGCAACCGACACCGGCACCGTGTCCAGCCGGGTCATTCCGGTCCGCGGCGAAAATCGCGGCACACGGGAGAGCCCTGCGTCCACCACAACCCGGACGCCGTCCACGGTCAGGCTGGTTTCGGCTATGGAGGTGGCCAGCACCACCTTGCGCAGCCCCGGCTCAGCGGGGGCCAGCGCCAGATCTTGGGCCTCCTGCGGTAGGGTGCCGTGAAGCGGAAGCACCCTCACCGCACCGCCTGACCCGCCGCCCAAGAGGGAAGTAAGCCGAACCTCTGTCCGGCGGATTTCACCTGCTCCCGGCAGGAACACCAGAATATCCCCCTGGCTTTCCCGCAGGGCAGCCGCCACAGCAGCAGCCGTCCGGTCCTCCAAGCGCCCTTCCGGACGCTTGGAGGTGTAGCGTGTTTCCACCGGATAAGCCCGGCCTGTGCTGACCACAACCGGCACATCCCCCATCAGCGCCGCCACCGGCTCCGCCTCCAGCGTGGCAGACATAACCACCAGCTTCAAATCTCCGCGGAGCAGCTCCTGGGATTGCAGGCACAGCGCCAGCCCCAGATCTGCATGAAGGCTGCGCTCATGGAACTCGTCGAACAGCACCGCCGCCACCCCTGCAAGCTCCGGATCCTCTTGAAGCATTCGTGTCAGCACCCCTTCGGTGATGACTTCAATCCGGGTTTTCGGTCCCACCCGGGTGTCCATGCGCACACGGTAGCCTACCGTTTGCCCAACCTGCTCACCCAGCATTGCCGCCATGTAGCGGGCCGCCGAACGGGCCGCCAGCCGCCGGGGCTCCAGCATGAGAATCCGTTTGCCCTCTACCCATGGCTCCCCAAGAAGCGCCAGCGGCACCCGGGTGGTTTTACCTGCGCCGGGGGGCGCTACCAGCACCGCTCCGGTTCCATGGTCGAGAGCTTTTTTCAGTAGGGGCAGCGCTTCATCTACAGGCAAGCTCCCCATTTCCCTAATGTTCATTTAATTCCCGCCCCTTTCTCTCTCCTGCAATCTGGTTCTCATTCCCCACTGCCGTTATACTGGAAAAAGAGGCCGATTCCGGCCATAATTCCTGCCCCTACCAGCCCCCGAAGGAGTATTGATATGAATATCTTCCATATTACAGAGGCGGCCCACCGTCTTGGCGTCAGCACCAGAACCATCCGGTTTTATGAGGAAAAGGGACTGCTCACCTTCACCAAGGATCCTGTTAACGGATACCGCCTTTTTAACGAACATGACCTGCTCCGCCTGGAGACCATCCTTGTGCTCCGGGAAGCCGGTTTGTCTATTCCCGACCTGCGCAATGTGCTGGAAACCCACGGGATGGGCCGGCAGGAGGAAAGTCTCTATTTGCTGGAGCTCCAGCGTTCTCTCCTGTATGCCCGGCGCCTGGATTTGGACAGCCAGATCCGGATGAATGAGGAGCTGATCCGCAGCTTCTCCCATGAGGGCATTAGCCTGACGCCGTTACTTCACCACCAGGCAGGGGATCTGCGCAAGCAGCGGGAGCTCCGCAGCAGCTGGGCCGACCATTACCGCTTCGATCTTCAAGCCGAAGGCTTTGATGCTCTAGTGACAGAGGGCAGTGCCCAATATCCCGGCTACGGAGACGCCATTCGGCTGATGGCTCAATTGCTTGACCCGAAGCCCGGCGAGTCCGGCCTGGACATCGGGACAGGCACCGGCAATCTGGCGGAATCCATTAGCAGACACGGGGCTGTCATGAAGGGGATTGACCAATCCCGGAGAATGCTGCAGGTATGCAGGCGCAAATTCCCCATGATGGAAACCAAGCTCGGCAACGCTCTAGCCATTCCGTATGATGCGGGCACCTTCGATTTTGCTGCAAGCGGCTATGTTTTTCATCTGCTTGCACCCGAAGAGCGGAGCCAAGCGCTCTCCGAGCTGCTGCGGGTTCTTAAGCCCGGAGGGCGCTTCGCCATCTGCGCCCTTCTTCCGGAGGAGGCCTGGTCCTTCGCCGCTGCCGCTCTTGACCGCCTGCAGCTCCAGCTTCACCCGCTTCCGGGGCATAGCCAGGTCCATGTGCTTGTTGCGGCAAAACCCTGTTGACCTTCACGCAGCGTGAACCTGTATAGTGAAATCACCGCCGGCCGGCGACTCCATACAGGAAGGAACATTCACATGCCCGATCATGACCAGGTTTATAACAGGCAAGCCAAGCTTTACGACCGTATGACATCCTGCCAGCCCAGCCTCCTGCCCGCAATTCTTGCTATCCGCTCCCTGGAGGGGCTGGACATCGTAGACACAGGAGCCGGCACTGGCCGCCTGGCTTCCGTTCTGGCTCCTTATGCCCGCACACTGTCGGTATTTGACCGCTCGGAGGCCATGCTCAGCCTGACCCAGGAAAAGGTTTCCGCTCTGCTGCCTGCAGACCGTTTCCACTGTGGCACTGCCGATCACCGCAGTTTGCCTGTAGCGGACAGCTCCGCTGATCTGGTGACTGCAGGCTGGAGCATCTGCTATTTGGCCAGCAGCAATCATGCGGACTGGCAGATATCCCTGGAGCAGACCATTGCTGAATTCCGGCGGATTCTCCGCCCGGGAGGAACCATTATCATTTTTGAAACCATGGGGACCGGCACCAACGGGCCGCAGCCACCGGATTTTCTCACCCGCTATTACCGCCAGCTAGAGGAGACGTACGGCTTCTCCTTTTCCTTGCTCCAGCTGGACTATACCTTCAGCAGCGTCGAAGAGGCAGCGGAGCTCACGAATTTCTTCTTCGGGGAAGCCTTGTCCCGGCAGGCGCTTGCCAATGGAACGTCTGTTGTTCCCGAATGGGCAGGCATGTGGACACTGACCGTGTGAAGCAGCTTCACGTACCAGTCAGGTTGTATCATGCCGCTTGTATCAGGCTGCTTCGCAGGCTTTCGCCCGGGCCCGGCTTGCTTGAGCTGCGGCCCGCAGCGAGGACCAGGTATAGACAAAGAGCGCCGCCCAAATCAGGCCAAAGCTGATCCAGCGTGCCGTATCAAAGGTTTCGTGATACACCGCTACACCGAGAATCAGGGTAATGGTCGGACCTACGTATTGGATAAAGCCGATGGTGGACAAGGACAGAGTGCTTGCCGCTTTGGCGAACCAGAACAACGGCATCACGGTAGCCCCGCCTGCCAGCAGCAGCAGAATCCAGTGCCAGGCATCCAGCCCGACCGTGCCGGCGTGTCCCGTGAATTGGGTGAATAGCAGATAAACAGCGGCAATGGGAGCGACAAAGGTGGTCTCCCACGCCAGACCGAGAGTGGCGTCCACATTGGCTTTTTTCTTAATCAGGCCATATACGGCAAAGCTGCCCGCCAGCACCAGGGATACCCATGGCAAGCGGCCGTGCTCGATGGTTACCACAGCTACACCGGTAAAGGCCAGGGCAATCGCCGCCCATTGTCCGGCGCGGAGCCTTTCCTTTAGGAACAGTACGCCCAAAACTACATTCAGCAGCGGATTCATATAGTAGCCCAGACTGGTTTCCACCATATGGCCGTTGTTTACCGCCCAGATGAATACCAGCCAGTTGGTGCTGATGAGAACAGATGCCAGCCCCAGGTAACGGGCCGTCCGTTTGTTCCTGACCACCTGCCGGTATTCACTGAAGCGGCGGGATACGAGAATAATCCCCATCAAAAATACAAGCGACCATACCATACGGTGTCCCAATATTTCCCACGCAGGCACCTCATCCAGCGCCTTCCAATAAAGCGGGAGAAATCCCCACGCTAAATATGCCAACAAGGCATAGGTAAATCCTTTGGTGTTCATCCTTCTTATCCTCCTGCTCAATCCCGCAAATTTTCAGTCATTGCTTTGTCGCACTAAAGGCTTATTATAGCACACTGTGCCGGATTTGGGACCGGGGCCGGGAAAGCTCCTGCCAGTGCGCCGCGGCTAATATCAAGTGCTGTGACATACAGAAGCAGCGGCTCCCGCAGCGTACAAAACAGGCCGTCCATCCGGACGGCCTGCCGTTTACCGCGAGGCGCCTGACGCCCCGCCGCTTATCCCTTTACTTTAAATTGCTGCAGCAGCTCCTGCAGGCTGTCCGCCAGACGAGACAGGTCGGCAGAGGATGCCGACACCTCTTCCATGGAAGCCAATTGCTCTTCCGACGAAGCGGCTACCGTCTGGGTGTTCATGGAGGTGCTGCGCGCTACTTCCTCCAGACCGCCGAAGGTCTGCTCGGCCTCCTCCACCTGCTCTACGATAACATTGGTAATCCGCGTGGTTTCCCGGACCTTGGTCTCCACTTCCTTCACGGCCTGGACGATTTCGCCGAACTTCCGGTCGGTTTCCTCAACCGCCGCCATGCCTCCATTCACCTGATTCTTCACCTGGACCATAGACCCTACGGTCCGCTCAATATCCGCACGGATATCGCCGATGAGTACCGCAACCTTTTCCGCAGAGCTCCGGGAGCCCTCTGCCAGCTTCTTCACTTCACCCGCCACCACAGCAAAGCCTCTGCCGGACTCTCCGGCCCGTGCCGCTTCGATTCCCGCATTTAAGGCCAAGAGATTGGTTTGCACCGCAATACCGGCAATCACCTTCACCATCTCCTCGATTTGCTCTGAGCGATGGGCCAGGCTGCGGATCGCCGTATCCGATTGGTCCACGGCTCCGTGGATTTGTGTCATCTGAGCCACCGTGCGCTGAACGGCCTGCGCCCCTTCTCCTGCAAGCTGGCCTGCCACCGAGGTTTTGTCCAGCGCTTCGCGGGAATCCGCGCCGATGGTGTTCATGCCCGCGGCAATATCCTGCATAAGCTTGCCGCTTTCGTTAGTTGCACTCAGCTGGGAATCAGCCCCGGCGGAAATATCCTGGATAGACATGGCGATATGCTCCGTAGCCTTGCTGGTTTCATCGGCGCTTACGGTGAGGATTTCCGCTGTGCCGGCTACCTGTTCGGCAGTGGCAGCCGCCCCTTGAATCAGGCGTGTCAACCCGTCGCGCATCCGGTTAAAGCTGTTCACCAGCATGCCAATCTCATCCAAGGAGCGGTCTGCTACCTCCACAGTGAAATCTCCTTGTCCGGCAGCCTCCAGGGAGGTCTTCAGCCTTCCGATCCGGCGGGACAAGCCCCAGACGAAGAAGAAGATGGCCACAACCGATACCACCAGCACCCCGGCCAGGATGATCCACACCAGCCGCATGGCTTCATTAGCGTGCTGGAGCACTGCAGCTTCGGAGGTTCCGGCGAATAGAATGCCGATGGTTTCCCCGCCTGCGTTTTTTAGCGGCAGGTAGGAGGTCTGGTATTCCTCCCCCAGAATAGTGGCGGTTCCCTCGTAGGCTCCGCTTTGCTTCAATACCACCTCTTCCACAGCAGGATCAACAGTGGTTCCCGCAGCCCGGCTGCCGTCCTCCTTCAGAACAGTGGTTGCCACCCGGGTATTGCCTTGGAAAAGGGTTATCATATTCCCTGTTGCCGTTTTGATTTCATCAAGAATTTCATTATTGCCACTCATGTTCTGGGCGCCTTTGTAAAAGCCGTCGGCCTTGACGGACCACTCACCGGGATACCGGGTATCCATATATTTTAAAGCAAGAGCATTGGTGCCGATTGCATTCTGCGATACCTCATCACGGATGCCGTCCTTGAGCATCATCAGGAACATTTGAGACATAGTGACCGCCATCATAAGCAGCAGCAGCAAAAACATCAGAAAAATCTTAGGTCCCAACTTCATTTTACGAAGTAACATTTGCTCGCTTCCTTTCCACATGTAAGTCTAAGCTGTTTGATTCGGTAACTTTCTTACCTTCATTCGACATTCTTCTTCACAACCCTTTATACCAATTGAAGCCATCAATAATTTAAATTACATTTGAATTCTTTTTACGTTAGGCTTGATCCATAATAACCACCCTGTCACCAGCCCACGAAGCCGGCATATGCTGTCAACAGCCAGACATGAAGGCTTGAGGAAGAACAGGAGGATGCTTATGCCGCCCCGTTATTGGATTATTGTCGATATGTCGCAGTTTATGCTGCATCTGCTGGAGGGAGACCGGGTGGTGAAGTCTTATCCCGTGGGGATCGGCACCATTGCCTCCGCTTCACCCGATGGAACGTTCAGGATCATCAACAAACAGCCCAATCCCGGGGGCCCCTTTGGTGCCTTCTGGATGGGGTTGTCCAAACCCCATTACGGCATCCATGGAACCAACCGTCCGGACTCTATCGGAAAGCGGAGCTCCCATGGATGCATCCGGATGTTTAATCCTGATGTGCTTGATTTGCAGGCGAAGGTGCAGATCGGCACGGAGGTCCGGATCCGAAAATAAATTATATGACACTATTATAACATAACGAGTTATATATTCAGGGATACATGTTACATTTTAAGCAACATTGAGATAGAAGTGATTTCCCTTTCCCGAAAATTCGCTATAATCAAGCCAGAGAGATGGAAAGTAACATCCCATAGTGAGGAGAGGGTAACCATGAATATGCGGTTGAGGGCGATGAAGAAGCATGTTTTCTTTTGCGGCAGCGAGCATTGTGAGGGCCAGGAGTCCAGCGAAGTGATGGAAGCGATGAAGGAGAAGCTGGTTGAGGCGGGTATCCACAAGGAAATTAAGCTGAGCAAAACCAACTGCTTAGGTCTGTGCGGAAACGGCCCATTCGCCTTGGTATACCCGGATGGCATTTGGTATTACAACCTGACCACAGATGACGCTGAGCGCATCGTGATGGAGCATCTGGTAAATAATGAGCCGGTGGAAGAGCTGATCATGCACCGGATCTCCGCCACCTGACTGAAGTTAATACAGCGTTCTCCATAGATAAAAGGTTGCATAAGCACGCCATGGCTGCCAGGAACGGCTCATCGCCTCCACTTCAGGCAGGGCAGGCTTCTCCGTCCGGCCCAGCCTCATGCGGATGGCATGGTGCAGCCCCACATCAGACAACGGGAATGCATCCGGGTTGCGCAGACAGCGCATGGACACATACTGGGCGGTCCACGGACCGATTCCCCGCACCTCCATCAGCCGTTCCTCCGCCTGCCGGAAGTCCCCCATTTGCAGGAGCTGTTCCTTGGACAGCTCTTTTTCTGCGATTAACCGGGCCACAGTAAGCAGCGTCTCCGCTTTGAACCGGCTGAACTTCAGCAGCTGAAGCTCCTCAGGAGGAAGAGCGGCCAGGCGGTCAGCGCCGGGAAAGAGCATGTATTTGCGGCCCTCATGCTCCAGACTCTCCCCGTAGGTTTCCACCAGCCTTTTCTTCAGGGTGTGTGCGAAGGAAAGATTGATCTGCTGCCCGATGACCGTCCAGCATAATGCCTCCAAAAGACTGGGCACTCCTACCAGCCTCAAGCCCCTGTACTGCTCCGCTACAGGCTGCAGCACCGGATCCCCGGCACATAAGGCATAGAAGTCCTCCAGCTGGGAATCCAGGTCCAGCCATTCCCGGACAAAGGACACCGCTTCGTCCCGCAGCGCGGCAGAAGGACTTCCATTCAGAAAGCGGACAAGAAGCTCATTGCCAGTCTGCTCCTCTTCAATCGCCAGGAACACCGTTTCATTTCCGACCCTCAGCGCTTTGTACACCGTCCCGCCCTCCACCTGATGAAGGCATTCCGATTCATTACGCTTCAAGTACCCCAGTGAATGCCCGAAGCTGTAATCCTGCGGCACTGCAAGCCGCACAAGGCTTTCTGTCATATCCGCCAACCTCCTCCAATATTTTATAGAATGTGGTGCCAGAATGCTTTTCCATGGGGTATAATGACTGTTGAGACAGCTCTCGCGGATCCTTACACCAAGCAGGCTGCCCATATAGCTCGCACTGCAGCGGGCGCCGCATACCGGAGGTGGATGCCCCATGCCAGATATTGTTCTCCAACCCTTAAGCCCCAAGCTGTCGGAGCAGGCATTGTCCCGTTATATCCAGACGTTCCTTGACCAGGAGAGAATGTCCGTCCATACCTTTATGATGCTGGAGAAGCTCCGGCGCAACAAGGGCTACCGGAACAGCGGCTACTCCCTGTGGGATTATTATGCTACCGAGCGCAGGCGCCGTCCTTATATTATCTCGGAGCAGACCCTCAAAAGCTATTCCCACAAGCTGGACGAAGTTCTGGTGTATTGGGATCACCGTTATTTGGAAGCGGCTTCACCCTTTGCCCGCACCAGCGGAGTATGTATTACCCGCTACAAGGAGATCGCCGCCAATCTGGAGCAATGCCCGCCGACTCTGTATCTGTTCGACCAGGATTACCAGTGGTCACTCGTGCGGACGGATGAGTCCCAAAATGAGATGGAATGGAATTGCCTGCAAATCGGCGAAATTGGCTCGCGCCCTAAGACTACCCGCAAAACGGCAGCAGTTACCACCACCATTACGATGCCATCCGGCGGTCCCGGGAGTGCAGCCTCCAACCTCGTTCCGCTGCTCCAGGCTGTACCCAAGATAACGCAGCTCTAAGGGGTATCATATAACGTTAACAGACCTAATCAAAACTGCTCCCCGGGCCGATGCCGGGAAGCAGTTTTTTTGGTTTATATAAGGTTAATAACTACAGAGCGGTTCCTTATTGCTGGCTGGCTGCAATCGCCTGCTCCAGATCGAACAGAATGTCTTCAACCGCCTCGGTTCCGATGGACAACCGGATCAGCCCGGGCTCCACACCTGCAGAAATTTGCTCCTCCTCCGACAGCTGCTGGTGGGTAGTGCTCGCAGGATGGATGATCAGGGACTTGGAGTCCCCTACATTGGCCAGGTGGGAGAAAAGCTTGACGGCATTGATCAGCTTTTTGCCGGCCTCGACGCCGCCGCTGATCTCAAAGGTCAGAATCGCCCCCTGCCCCTTAGGCAGATACTTGCGGGCCAGCTCATATGAAGGATGGCTCTCCAGGCCGGCATAGCTGACGCTCTTCACCGCCTGGTGGTCCTCCAGGTACCGGGCAACCTTCAGCGCATTCTCACTGTGGCGCTCCAGCCGCAAATGCAGAGTCTCCAGCCCCTGCAGGAGCAGGAAGGAGTTGAAGGGCGAGATGGCCGCGCCCGTGTCGCGGAGCAGCTGCACCCGGGCCTTGATAATATAGGCGATGGGCCCCACAGCCTGCGTGTAGACCACACCGTGTTAGCTGGGGTCCGGCTCTGTCAGACCGGGGACCTTGCCGTTAGCGCTCCAGTCGAACTTGCCTCCGTCCACAATCACACCGCCGATGGAGGTGCCATGCCCGCCGATAAACTTGGTGGCGGAATGGACAACGATGTCGGCACCGAATTTAATAGGCTGCAGCAGATAGGGGCTGGGGAAGGTATTATCCACGATCAAGGGAATACCGTTTTCGTGGGCAACGGCGGCGACCGCTTCAATATCCAGCACATCACCCTTGGGATTACCGATGGTTTCAGCAAACAGTGCTTTGGTTTTATCTGTAATGGCCGCACGGAAGTTCTCCGGATTGGAGGCATCCACGAAGGTTACCTTGATTCCCAGCTTCCGCAGGGTATGGGCAAACAAGTTGTAAGTACCGCCGTACAGAGTGGCTGAGGAAACGATCTCATCTCCGGCTTCGGCAATATTCAGGATGGAGTATGTAATGGCGGCTGATCCTGAGGCGGTAGCCAATGCACCCACGCCTCCTTCCAGGGCGGCGACCCGCTGCTCGAACACATCCGTTGTGGGATTCATTAACCGGGTGTAGATATTACCGAATTCCTTCAGGGCGAATAAATTCGCCGCGTGCTCCGTATCCCGGAAGCCGTAGGACGTGGTCTGGTAAAGCGGTACGGCTCGGGACAATGTGGTAGGGTCAATGGATTGTCCGGCATGGATGGCCAGAGTTTCAGGCTGCAGTTGGCGTTCTTGCGACATGGATAAATTCCTCCCGGTTTTTGGTGTGGCAAGGCTCAGACTGGCGGACTTACAAAACAACCAAACATATCCCGAGTAATCATGTAGGTATTATAATATTTGAATCATATCAACTTTACGCGGCTGCGTCAATTGATTTACTTCTTTTTCCTGCCCTCAAATTCCTGCTCCCTCCCCCGAAAATATGCCGTCCTTATAAAGTCCTTGCCGGGTATGGAGATAAACGGCATGGTTATACTAAAAGCGTACAACCATCTTTCTCCAAAGAGAGACCCCGCGACATGACGAGAGAACGCTTGATTTTGATTGCTGGCTGGATTATTGTCACCGCAGCCGCCCTGCTCCTGCTGAACCGCACAAATTGGCGCCGGTTTGCCGCCGGATACCTGATGGCCCAGAATGTGACTTGGCTGAATGTCCTGATCCATTGCCGGCTGGGCATGTTCACGTATCCCGTACGGGAATTTCCCAAAGCCACAGATGCGGGCTTCACCTTGCAATACCTTGTTTACCCCGCCGTTTGCGGCTTCTGTATCCTGTTTGAACCCAGTGGCCCATTTTGGAAAAAAGGCTTATATACCCTGGCATGGCCCACGGCAGTGGTCATCTTCCGCATTATACTGATGCGCTATACCCGGCTTATTGCCGCTTATCATTACAATTTGCTGCTGGATTGGTCCACAGTGGTTGTCCTTTTTCTCATTTCCATAGGTGTCACCAAATGGATCTTCCGGAGTCCGGCATATCTGCAGTCGGAGGAGAGGATTGCTTGAGATTGGATTATTGGATCCTGCTGGGTGTCTGGGTGCTTTCTTTCCTGCTTTTATTCCTTATTCCCCGGGATAAAAGACGATTGGCTCTGATTGCCTACCTGTTTAAACAATCCCTCACCTACCTGCTGGGCCTGGTTGCCGTTGAATACGGGCTGCTGGAATATCCGGTACGGATGCTGGCCAGTGTCAACCGGACGAGTTTCACCTATGAATACATGGCATATCCGGTTATATGCGCATTGTTCAACGCTTATTATCCGGTAAAAGGCACCCGGCTTCGCAAGCTGCTCTATTATGCAGCCTTTTGCACGGGCCTGACCGTCCCCGAAGTTCTGTTGGAGCGGTACACGGATCTGGTCCGTTATATCCACTGGCATTGGTGGACCACCTGGCTGTCGCTTTTGGTGACGTTTGTGGCAACCCGCACCTTCTGTGTACTGTTCTTCAAACGCATCAACTGCAAAACCGAACAACCCAAAAGTCCCTGAATCCGCATGCAGCGGAGCAGGGACTTTCGCTTTTCTCGGATGTTTACCTACCTGTAGGTGCGGACCGTCAGCTGATCCAAATGCTTAAAGGTATAGCCCCGGGTTTTGGCTTCGTCAAGGATCCGGCCCAGCGCCTGGGCATTATCCCGCGATACGGAATGAAGGAGCAGAACCGCGCCGGGGTGGAGCTGCTCCATAACCCGGTTATAGGCATAATCCGCCCCCTTCTGCTTGTCCGGCTCCCAATCCCTATAAGCAATGGACCAGAACACGCTGGTGTAGCCCTGGGCGGCACATTCGGACAGCACCCGCTCGCTGAAAATCCCCCGGGGCGGCCGGAGATATTTCATCGTCTTCTCGCCGGTCAACGCCTCCACCCCGGATCGGACCTTCTCCAGCTCTTCTGCTATACGGGCCGCGCCAAGGGTGCTCATATCAGGATGGCTCCAGGAGTGGTTGCCCACCGTATGACCCTCCGCAGCCATCCGCTTGATCAGCTCCGGCTGATCCTTAATATAGTGGCCGGTGACGAAAAAAGCCGCAGGCACCTGTTTTTCCTTCAGCACATCCAGAATCCCCGGCGTAAATCCGTTCTCGTATCCGTTGTCAAAGGTCAGGTAAAGCTCTTTCTCTTCCGTGTTTCCCAAGAAAATGGCATTATGCCGCTTCAGCACGTCCATAAAGCCCTCTTGGGCAATGGAGGGAAGCTGCCCGTTTTTGCTTCTGTAGAATCCGAAGCTGTAGGACCTTCCCGTGTTTTCCTGCTGCGCTCTAACCGCTGTCCCGTCCATAGCCAATGCTGCCGAAGGCATACCTGCCAGTATGGCCACCGCCGCGGCAACCGCCATTAAACGCCTCATGCTGTTCACCCCTTGGTCACGATTATCCTCTGTTTCCCCCACAAAAGGGAGACAAGGGTAATATGGCTCAAAGAGGCGGAGTTCAACCTTCCTGATTGTTCCAAGTATTGCGTAAGGGCATGAGCTCGGGAGGCTTCCATTCATCCGGGAGCAAGTCCCAGTAAGGAGCTTGCCGGTACCGGTCATCCGCCAGCAGCAGGGTTCCCGTATCGGTTTCCGACCGGATCAGCCTGCCTCCGGCCTGCAGCACCTTGCCCATCCCCGGGTACACATAAGCATACTGGAACCCGTCACGTCCGCGGCGGTTGTAATAATCCTTGATCAAATTGCGCTCCAGCCCCAACTGGGGCAGCCCGGTTCCAATTACGGCCACAGCCTTCAGCCTGTCCCCAGGCAGATCGATCCCCTCAGAAAAAATGCCGCCCAGCACCGCAAACGCCAATACCGGCATCTCCCCGTCCGGGCGGAAGCAGGCGAGAAATGCATCCCGCTCCTCCTCTCCCATACCCGCCTCCTGAAGGAGCACCTGACGGCCGGTGGCTGGAAACTCCTCCATAAAACGGGCATGGACCTTGCGCATGTAATCATAGGAGGAGAAGAACGCAATGGCATTGCCCGACTGCTGCTTAAGCAGCTCCGCGATCAATCCGGCAACAGGACTGATGTTGTGCTCCCGGTCCCGGTAACGGATAGAGACGGGGGCATGCAGCACCCGCAATTGCTCCCTGTGGAAGGGAGACGGGACCGCCAGCCCGTAATCCTCTTCTCCCCCGCCCAGCAGCTCCTGGTAAAAGCGGATAGGGGACAGCGTGGCGGAGAAAAATATGTGGCTGCGGAAGCCCTTGCCCGCTTGCTCCAGCTGCTTGGACGGATTAAGGCAAAACAGCCGCAGGCGCAGCTCATGCCGGTCCTCCTCCAGATAAACGGCATACTCCTCCCCGAACCAACCGGCCACGCGGAGATAACCCAGCACCGCATAATAGGTGTTCGCCAGCAGACTGTCCGCAGGGCCATTCTGGAGCGCAGCCCCGGATGCAAGCAGCCCTTCCGCCTCCTGCCGGAACTCCTCCAGTAAGGGCGCCAGCTCCTCCGGGGGCGCAGCGAGGAGCGAATCTCCACCTTCTTGAAGCTTTTTGCGCATGGAGATAAACCAGGCGTTAATGGCCCGGGCGGACCGGTAAAGGCCTGCAGAGCCCTTGAAGCTCCGCCTCAGCTGGAGAAAGGCGGACTTGTCCAATACAGCAGAGTACATGGCCCTGGCCCGATCCGGCAAATTATGAGCCTCATCCGCCAATACCACGGTTTTTTTGCGGTCGCCGTCTCCCAGCCGCTTCAGCGCCGCCACCGGATCGAACACGTAGTTATAGTCGCCGATTATGGCATCCGACTCATAAGCCGCATCCAGCGACAGCTCGAAGGGACAGACCCGGTGCTCCCGGGCATAGCACTCCACAACACTGCGGGTGATGGCTGTCTCATGGCCCAGGAGATCCAGCATGGCCCCGTTGATCCGGTCATAATGCCCATGGGCAAAGGGACAAGCCTCCGGCGTGCAGCGGACCTCCTCTTGGAAACAGATTTTCTCTTTAGCAGTCAGTGTTACCCGGCGGAACACCAGGCCCTGCTTGTCCATTAGCCCAAACGCTTCCTCAGCGGCCGCACGTCCGGTAGTCCGCGCGGTGACATAAATAACCCGCTCCAGCACCTCCTCGCCAACCGCCTTAATGGCTGGAAACAGGGTGGACATGGTTTTTCCCGTGCCGGTGGGAGCCCGGACAAACAGCTTGCGCCCTTCCCCAATGGCCTGATAGACCGCTCCCGCCAGCTTGCGCTGGCCGGGACGGTAGTCGGCATACGGGAAGGGCAATGATTTGATGCTGGACCCGCGCAAAGCCAGATGGGCAGCGGTGATGCGGGCAAAGGGCGCATAAACAGCAATCATCCCGGCAACCAGCTCCTCCAGCTCCGCGGAGGAGAATCTGCGGTCCACAGCATGGCGCTGATCCGTCAGGGTATGGACATACAAAAGGCGTACCCCGATTGCCTCAAGCCCTTCCTGCCGGGCATACAGATAGGCATAGATGCAGGCCTGGGCCCAATGGACCGGCAGACCTGCGGCAATGGCCGGTGTATCCAGTGCCGCTGCGGTAGATTTGATCTCCTCGATGAAGAGCTCTTCCCCTTTCCTCCGCAACCCGTCACACCGTCCCTCCAGCCAGAACAGAAGCTCCTCGAAGGGAAATTCCCCTGCCAGGAATACCTCTGTCCGGTCCTCAGACCCGTATTCCGCCTGGATGGCCTTATGGATCCGGGTGCCTTCCGCCAGCGGGGCGCCGGTCCGGAAGCCTCCATCGATGCTCCCCGCCCGGTGGGCATACTCCGCCAATCCGCGGACGGAAACGGAAATTTTCACTGGGCTTCCAGAATGGCATCAATAGCCGGGTAGGAGATCATGTTGCGGTCCCGGGTCACCTCAGGGACCACGGAGGGATTTTTGCTGACGATGCCTTTTTGCAGCATAACCGTTTTGAAGCCCCGCTCCGTGCCGCCACCATAGGTGAAGGTCACGCAATATTCCGCCGAAAAGCCGGATACGATAACCAAATCCACCTTTTCCTTGCGGAGCAGCTCCTCCAGCTCCGTTTGCCAGAACGCATTATTGAAGTTTTTCCAGACGGTATGATCATCCTGCCCGATGTTCACCTGGGGAATAATCTCGCAGGCCAGATCATCCTTGGACTGGCCTGGGCTGAGATGCCGCACATGCACGATGCAATGTCCCTTGGCCCGCAGCCGCTCCGATACGTAATTGATATATTCGCAGGCATCCTCCGCCCCGCTTTCCTTCACACAATCCCCCAGATAAGCCAGCTGCATATCCACAATCAGCAATGCTATTTTCATGTCCATTGTCCCCTTCCAACTCTACAAATTTTCAAACACTTGTTCCTATTCTAACAGTCTGTCCCGGGGGCTGGCAATGTCTAAAAAACGCACAAAAAGAAGCCGGGAGGTTAGCCCCGGCTACGGCTTAAACACGAACAGCTTTTTACCCAAATGGGCTTCGTTCACCTTCCGGGAAACAGCAGAGGCATACCGGTCCAGCGACTCGGCGAATTCCGCATCTCCCAGCGCCTGGACCGGGAAATCGGAAAAGCCGGGGCCGCCCCCTTTATGCCGCCAGCTTCCGTCCAAAAACACGTAGTTTTTTGCGCACAGTACAGCCCGCTTGCTATCACTGGCCTTGGTGCCCATGGACAGCATCAGTCCTCCCCGGAATGTGATGGGGTTAGGATGCCGCGCCGGGGCAGAGGCTACCCGTGCGGATGTTTGGCAAGACTGGCTGCCTGGACTCACGGGTGAAAGGAGCGCCAGAAGGCACCGTTTTTGTCCAGAATCGGGTCCAAATCAGTGAAAGGGACAGTGAACTGGGGGAATCCCGCGGCGTAAGGGGCAATCTCATAGGGTGTGAACAGCAGATGGAGGTCATTCTCCGTCACATAGAACAGCTGATCCTCTGAAATGCCCTTGTAATTATCCGGCCAGACATAGGGATAGGCACCGCTGTCGATCTGTTTTTTGACAATGGCGCTAAGCACCTTGAGGTAACCGCTTTCCGGCTTGAACAGATCCTTCAATACATAGAACCGGCCTGATCCCAGATCGACAGGCGGATATACCCGGGAGGGCATGCCGTGGGCTGCGCCGAAGGGGTAGTCATAACCCTCCAGCAAGAGCTGCAGCAGCCTGCCGCGGTAGAATACCACCTGGAAGTCGCCGGTATAGGACGATTCCAGCTGCTGTGCTGCGGGCACAGGCTTCACCTTGGACAGCTCAGCCAGCCGCCGGTTCACCTGCTCCCGGACAGAGGGAGGGGTGATGCCCTCCACCTGGGGATAATAAACCAGATAATCCTTATTGGGCTTATATTTCAGCTCCTTCACCAGGTACGGGAGCGTCAGTGGAATCACGGTGTTTTGCGCCCATACCACCCGGCCTGCCGGAGTCAGATAAGACAGCCGGTTATCCACCTGGGCCCGGATCAGGCCGCCTTCTAAGGATAGGGTGCCGCTTCCCGGAACAAGGGGCAGACGGGTGATCCGCTTGCCGTCAGGACCGATGAAGAAGGTGTTCTTGGCATCCTGGACAGAGGCCGCCCCCCGGTTAAAGTCCTCCACCGCCAGGAACTGAAAGTTGGAATACAAATTGCCGTTCAGGTCGGATATGGCATAGCGGGTGCCCAGATACGGCTTCGCCGGATCAATGGACTTGCCCAACGCCGCACGGCCCTGGCCCAAGAGCCGGATGTCCGCATACCCTGCCGGAATGGTGAACTTGCCGCTTGTGTTAATCAGCCCGTAATTAGCACCGTAATCCTCCGCCGTATTGACCACCGCATGCCCCTCCTGGAAGGGCTGTGCCCCGGTAAAGGCCGGAGCAATAACCGCGGCGCCTTGCTCATTCACAAATCCGTACTTGCCTCCCTCGGCGGCCTGGTACGCCATTACCCCTTCGGAAAGAGGGCCAACGAAGGCATAGGGCAGTTCTGTGAGGGCTTCCCCCTTCAGGCCAATCAGCCGGTACAGTCCGTTCTTCACCTTCACGACGGCTTTGCCGTTCTGGAAATCCGTCCCTTCCATGAAGGAGGCGGGAATGGCTTCTCCCCCCTCCCTGTCCAGATAGCCGCATGCGGTGCTTTCACCCTGACCCATCAGATAGAACAAAGCCCTGCCCTCGCTGTAGGCCTGGATGTAGGAGTACACCTTATCGGGAGGCGTCACCCGCCTGCCCTGCTCGTCAATGACATATGCCCCTTTACTGTCGGATACAACCGCTCTGCCCTCCGAGAATGGGCCAATGCTGTCAAACCGGGGCTCCACAACGAATTGACCGCGGGTGTTGATGATCCCGTTTTTGCCGTCCTTGGAGACGACCGCAAGCCCATTGCTCTGGAAGCTCTCCGCATAATCATAAACAGCCGGAAGCCGCAGCTTGCCGCCCCCGTCCACATAACCCCATAATTGACCGGAGGTGGTGTTGACGCTTGCGGGAAGCAGCGCCGGCGCCCGGTAGGCGCGGTCATCCTCTCCGCCGGCCGGCACCGCGTAGCGGACACGCTCGGCTGGCCCTTCCGTGGTCCAGTCCATCACCGACAGCGAAGGGCCTGTCTCTGCTGCCCAGCCCAGCACCAGATTGTGGCCGCTTCTCCCGTTGACGGCAGCAGGCACCGCATATAAGGACTGCACCGCCACCTCCGGCCACCGCCACCGGCCGGTCTCTGCCCAGCCCCAGCCGCTATATTTGTAGACTGTCAGCCATAACCCGTCCGGGCTTCGGGACAATGCTGCCGCTTCCCAAATTCCATCTCCGTCAAAATCCCCTACTGCATGCATGCTCAAGGCGACCCCTCCTAGAAGTTACTGACAAGGCATATGCCATAAGCATATGGGGACACAAAGATGGAAATGCCTGCCCGGCCTATGAAATTCGCAACATGCACGCGCCGCCAAAATCCGCTACAATAGAAATAGCCCTTGGAAAAGCTCTCCAAGAGGCCTGTGCTAATAAAACATAATCACACCCTTATATAAAAAAGGAAGGTACCCCCATGCTTCAGGAGCCCCAGTCCCTGCGGGATGATGAATTGGCTGCGGAATCCGCAGAAGAGGCGGATGCGTTAAGACTCTGTCCCCGCTGCAATATGCTTAAGCCCCTGTCCCACTTTATGAAGCGGACAGGCAAGCGCTCAGGCCGGAACGCCCGCCGCGGCATGTGCCGTTCCTGCCGCAAAAAAACCAAAAAGCTCCGGCGTCCCACCGGCCAGGAGGGCCATGCCCCGCAGCAGAGCACAGAGCCTGCATCGGGCAGCCCTGCTCCCGCGGTGGACAACCCCGGGCTCACGCCGCATGCATCAGGAGCAATTGACGCCGGAAGCCCCTGCCCTGCTCCCGGCCTCCAAGGGGAGGAGTATTCCCTCCAATTGCCCCTGCGCAGACTCAGCAGGCGGCCCTTGCCGGAGCCGCCACCCAAGCCGCCCGGACCAGATGCGTCTGCCCTGCGCCCTACCCGGGAGGGCATTATCCGCATGCGCGGGCATACGGACAAGGGACGCCGCTGGGTGCAGGAGACGGATTTAGAAACTGCTTCCGTCCTGGTAAAGGAGTACGCCGCCGTAGTGGTCAACGCCCATACCATCCGCCGTCTGTACTCCAATAAGAAATTCAAGCGCTACATCCTGATGCGGGATCAATATACCTGCTATTTTTGCGGAGAATACGGCGACACCATTGATCATCTCCTCCCCCGCTCCCGGGGCGGCCACACAACCCCCCTGAACTGCGTCTGCGCCTGTTCGCTGTGCAATCAGAGCAAGGCCAACCGCAGTCTGGAGGACTTCATGGAAGGGGTAGAGGAGTAGCTGAGCGTTCAGGCCTCCGACGACGTCAGATGGTCGCAGATCCGGTTGCGGCCCTTGCGCTTGGCCTGATACAGATAAGCGTCCGCATGCTCCAGAAGGCGCTCCCCCTCCATCCCCTTGCCATAGGGATGGAGTCCGATGCTTATGGTCACCATCCGGTTCTCCAGCTCCGGATGGTCCAGAAGCTCCACATTTCCCCGGATCCGCTCCAGTACCTGGCGGACCTCCTCCAGCGTCCGGTCCGTGAATACGATGGTAAACTCCTCGCCGCCGTAACGGGCGGCAAAATCGCTGCTGCCCACTCCCTCCCTGATAACGGAAGCAATTCGCTTGAGCACCTGATCCCCGGCCTGATGCCCGAAGGTATCATTCACCGACTTGAAGAAATCCACATCCAGCATGGCCACATGAAGAGAGAACCCTTCTGAATCCGTATACCGCAGGAGCATCTCCAGATGCTCGTTTAACGCCGCCCGGTTGTACAAGCCGGTCAGGGGATCGGTTCTCACCATCTTATCCTTAATCACATTCTGGATCATCAGATTCTGCTTATCCACCGATTCAATCCGCAGCTCCTGCAGGAGCTCCATGCCCCTTTCCATGGAATTCATAGCCACAAAGGCGGAAACCCCAAGGATAACGGGGATAGCCAGCCACTCCACCAGGGATGTCCGGTCCCGCAGCACTGGAAACAAGGCTGTCACAGCCAGGAATGCGACAAAATTCATAAGCGCTGTATAGACCACAAAACGGCGCTGGAAATACATAATAGAAACCACAATCGGTAAAATCCACAAGGCCTGGATATAGTCCAGGCTGTGATGCGCCACGATCAGTACGGAGCAGATCAGAGTGGTCATGCCGACTACAACCCAGTGGTATGCGCTTTTCAGCCGCAGGTAAAGAAGCTCGCCCACACAGAGAATGGCGAAGTTGATGCCGCCGGGAATAATCATATAGCTCAATTGGGCCTCCCAGCTTCCTCCTCTGCCAACCAGAAGCATAATCTCCTCCGCCAACAGAACCAGGAGCAATACCCACCAGAAAGAATTGAGAGACTTCCGATTCCACCGACGGTTATTCAAGCCGAGAAAATCATCCTGTTTCATAATATCGTCTCCCGCAAATCCGACCTCGTTCTCGTTATGTGTATAGGTCTTTGCACCCATTGACCTGCGTAGTAATTCGACATTCTTTTAGCAATCCCTTTATTATGCAAAAAATATAGAATAGGTGAATTCTTATACATTTTATCCCGTTTTTATCCAGACCAACCCTTACCGCAGGCCTTTCCCGCCAGTCCTCCAGTATTTCCCCTCCGGCTTATTCACCCCTCCCTCCTCTGGGGAATATGGTGGTGGCATAGGCTTTTATCCCATATGCTGCGGAGGTTATTTACGTATGGATTGTTATCCGGTGTACCCGTATTTCAGTAAGAAAAAGATGTGGAAGGAAGAGCCTGTGTCCTTCCCTCCCCAGCACCAGCCGGTCCAGCCTGGTCTGGAGTATGTCATGAATCCGCTGCCCATCTTCGAAAATCCGGCTTACCGGGGCAGCGGAAAGCTGGCGGGGCGCACCGCTATCATCTCCGGCGGCGACAGCGGCATTGGCCGGGCTACAGCCATTGCCTTCGCCAAGGAAGGAGCCCATTTGGTGATTCCCTACCTGTATGAGGAACGGGATGCGGAGGAAACCAGAGCACGGATTGAGGAGCTGGGAGGTAGCTGTGTTCTTATGCGCGTGGATCTGACAGCCAAAAAAGCCTGCCAGGAGGTGGTGGATTGTGCCATCGCCACCTTCGGCAGACTGGATATTCTGGTGAACAACATCGGCGTGCAGTATCCCCAGGAGAAGCTGACGGACATCACCGAGGAGCAGCTGGAGCATACCTTCCGCACCAATATCTTCTCTTACTTCTTCATGACTCAGGCGGCATTGCCTCACTTGAAGTCCGGCAGCTCCATTGTCAATACGGCCTCAATTACGGCTTACCAAGGGGAAAAGACGCTGCTGGACTATTCCTCCACAAAGGGTGCTGTGGTTTCCTTCACCCGTTCATTGGCCTTGAACGTGGTGGAGCAGGGCATCCGGGTCAATGCAGTGGCTCCCGGCCCCATCTGGACACCGCTGATTCCCTCCAGCTTCTCCGCCGCCCGTGTGTCCCGATTCGGTACAGACACTCCCATGAAGCGGGCGGGGCAGCCCTTCGAGCTGGCGCCCGCGTATGTATACCTGGCCTCGGATGACTCCCGTTATGTCACCGGAGAGACTATCCATGTTAACGGCGGCGATTTCATTACCAGCTGAAGCGGCGGATCAGCGGAATAGAACCCTTCCCGGTACAGGATCCGTTTGCCCGAAGGGATTGTAGCCCAGGAGGCTAATTTGGTTATGGGCGTTCACAAGCACGTGATAGTGCAGCCCGGGCCCTTCGATATTGTAATCATAAAAAGAGGATATAAACTTAATTGGCGCAGGAAGCGCCGCCTTCAGCCTGATCTTGTACCGGTCCTCGTCGGCGGTTCCGTCCTTATGCACCTTGAGACTGCCGCTGATACGGGCGATTTCCCGGGTATGGGCAGGCTGCACCTGGGGGCTCACCGACAGGACCTCCAGCTTGCCGGTGTTTTTTTTCCACTCCATGTTCATGTCGAGGCGAATTTCCCGGAGATCCCCGGTTTCCTCCAGCGCCCATACCTGCAAGGGCTCAGCGGTGTGGAACACAAAGTCATCTACCGACAGCTCCTTGACTGGATTAAGCCCAATAACGGAACGGAACAGGTATCCTCCCTCCTTGGAGCGGTCCGCATAAAATACCTTGCCGTCCTCCGTCAGGGCCATAAACACATACGGATTGCCGTACAAGGAACGGATTCTGCCGGTCCAGCCCCCCTCAGCCGGCACCTTTTCTGCGCCTGCAGGCACCAGTCCGGCAGCGGGTGTGGCGCCGGCTGCAGCGGCCGCTTGCCCATCGGTGCCGGCAATCTGCTCCACAAAAACCAGCTCCAATTCTCCACGGCCGTCCAGGAGCAGCAGGCGGTCACCGCCGGCTGCCATCTCCTTCACCGGATAGGAGAGCATCAGCGGCTTGGAGGAGGCAAAGTCCTTTTCCCACAGCAGGATTCTGCCCGCCGTATCCAGAGTTACCGGGTAACCCGATACAAAGTGGAGATCCTTAAGGTCCGCCGCGCCCTGTACAGCGGCAGTGGTACGGTCTGGCTGCATAACGCGGAGGGTTCCATCCTCCATAATAAAATATGGGCGTCCGGGAGCAGCTACCGTCTTCCGCACACCGGGAAGCTCGCCCATGTCCTCCCAACGCTCCAGAATAACCGGAACTCTGCCCAGTTGGCCATCCATATTCCGGCCCCAGGTATACACCCGGCCCTGTCTGTCCAGGGCCAATGCATGGTGGTTGCCCGCCTCAAGACCGACAATACCGGAGAGGCCCTCCACCTTTACAGGGTCCAGCACTGTTCCCGTGCCTGCACCCAGCAAGCCGTCCCCGTCTTTCCCAAAGCCCCATACCGTCCCGTCCTGCCGGGTAAACAGATAAGTACCCTCTCCGGCTACAGCCATGTTCACCGCACCGGCTAACCGTGGCTCCGCGGCAAGCTTTTGCTCGCGGGGACGGTAGTGCATCACCTCGCCGCTCTCCATGCGGATCAGCGCTTCATCCTCATAACCTGCCGCAACCGTTGCGGCTCCCTGCTGAATAAGAACGGTATGGTTTTCGGCCTTCAGGATATCTCCGCTTAGGCCCGCCGCATACCATAGCTTACCGCTCTGCTCCTGGACAAAAAGCGAGAAAGAGGTGCCATAGATAGCCGTCACCCCGGAAAAATTCCCGAATAAGAGAGGCTTTCCCGTTTCCCTAGGCAAGTACCATACCTTCCCGTCCTTGCGCAGGGCAAACAATGTGCCGAACATCTCATCCAGCTGCTGGATGGAGATGATCTCCGTGAGCCCCTCCACCTGCTGGGGCTTCTCCTGGTCCTTGACGCCCAGCTTCAGGACATGTCCGTCGGCAGTCAGCAGATAGCTGCGGGTCATCTGAACCACAGGGCGGTCTGCGGCCACCCGCCGGGGCCCGACCTGCCCTTCAGGGGGATTGAAGCCCCAGCCCCAATGCCAGGCTGTGCCATCCCGGTCAATGGCAAAGGAGAGCCCCGGCTTACTCCCGTAGCCTGCAGCGTCAAAAATCCGTCCGGCTGCTATGGAAGCCACCGGAACCTTAACCTGGGAGTCCCCTGACTCCCCGATAGAGGGACTGGGAGCAGGCGGAACCGCTGTGGCGTTGGGGGATGGAGAGGCTGTGGGGACTGGCGTCACTTCTGGTGCCGTCTGCCGGTCCGGCTCACAGCCAAATATAATAACAGCAGCCAGTAGCCAGCTGATTAGAAGCAGTATCGGTTTGTTATACCGGGCCATAGGATAAACCTCCCTGTCTCTTTGGGGATTTCCTTATGGAAGCTACTATTAGAGACGCTTACATCTGTTGGAATGTTTCGCCAATGGCCATTCTTTCTTTAGGGGACAGGCAGGCAAAAAAAGTTCCGGTAAAACAAAATAATTAGCTTTACAAAAGTAAGTTACTCATGCTAATATACTTACATAAAGTAAGTTAATTCAAAAACACAAGAAAACAGGGAGGAATTAGCATGTTGGATACAGGTTTATTGATTATACGTTTGGTAGTAGGGTTGACCTTGATGGGACACGGAACCCAAAAGCTGTTTGGCTGGTTTGGAGGCTACGGTCCCAAGGGCACCGGAGGCTGGATGGAATCCATCGGCATGAAGCCGGGTGTGGCCATGGCAGTAATGGCGGGATTATCTGAGCTGGTGGGCGGCCTTCTGTTCGCCGCCGGGCTGTGGCTGCCGGTTGCCGCCGTGCTGATCGCCGGCACTATGCTGGTTGCCATCGTGAAGGTACATGGTCCTAACGGCTATTGGACCGACAAGGGCGGTTACGAATATAACCTCCTGCTGATCGTAGTAGCCGTGGCTCTTGCCCTGACCGGCCCCGGTCTGTATGCAATCGGCTGATCGCAAGCTGTCGAGCGCCGCCTGGCTTATGCCGGACGGCGTTTTTGGCGCGCTGCATAGAACCCTTGCCTGCAAGCCATAGTATGGGTAAAGATGGCGCGTAAAGGAGGCGGCGGGCTTGAGCCCAGATTTCCAGGAGGAACAAAAGACAGCAGCAGCGGGTTTCCCGGAGGCGGACGCCATGGTTAAGGGCGGCGGGGATGCAGAGGATGACATGGAGGTGGCAGCCTTGACGGGTTTGGCTCAATGGATAAACTGTCAGGGCGATTCAGGGGAAACAGCCGCTTTAATGGACCGGCTGGAGGCGGATTTGCCCGGCAAGGTGGAGCGCAGCGGAAAGCCGTCCTGAAGCGGCCGTCTTACGCAAGTGCTTCCAACAGAAAGAAAGGCTGTCCCCGTCATGTTTATGACGTTTAGGACAACCTTTTTTTGTGTGCAGGCTGCTTGAGCCTACTCCACCCTGGCCAGAATGGCCGCTTTCTTCACGAATTCGCCCTCCACTTGGCTCAGCTGGTTCAAGAGCTCGATCTGGAAGGTTCCGGGACGGTCGCCACCGGATACCTTCAGCGCTTCCTCAGCAGCTACGCCGTAGTAAGCCAGGGCGGATACTGCGGCTTTGACCAGGTCCTTCTCCACCGCGGCGAAGGCTCCGATCACCGAGGTGAGCAGACAGCCGGTGCCCGTAACCTTGGTCAGCAGAGGGGTGCCGTTGCTGACCTTCCAGGTAGTGCTGCCGTCGCTGACAATATCGTCGGCACCGGTCACTACCACCACGCAGCCCAGCTTCCGGGCTGCCTGGCGTGCCAGCTCTACCGCATCCGATGCGGTGTCGCCGCCGTCCACACCCTTGATGGTGCCGGATTCACCGATCACATTGGCTACCTCTGCAGCATTGCCGCGCAGGATGGAAACCTTCACCTCGTCCATCATCCGCCGCGCCGTTTCGGTCCGGTACGGGGTAGCGCCTGCGCCGACGGGGTCAAAAACCACCGGCACACCGTGGACATTGGCAGAACGTCCAGCCACATGCATGGCGTGGACTACGGTTTCATCCAGGGTGCCCATGTTCAGCACCAAAGCGCCGGCGATTTTGGCCATGTCGGCCACTTCCTCCTTGGCGTAGGCCATCACAGGAGACGCGCCCAGGGCCAAGAGGCCGTTAGCCGTAAAGTTCGTCACCACCACATTGGTGATGTTGTGGACCAGGGGCTTTTGCTCCCGGACCCGGATCAGGTTTTGCTCCAGCTCATGTAACTCCATTATAACCCAGCTCCCTCTTATCGTTAATCCAGCAAACGGACGCGCAGCACAGAAAAAAGACACTTCGCCAATAGCAAAGCGCCTCAAACGGGCAAGCTCCCTACGCTGGCATGATCCAACAGGTTCCAATGGTAAACGGCGGACAGCCGTACTCTCAGCCCGCTCCTGCGGACTCCCATGCTTTATATGCAATTACGATCATCTTACCAAGAAGAGCTGTGGTTGGCAATGCGAAACCGCATCAGCCGGCAGCTTAAAACTTCACCAAATCCTGGCGGATGGGCGTGAAGGTATCCAGCAGCGCGGAATCCTCCTCCAGCGCAGTCACTCCGTGTTTGGCATTGCTGGGAATAGCGATGGTCTGACCGGCGGAAACCTCCGTTTCCTTGCCGTCGATGCGGAAGGTAAAGCGTCCGCGCAAGCAGTAGCTCATCTGCTCATGGGGGTGGCTGTGCTCATACCCTTCCGCGCCCGCTGCAAAACGGACCTCCATCATCATCAGGCTGCCCGTTGCGTTCAGAATACAACGTTTTACACCAGGCTCCGCATTTTCCCATACTCCGATATTGCTCACTATATACCTGCCTCCTGTCTATACTTGCATCTCCTCTAAGCATACCTATCCAGCCTGGAGATGTCCATAGCCCGCTCCCAGAGCCGCCGCTTGTCAGAGAGGCTGTGGCCGGACCGTTAGCCGCAGGATTAATCCCAAGGCTCTGTCAACGATACGCCGATAGCCTCAATGAAATATACAGCCTGCTTCAGCTGCTGGTCCCGGTTGGGGATAACGAGATCACAGCCGAACAGGAGCCGGACTTCTTCATCGTATCCGGCCAGACGCCGCTCCTGCTCCTCCTGGGGCAGACCGCGCTCCGCCAGACGCCGGGCGCATTGCTCCTTTTCCGCGTAGACACCCACCAGCAGCACCTGGTCCCGGAAGCGCTCCTTCACCTTTAAGGCGCCGGAGGCGTCCAGCACCACGGAGTGGGGGCTCACATCCTGAATGGCCGCCGACACTGACGCCATAGAGGTGCCGTACATATTCCCCTGGTACTCCGTAATTTCCAGCAGCTCGCCTGAAGCGTACATGTCCCTTAGTTGTCCGGCGCTGCCGAAGTAATATTCTCTTCCGTGTAATTCCCCTTCCCGGGGAGTCCGGGAAGTCCAGGTA
Organism: Paenibacillaceae bacterium; assembly: GCA_029256065.1. Lineage (GTDB taxonomy): Bacteria > Bacillota > Bacilli > Paenibacillales > NBRC-103111 > Paenibacillus_AR. The sequence goes on from JAQSYT010000003.1 coordinate 27,978, forward strand.
ACGATCCGGGGCAGGCCGAGCTTAGCCTGGAGCGTGCTTTTGCCCGCTGCGCTGGGACCCTGCAGAACAACTAGCCGATGCGACATGATACCGCCTCTTTTCACATTCGTATCCCTTTATTATACAATAAAATCGGTGATCTGATTATTTTCATTTTTGTTGGGAGGGAAGCGGGCTTGAATTCTGAGACTTTTATTTATATCACCCTCATTACCACCTCCGGGGCCCTGAACGTGCTCCTCTTTCTATACGCCTTGGCTGACAAGACCCGCTCACAAACGATGAAGGCTTTTGCCGGAGTTACTGCAACGGCAGCCCTTTACTGCTTCGGCACCGCTCTGCAGCTGGCCAGCAGCACCCTTGGTGCGATTAAGCTCTGGATCAGCGTGGCGTATCTGGGCATGGCATTTTCGCCGCCGTTCCTGCTAATTCTGGTTTACCGCTATACCGGAGCGGATAAATGGCTTTCCCGCAGAGTGGCGGGACTTCTTTTCGTCATCCCTGCCATAACCTGTCTGCTGGTGGCAACCAATGATCTGCATCATTTGTTCTACAAGTCCGTATTCCTGAGGCCGGATGCACCATCTCCAATGGCGGACATCATCATCGGTCCCTGGTATATTGTCCACGGCGCCTATACCTTCGGCAGCATGTTCCTGGGAGCCTGCCTGCTGGTCGGTCAATGGCGGACAGCCTCCACCGTATACCGCAAGCAGGTTTTCACCTTGTTCCTTGGAACGATGCTGCCGATAATTGCATCCTTCTTGTATCTGATGGGCCTGATCCCCTATAATATGGACCCGGTTCCCTTTATCTTAATTTTTACAACCTCCTTGTACGTCTGGGCCATCCGGACCACGGATCTGTTCCAGGTAGTGCCAATCGCCAGAGGATACGTGTTTGAAAGTATACGGGACGGCGTGCTGGTGCTGGATCTGGCAGGGCGGCTGGTAGACTATAACCCGGCGGCCCGGGGCATGATTCCGGCGCTGTCCCCTGAACGGATCGGCGAAGAGCTGGATTCTGTCTGGGCAGAGGAGCCTGGCTCGGAGAAACTGCCCCGTGAGATGGACGGACAGGGGGATTCGGAACGGACCTGGCGGACCCGCTGGAGGGGAAAAGGGGAGGAACGGTATTTTGAAATCCGCTCCCTGCCCGTACGTTCGAAAAATCACCGTCAGGTGGGACGGATGCTGATGCTGATCGATGTGACAGAGCATGTCCGTTACGAGGAGAAGCTGCTCAGGCTGGCTTCCTATGACGGGCTGACGGGGATATATAACCGGGCCCACTTTATGGAGGAAGCCCGCCGGCTGCTGGCGGAGGCGGAGGGAAGCCGCTCAGCCTTATCCTTGGTTTTATTCGATGTGGACCACTTTAAGAATATTAATGACCGGCTGGGCCACTCGGCGGGAGACCAGGCCCTGGTCCACCTGGTGGACATCTGCCGGAGTGAGCTACTGGAGGGGGAAATCCTCGGCCGGTATGGCGGCGAGGAATTCGTCCTGTGCCTGCCCGGCATCGGGCTGGCTGAAGCCGGGCGGCGCACGGAGCTTATCCGGGCGGCCATTGCCGGCTCGGCCCTGCCCACCTCTGCCGGACCGCTGCGGCTGACAGCCAGCTTCGGCGTGGTGGAGGCAGGAGGAGCAGCGGCAGGCTACGGGCTGGAGCCGCTGCTCCAGGCCGCCGACCAGGCTCTATACCAGGCCAAGGCTGCTGGCCGGAACGCCGTCCACTACAGTCAGGGAATCGGATGAGGGCAGCTTAGGTGGGGAGCGCCGCCTGGACAGGCAGCGGGCGGCATGGATCAGGGGGGGTAGCGGCGCCCTTTTGGACATTATCCCATAGACTCAGGACAGCTTTTTCCTGGGGCGTGTTTGCAAACTCCGAGGGGAGCAGCTAATGCTCAAATTTTCGTTCCAGGCAAGGCACTTTTGCGTGAGTTCACCGGAGGGTACGTCAAGCAAAAGTAACGAAGCAAGGGGCGAAAAGGCGGTGAAAGATGCCCTTAAGCGGGTTTTCATACACGGTCTAGGTTATTAATGGTACGGCAAAACAGGTTTACTCAAAGTAAAGCCGACCCTCACCGTATGTTCGACTGCCGAAACAGCGTCGTCACTAGGTAATTTTAAAACCATGATCAAACGCGCCATTTGTTGCCGAACTTTCCGACACTTACGGGATACAAACAGACCAATTTCAAGACCACCTCTCACCTTCCGTCCGTAACGGAACTATCCGACTCTTACAGAGCTTAGCCAGGCCAATTTCAAAAATAATGGAACTATACGCCCCTTAGAACCGGATTCTTTACCATTTTACCTGTAGAATCTCCTGTAAGGGCTGCTCAGTTCCGTTAAAATTCCGGAGGCCCGATTTTGGGCATGTAAGGGTCTCTTTGTTCCGTAAGAGCCTCTCTCCTTTCCTCTTGGTCGAGTAAGCCTCCTTCCTCAATACGCCTACCCTCAACGCTGCACATACCCGCTATCACACCTGAGCAAAGGGGATAGTGTTTACACCTGCGCACAAAACACATATCCCTCTCTCTCTGTGCTCGCCATCTTATCGTTCCTGAGCAGAGGGGATAGTGTCCGAACATTCGTGCAGGCAGGATTCTGCCGCTTACTCCCTGCTTTTGTAATATCCCTGCATTTCCGTATAACGGCGCAACTTTACAGGTTATGGAAGCGTCTCACACATGGTAGGAATTTTCCATGCGGGAGATGATGATTTTGTTTCCAATCATATATAAACCTGTTGGCCAGACCGTTCTGGCTGCTTTGGTCCTGGCGGGAGCCGCTGCCTGGGGTGCTCCAGGTATTACGCACGCGGCCGAAACACGCCTAACCGTTACGCTGCCGACCTTTCAAGTGACGCTAAACGGACAGCGTGTAGACAACCGCAACCGGGGATACCCGCTTATTGTGTACAAGGACATTACTTACTTCCCTATGACCTGGTACGACTCCCGGCACCTTGGTCTGGAAAATACCTGGTCCGCTGACCAAGGGTTATCCGTGCAGCAAAGCAGCATAACGGCCTTTTACCATGACTATGCTTCGGGTGAGACAAACACCGCTAGCAGCTATAGAGCTGAGCTGGCCGATGGACCAATTACAGTCAATGGGCAGATCATCGATAACCGGACCGAGGAGTACCCGCTCCTGAGCTTTCGGGATGTCACCTATTTCCCGCTGACCTGGCGCTATGCCCATGATGCCTTCGGCTGGGAGTATGACTGGAGCGACTCCAGCGGACTCTCCATCCGCTCCGCCAACCCGCAGGTGAAGGATGCGGGGCTTCTGGAGTATGCGGCAGGCAACGGCTTTGCCGTTTACCAAGGGTATTATTATTTTGCCGAAACAGACGGCGCAATGAATCATATCTACCGGAGTCCTATAAACGATCCGGGAGCCCGGGAGCATGTATACGAATATGTATACAGTACGGACCATAGAGCAAACATCAAAATGGGCTTTTTAGCGCGAGATGGGGCACTTTGGCTTTACTATCATATTGGCGGCGGGATCATGGGCAGTGACCGTTACGTAAAGCTGAATGAGGACGGCACAGCCGGAGAAGAGCTTTCCGGATATATTGATTTCGCCGACACCCCAATCGGGCGGCTGGTAATTGATTATGGCGTTCCTCCCTCTGGAAACAACCTACATCTGCTTCCCCCGGGGGAAGCCTTTTCGTTAGCGAATATCTCCAGTTGGGCAATTGGAAATCCGTCCATGATTTACGGCTGGGCTATCACAACTACACCTGAATCCGGCACCGCCTACACCAAGGGTGGATTAGGGGTGGAGGGAGCTTCAGCATACGTCCTCGTATCCCCTTATCCGGAAACAAAAGCGAATCAGGCCGAAGGCAGCCGGATCTGGAAACTGGGCCTGGAAGGCGGGAAGCAAGCAGCCATTTCTCAAGAATCTGTTTCCAGATTCAAAATCACCAGCGACGGGCGCATCTTATATGTAAAAACAGCCGACGGCCTCCTTTATGCCTCCGATCTGGACGGACAGCATGAAGCCCTGCTCTCCGGGCAGCACAAGGTGCATGAATTTGATTCGGTTGGCGGAACAGTGTTTTTTACGGTGCTGCAGGAGGATGGCTGGACGTACCGGCTCTACAAGGCGGTGGGGAGCGGTAGAGTACCGGAGGCAGTTTCAGAAGAGGCCTTTTCCTCCGTACAATTCACCGATAGCCGGATACTGGCTCAAACTCCGGGGAATATGCCTACGTTGAACATTTACGATGACCAAGGAAAGCTGCTGACGCGGATTGCCGGAAAGGCGGAATCCGTTTATACGGACGGAAAGCTCCTGCTGCTCAAGCTGGAGGATGAGCCGTCTTTGAAGGTTTTCCAATTCTAGGGCAGGGGATTTTTGCTTCCTCCCTGAGGCGTGGTATGATAAAGCCAATAAGGCACGTCCACCATACTCAAGGGAGTTTGATTTCCGATGAAAAATGAACTCATTCAGCGCTTCACCTCTTATGTGAAGATAGATACCCAAGCCAACGAGCATAACGACACCTGTCCCTCCACAGAGGGGCAATGGGCCTTGGCCCACAAGCTGGTGGAGGAGCTGAAGCAGCTTGGCATGTCCGAGGTAACGGTTGACGAGCATGGCTACGTCATGGCCACCCTGCCGGCCAACACGGACAAAGCCTCGGTGCCGGTTATCGGCTTTTTGGCCCATATGGACACGGCTCAGGATTACAGCGGCGCCAATGTGAACCCGCAGCTGATCGAGAACTACAACGGCCAGGACATTGTGCTGAATGCCGCCAGCGGCACCATTCTGTCGGTATCGGCATACCCGGAGCTGGCCGGCTACAAGGGCCAAACTCTGATCACCACGGACGGCACAACCCTCCTGGGCGCCGACGACAAAGCAGGCATCGCCGAAATTATGACGGCTATGGCTTATCTGCTCGCCCACCCGGAGGTTCCCCATGGCAAAATCCGGGTAGCCTTCACGCCCGATGAGGAAATCGGCCGGGGCCCCCATAAATTCAATGTAGCTGCCTTCGGTGCGGCTTTTGCCTACACCTTGGACGGAGGCCCTCTGGGCGAGTTGGAATACGAAAGTTTCAACGCCGCTGCCGCCACCGTAACCTTCAAGGGTGTGGTTGTCCACCCCGGCACCGCCAAGAACAAGATGGTCAACTCGGCCAAGGTAGCCATGGAGTTCAACAGCCGGCTGCCTAAGGAGGAGGCTCCCGAGTTTACCGAAGGGTATGAAGGCTTTTATTACCTGCAGCACATAAACGGCACCGTGGACAGCACTACTATGCGCTATATGATCCGCGACTTCGACCGGGAAAGCTTCATTGCCCGCAAGAACCGGATCGTGGAAATCACCCGGGAGCTGGAGGCCGAATATGGTCCGGGCAGCGTCAAGGTGGAGATTAAGGACCAATATTACAACATGCGGGAGAAAATCGAGCCGGTGAAGGAAATCGTGGATGTGGCCCATCAGGCTATGGTCAACCTGGGCATCAAGCCCATCGTAAAGCCGATCCGCGGCGGCACCGACGGCTCCCAGCTTTCCTATATGGGCCTGCCGACGCCCAATATCTTTGCAGGCGGGGAAAATTTCCACGGCAAGTACGAGTATGTGTCTGTGGATACGATGCTGAAGGCTACCCAAACAATCGTTGAAATTGTCCGGCTGTTCGAGGAAAAGGCACAGGCGTAAACCAGCGGAGCTGAAAATAACTGTAACCAACCATCCCCCAAAAGTGACGAGATGCTTCGAAGCAAATTCCGGGTACTTTTGGGGGAGCCCCCGAATGAAAATGCACAATACATAGCATTTTCGCAAAAAAGGCGTTGCCTAAGCAGCGCCTTTTTCCATGAGGGGATGTTACCGCGGCAGTTACGGCCGGGCCCAAATCAGGCTGCCCATGCCTGCCCAGCAGCGTTCTGTGCGCTCCACCCGCAGCCCTGCCTCCTGGACCAACGCGTCAATATCCCGGGTGAGGTGGCAGCCGACCATCCGGTGCATAAGGGGATCCGCCGCTTTTTGCAGGAAGGACAGCGGCCGGTTCGTGCTTTTGCCATGCTCCAGCAGGAGAATTCTTCCTGTAGGCCGGCACCACCGGCGCATCTTCTTAAGCACAGCCAATGGATGCTCATAAGCGCATAGGGACAACGTGGATATTACGGTGTCAAAGCCCTGCTCCGGCAATGGCAGACCTTCGATATCGCCGCAGACAAACTGCACCTCCAACTGGCTGCGGGCTGCAGCCTTTCTGGCGTGCTCCAGCATACCGGTGCTGAAATCTACAGCCGTCACACGGACCCCCGGCGGATAATACGGGAAGTTGGCTCCCGCACCTACTGCCAGCTCCAGCACCTGGCCTTCGGCTGCTTCCAAGAGACGTCGCCTCCAGTCCACCAGGACGGCGGTCTCCCGTTTGACTGCATAGGACCGCGCTTGTTTATCAAAAACCTCCGGCTTTGGCCGGTTTGCCATGACTCTCATCCTTTCTGCCTGCTGCCGCCGCAAGGGACAAGCAGTATGGTATAATAAAACGAATTTATGAATACAGGGGGCTTATGTACATGTGGAAAGACTTTAAGGCCTTTGCATTAAAGGGAAATGTGCTGGATCTGGCGATCGCCGTCATTATCGGCGCCGCCTTCGGCAAAATTGTCACATCGCTGGTGAATGACATCATCATGCCGCTGGTGGGGCTGCTGATTGGAGGCGTCAAGCTGGACGGGCTCCAGTACCAATATGGGGATGCCGTGCTGAAATACGGCGTGTTCCTGCAGTCGGTGGTGGACTTCTTCATTATCGCCGCTTCTCTCTTTCTTGTCATCAAGCTGGCTGGCAAGCTGAAGCGCAGGGAGGAAATCAAGGCCCCGGCGGCCCCGGCTCCCAGTGCGGAAGTGGCGCTTTTGACAGAAATCCGCGATGCTCTGCGGAAGAATGGCAATTCGGCCGGCTGAGTTCAAAGACGCGCCAAAAGCCTGGCATACGGGAAGCATCCGCTCCCGGTGCCAGGCTTTTTTTTGCAAAAAATAAAGACGCGGTTACACTTCCCGGTCCACCAGCAGGCGCTTCACTTGTGCCGGTTTGGCAAAATAGCTTCCTGCTTCGGCGAAGAAGCCGGTAAAATGCGGGGTATTGTTATGGAAGTCAATCGCCTCCATATCCTTCCACTCCTCCACCACAATGAAGGTTTCCGGCTCGTTGGCCTGACGGAACAGGTCATAGCTGATATTGCCTTCCTCCGCCTGGGAGCCTGCCACCAGCTCCTTGGATTTCTCCAGGAACGCCTCAACGTATTCCGGCTTAACATACAAACGGGCATGAATGATAATCACGGGCCATCTCTCCTTTTTGGGCATCTACCTTTCCATCCTACTCCCTTTTGCCGGGTCAAGCTATGTCTATTGTTCGAACACGGACAGGAATCTCCCTACTGCCCGTTCCTCCCGGACATTCACTGCCACATTAATTTCGCTGCCGATACGGGGGATGGGACGCAAGTCGGCTACTACCATGCCGGCACAAAGGCTGCTTTCGCATTCCACCCGGACATGCATGGGCCGGTAGTCCAGCAGCTCGGGATGTACGGCGGCGATTACCGCCAACGGGTCGTGGAGCGGAGCGCTGTCCATGAAGAAATTGCTCCGCCGGTAGAATTGAAAATAATGCTCCAGGCTGTCCCTCATGAAGCGCACCACAGGCAAAACCTCCTCCGGCGCTTCGCGCAGCAGGATTTCCAGATGGCTGCGGGTCACCCGGGTGCGGAGCGTAACGTCCAGACCAATCATGGTAAGGGGAAAGCCTGCGGTGAACACTCTGTCGGCAGCCTCCGGGTCTCCCCAGAGATTGGCCTCCGCCACCGGCGACACATTGCCCGGTGCAAATACCGTCCCGCCCATAACCACCGCCTGCTTCAGCAGCGCTGGCAGCCGGGGCTCCAGCTCAAGCGCCAAAGCCAGATTGGTCAGCCTGCCCATGGTCACCAGGGTCAGCTGGCCGGGGTTCTCCCGGGCCAGACGGCAGATAAGCTCCGGCCCCGGCTCCTCCACTGGCTGCCGCTTAGGGGCAGGCAGCTCAACGCCGCCCAAGCCGTTATCCCCGTGCACATGCACAGCATATTCCCGCTGGGGGCGCACCAGAGGTTTTCTCGCCCCTAAGGCTACCGGAATGCCGCAGCCTGGTGCAGCCAGGTCCAGAAGGCGCAGGGTATTGTCTGCGGATTGTTCGGTAGCGATGTTGCCGAAGCAGGTGGTGATGGCCTCCAATTGGATCCGCGGGGAACGGAGCGCGAATAAAATAGCTAACGCATCGTCAATGCCCGTATCGGCATCGATGATCATGCGGGTGGGCTGCATGTTGATTTCCTCCTGATTTTTTAACTTTTTGATTATTTTCAGAATATTCTTATTTGTCTGATAATTAAAATTGTTGTAGAATAGGATTTATATCCCGCCCCCTAGCCGTTATCCTGTTTCCAGCACATGCATCGTTTGGTTTCCGGACAGAGATTCCTTGGAGAGGGGTCTTTGTGATCTTCACATTCTACTATCCAGAAGGAGGAGCCGTCTATGCCGTTCTTGGACAAGCTGTCCCATTACCGTGAAAAGGAACATCAGCTGCATTGGGAAGGTACGTTTATGGATTACCTGGACATGGTCAAGGAACGGCCGGAAATTGCCGGACTGGCCCATGACCGCATCTACCGGATGATCGAAGCCGCCGGCGTGGAGGATAAAGGAGACGGCCGCCGGGAGTACAAGTTCTTCAGCTCCCAATTGTACGGGCTGGAGGATGATTTGCAAACCCTGGTAGAGGAATACTTCCGCCCTGCCGCCCTGCGCCTGGATGTGCGCAAGCGGCTATTGCTGCTCATGGGCCCTGTCAGCGGAGGCAAGTCCACCCTGCTGGCCCTGCTCAAGGATGGCATGGAGAAATTCTCCCGGACAGAGGCCGGAGCCGTCTATGCCATTAAGGGCTGCCCCATGCAGGAGGAGCCCCTCCACCTGATTCCCCATGAACTGCGGGGAGAGTTTCAGACGGAATACGGCGTGAGCATTGAAGGGGACCTGTGCCCCGTCTGCCGCATGCGCCTGGACCTGGAATATGACGGCCGTGCAGAGCGGATGCCTGTCACCCGGGTGCTGTTCTCGGAGGCCAAACGGACCGGCATCGGCACCTTTGCCCCCTCAGACCCCAAGTCCCAGGATATTGCCGACCTTACCGGTAGTATTGACTTTTCCACCATCTCCCAATACGGCTCCGAGTCCGATCCCAGGGCGTACCGCTTCGACGGCGAGCTGAACAAAGCCAACCGGGGCCTGATGGAATTCCAGGAAATGCTCAAGTGCGACGAGAAGTTTCTCTGGAACCTGCTGTCTCTAACTCAGGAGGGCAACTTCAAGGCCGGGCGTTTCGCCCTGATTTCCGCTGACGAGCTGATAATTGCCCATACCAACGAAACCGAGTACCGGTCGTTTATCGCCAATAAAAAGAACGAAGCTCTCCACTCCCGGATGATAGTCATGCGCATTCCCTACAATCTGAAGGCCAGCCAGGAGGAACGGATCTACGACAAGCTGATCAAGCAGTCCAACATCAAGGGAGTGCATATTGCTCCCGGCGCTTTGAAGACCGCAGCGGTATTCAGCGTTCTCTCCCGGCTGAAGGAATCCAAGAAGCCCGGCATGGATCTGATGAAGAAGCTGTATCTGTACGACGGCCAGGAGGTGGACGGCGCCAAAAGCGGCGATGCCGCCGAGCTGTACAAGGAGTTCTCCGACGAGGGTATGTCCGGGGTGGATCCCCGGTACGTCATTAACCGCATCTCCAGCGCCCTGATTAAAGGGGACAAGCCCTGCCTCAATTCTTTGGATGTGCTGAGATCCATGAAGGAGGGACTGGACCAGCATGCCTCCATTTCCCGGGAGGAGCGGGAGCGGCTGCTGAACCTGATCACCATGGCCCGGGCAGAGTATGACCACCACGCCAAAACCGAGGTGCAGCGGGCGTTTGTCTATTCCTTTGAGGATTCAGCCCATACCCTCATGAACAACTATCTGGACAATGTGGAGTCCTACTGCAACGGCTTTAAGCTGAAGGACCCCATCACCGAGGAGGAGCGGGACCCGGACGAAAAGCTGATGCGCTCCATCGAAGAGCAAATCGGCATTTCGGAAAATCAGAAAAAAGCCTTCCGGGAAGAGATTCTGATCAAAATCTCCTCGTTAGCCCGGCGTGGCCAGAAATTCGAATACTCCTCCCACGAAAAGCTGAAGGAGGCCATTGAAAAGAAGCTTTTCGAGGATCTGAAGGACGTGGTGAAAATCACTACCTCAGCGAAAAATCCCGATGAGGGCCAGCTGAAGCGGATCAACGAGGTGTCCGCCCGGCTGATGGACCAGCACGGGTACTGCCCCTCCTGCGCCAATGAGCTGCTGAAGTATGTGGGCAGTCTGCTGAACCGGTAAACATGCGGCGGCAAGACGCTATACAAATGATTAAGGAGGGATCAGGTCCATGCAAAAGCCGCTTTTCGTGCTGTCCCGGGATGATTGGTCGCTCCACCGGAAGGGGGAAAGGGATCAGGAACGTCATGCCCGCAAGGTGAAGGAGGCCATCCGCAAAAATTTAAAGGAGCTGGTCAGTGAGGAAGCGATTATTACCTCCCAGGGGGAGCGGATTGTGAAGGTGCCGATCCGGGAAATGGACGAACCCCGGTTCCGTTACGATTACGGGAACCAGCAGCATGTGGGCCAGGGCAACGGAGGCACCAAGGCCGGAGATGTGATCGGCCGGGCCTCCCGGAACGGCCAAGAGCCCGGCCAGGGTCAGGAGGGCCAGCCGGGGGACCAGCCCGGCGTGGACTATTACGAGGCCGAGGTGACGGTGGACGAGCTGGCGGAGCTGATCTTCGAGGATCTGCAGCTGCCCCGGCTGCAGCGGAAGAATGAAGCGGATATGTCCATCGACGATATCCGCTTCAACGACATCCGCCGCAAGGGGATGATGGGCAACATCGACAAACGCCGGACGCTGCTGGAGTCCCTGAAGCGCAGGAGCCTGTCCGGCGGCGGGGCTGGCGGCTACAGCGAAGGAGCGTCGGCGGCCTGGAGCGCCGATGCCGGCGGGGCCGAATTTTCCGCCGGCGGGCCAGCCGGTCTTATCAAGAACGAGGACATGCGCTTCAAAACCTGGGAGGACATCAGGAAGCCCCAGAGCAATGCGGTGGTGATTGCCATGATGGATACCTCCGGGTCCATGGGCAGCTTCGAGAAGTATATTGCCCGCAGCTTCTACTTCTGGATGGTGCGGTTCCTGCGCACCCGCTACGAGCGGGTGGAGGTATGCTTTCTCGCCCATGATACCGAGGCCAAGCAGGTGACGGAGGAGGCCTTCTTCACCAAGGGGGAAAGCGGCGGCACCCGCTGCTCCTCCGTCTATTCCCTGGCGCTGGACCTGCTGGACCGGGAGTATCCCGGCTCCGCGTACAACGCCTATGCCTTTCATTTTACCGACGGGGATAATATCGATTCGGACAATGCCCTGTCTGCGGAGCTGGTGAAGCAGCTTCTTCTGCGCACCAACCTCATGGGCTACGGCGAAATCAGACGCTATATGCGGGTCAGCCGGCTGTGGGACAGCCTCTCCGCCATCCGGCATGAGGCGTTCACCACCTCCGTGCTGCAGGAGAAAGGCGATGTGCACCGGACGCTGAAGCAGTTTTTTGGGGAGGGAACAGCATGAACCAAACGGAGGCGGAGGCGCTGGAGCAGGCCATTGAGTCGATTACCGGCATGGCCGTGGAGGCCGGGCTGGATTTTTTCACCATGCGCTATGAGGTTTGCCCTGCGGAGACACTGTACTCCATCGGCGCCTATGGCATGCCCACCCGGTTCACCCACTGGAGCTTCGGCAAAACCTATCACCGGATGAAATCCGAATATGACTACGGGCTAAGCCGGATTTATGAGCTGGTGATCAACTCTGACCCCTGCTACGCCTTTCTGCTGGATCACAATACGCTCCTGCAAAATAAGCTGATTGTGGCCCATGTGCTGGCGCACAGCGATTTTTTCAAGAACAATGCCATGTTCAGGGGAACGGACCGGCGGATGGTGGAGCGGATGGCGGTGTTTGCCCAGCGGATGCGGGCCTTCGAGCAGGAGTTCGGCAGCGATGCGGTGGAGGAGACGCTGGATGCGGGGCTGGCGATTCATGAGCATGTGGACCCGCACACCCGCTTCGGCGCCAAGGGCGGCTTCCAGGAATCCGAGGGCGGCGCCAAGGACGTGATCGGCTTTATCGCCGGGGAGAGCCGGCATCTGGCCGACTGGCAGCGGGAGGTGCTCTATATGCTGCGGGAGGAAATGCTGTACTTCTGGCCGCAGATGGAGACGAAGATCATGAATGAGGGCTGGGCCACCTTCTGGCATCTGCGGCTGGTGCGGCAGCTGGAGCTGACAGGGGCGGAAATTATGGATTTTGCCAAAATGAACGCCGGGGTTGTCCAACCGGGAACAAGCAGCCTGAACCCCTACTATTTGGGAGTCAAAATGCTGGAGTACATCGAGCGGCACAAGGGATTGGACGCGCTGTTCGAAATCCGGGAGACGGAGTCGGATGTATCCTTCCTCCGCAACTATCTGGACAAGACGCTGGTGGAGGAAATGGATCTGTACCTGTTCGGCAGGAAGGACGACCTCTACGTGGTCACCTCCAAGGATGTGGAGGAGGTGAAGCAGGCGCTCATCCGCCAGCGCACCAACGGCGGCTTTCCTTATGTGACCGCCATGGATGCGGACCATGGCGGCCGCGGCGAGCTGCTGCTGCTCCACCGCTACGATGGGCTGGAGCTGGACCGCAAGTATGTGGACCGGACCCTGCCCCTGGTCCACCGCCTGTGGGGCAAGCCCGTCCACCTGGAAACCAGGGACAAGGAAAACAAGAGGCTGGTCTACAGCTTTGACGGGGAGAAGGTGCAGACCGGCTTGGCGGGGTAACAGCGCTGGATGATGGATAGTGAGTTGGGTGATGGCGTTGGGTGATGGATGATAGAGCTGGCTGCTTGAGAACAGCGCCGGGCGGTTTCTTTGCCGCATTGTAATAAAAAGCTATCCCCTGGGCCATGAGCAAACCGGAGGGATAGCTTCTTTTTGTGTACGAATGGGATTTATTGCAGCCGTCTCCGGAATTCATGGTCAGTTGCTCAATCGGCTCCAATGGCGGTCTTCTCGAGAACTCCGCATAAGAGATGTCAACCTAGCCGGACAGAGGATCCGCTATTCAGCGGAAAATCAACGTTTTTGAAATTATGCGGCCACAGGATCCTTTATGCGCCAGAAATGAGCCGGTTTCTCCAGCTTCCAAGAGCAATAGCGCATCGTGTGTCCGCGAAAAATTCACAACTGTACCATTTGGCAAAATAGCGGAAGCTCAGTCCGGCCGGGTCAGCTCAATCCGCGGCGCACCTCGCAGCCCGAACCGGACAAAGGTGTACCGGTCCGTATAGATGCAGGTACCAGGCGGAATATCCTTGTCGGTCCAGCCCGGTTTATCCTTGAAGCTGTCCGGTCCGATTTTGTAGACCTCGCCTTTGATATGATGGTGCGGTCCCAGAAGGTTGCGGCAGCTGTTCACCAGCTCCAGCGTGATGGCATTCTCTCCTTGCCGCAGATATGGCGTAATATCCGCCTCATACGGCTCCCACAGGAATACCTCTGCTTCCTGTCCATTGATCACCAGACGGCTGACCACAGCATCGGGTGCCCCGCCGAATATCCACCGGGCAGCAGCAACCCCCTCCAGGTCCAGAGAGGCCTTCATTTGCAGCCGAATTTTTCCGGCGTAGAAGGGGAAGCCCTGGCGGACCAGATCGTCGCTTGCTGCTTTTTCCGGCAGCTCCGTTAGCGTGAAGGGCCCTTCACCAAACACCGCGCGATGTTCCCCGTCCGAATACGGAGAATCTCCTGCTACTCCGAAGGCACCCACGATATAGATGCTCTCCAGCTCCGTATCCAGTTTCAGCTTGTTGCCCTCGGATTCGAATGCGCGGGCCTTCTCCAGAGCCTCATAGGTTTCCGGCGAGTTATCAAACAGGGTCTTCAAAACAACTGTGTTCTCCCCCGGCACAACCAGAGCGGCAATATCCAGCTTGCGGAAGGCGGTATCCCGCCACCAGCCGCAGTCCGATGCTTCCACAGGCTGTCCATTCAAATGGATGGACAGGCCTTCGGGCTTTTCGACCACAAGGTACAGTGACCTGGGCGCTGCCGTATCGAATCCGACGCGGAACTGGAAAGCCAGCTCCACCCCAACAGGCCGCCCATAGGCCAGCAGCTTTTCCTGGAGCAGGATGACAGGCTGCGGCTCCGACCATGGGCCGTCCTCTACCCGCCAGCGGCAGGTGTCCAGGGTGAGGCTGTTCAGGTCAAGTGCCTGCATGGCCCACTCCCCTTCAAGCACGAATGGACGAACGGAATTAAGGGATGGAGTGGACGTGGACGACTGGTGGAGAGGACTGGAGGGCTCCAACTCCTGAAGCAGCAGCCATGAGCCTGCCGGATACAGATCTAGACGCAGCCGGACGCAGCTGTCCGCCTCCTCCTGCTCCACCGGCCGGACCCCGCCTGTCCTGAGATCCAAGGCCGCTACTTTTCCGCAACGGGCAAGCTCCACCTGCGCCCGCCCATAGCGCTCCCCGCCGGAATTCACCAGATAATATACCCTGCGGCCGGCCCACTCCAGCGTCTGCACATTGACGTCATCGGACACAATGGGCGCTCCTGCCGCATCCCGCACCCGGATAAAGGCTGCGCCCGGCCCGCCAACTGACTCCAGCAGCGCATCCGGATTCCACTCCGGCTGGAAGGCCTTCCCCAGCAGCTCCTGCAGCCCCGGGTCCTGCTCACCGTCCACCAGCGCCGGGTAAGGCGAGAAGGCAACCAGCCTGCCGCCCTCCCCCACAAACTGCTCCAGCAGCTCCAGCGTTGTACGGCTCACTGTAGCGCAGGGAGGCAGAACCACAGTGCGGTAAGCCGCCTCCCCGATAATGAAGCGCCCCTGCTCAACCCTGCCGTGGCGGATAATCAGGCTTTCGCTGCCGTAGTCATGCTCTACGAAACGCTGGCACAGCCACCTGGTCAGCCGGGCGAAGGCTTCATGGTACGGCCTGATCCGGGACACATCCGTCCCGGACAGCTCCACCCAGGCGGTGCGCACCGGATGGAGCAGCAGCACCTCCGCCTGGCGGGTCCCCTCCGACAGCACCATGGATAACCGGGCGAAATAATCGTTGAACGTCCGGTATTCCTCCCACCAGGGCTGCTGGAAGAACAAAGACGGCGGGTAGTCCCGCTTGCACAGTCCCCGCAGGCTGTAGCCCTGCAGATGCTGGCACAGGAGATTGATGCCGTGAACGAACTGCCACTCCCCGATCCGCTTCAGATCCTCAAACCCGGCGTTCCAGCCGGAGCAGCCGAAGCTTTCGGTGATGGCCTGCTTCTTGCCCAGCTGGCGGGCGGCGGAGCTGACCTGCTTGGGTACAATAGGCTCCTCACCGGTAAAACGGCCCAGCCAGTCGCAGCCGGGAATCTGCAAGTATTCATAGAAGGCCATAGGATCACCCGTGGAGGTAACCTGATGCATCAGCTCCTGCTCATCCACCACATGGCCCACTGAGGACCAGCCCCGCTCCCCGCACCAATCCCCAATCTGCTTGGCATAGGATCCTGCGAACATACCGGTGACGCATTCCCAGAAGCGGTAGCGGTGCCCGGAGCAGTCCTCCGTCTGGCCAAAAAGCGCCGGCAGTGCCTCTCTCACGTCATAGCCATAGGAGTCTGCAAAAACCGCCTCCAGCTCAAAGGACCATGGAATTTGCCCGCGGGCAAACTGCGGCTCATCGGTAAATATTCCCTTAATTTCCGCACCTGCCTCTGCTCCGAACCGGCTCCAATACGCCTCGTGGATGTCATCCAGAAACGCCCGGACTGCCTGCACGCTCAATGTATCAATATAATAAGGGTTGATCTCGTAATAGATCCGCAGGTCGGCGTCTACCGCTGCTGACCCCTCAGGGAGACGGACAACCCCCTGCTCAGTCCTCCGGTAAAGCCCCACTGTGGTGTCCCGCTCCCCGGCGAAGGGCCCGCCTTCGCAGATCAGCCTCTTCTGCTGGTATGCAACCCCGCGGGCAGGAACCTTGCCGTCGGCAAAGCCGCTGGGCCAGCCGTTCTCGTCATACAGCCAGGGGGACAAGCCCAGCTCCCTGCTTTTGCGGATGCATGCATCCACAGCGGCCATCCAGTCCTCTCCCATATACGGCGTCTCCAGCCCTGCCCGGGCATGCATAAAAAAACCGCCGATTCCCGCCAGCTTCATCTCCTCCAGCTGGCGCTCCAGCTCCGCCTGATCCAGCTTGTCGTTCCAGGACCACAGCGGAACCGAGCGGTACATAGCAGGCGGATTGCGCAGCTGCTCCAGTTTGTCCATGCTTTTCTCCACCTTTCCCCTCGGTGCAAACAACTTTCCTTTTACCATCGATTATAGTTCTTCGACAGACAGGGGATAAGGCGGGGAATGCCACATACAGGGCAGGTTTCGCATGATAACCGCTTGACCTGACGACCGGCTGCTTGCTTACAAGAAGCCGGAGTAATCCTGACCGGGTGCCGGAGCGGGGATCGTCACCTGAACGGATGTCCCCCAGCCCGGTTTGCTTAAGATCCGCAGCCCGTATTCCCGGCCATAGGACAGCGTAAGCCGCTTGTTCGTATTGAACAGTCCGATATGCGCCCGACCCCCGGCTTCACCGGGATGCTGAGCATCATCATTCCTGCCCAGCTCCCGGTTGATCCAGTCCATTTTGTCCCGACTGATGCCTGCCCCGTTGTCAATCACATGGATGCGGGTGCCGGAGGAAACCGAACGGATACGGATTTTCAGGCTGCCGCTCCCTTGTTTCTCCTTAATGCCGTGGTCGATGGCGTTTTCCAGCAGCGGCTGCAAAATCAGCTTCAGCACAAACCGGCTCCGCGTTTTCTCCTCCACATCCCAGATCACCTGGAATTTTTGCCGGTTGCGGATTTTCTGGATTTCCAGATAGATATCCGCATAGCCGATTTCCTTTTCCAGCAGCACCGTTTGCTCCGGGTTGGACAGCACGTACTTCAGAATATCGCTTAGATGCTCCAGCATCAAGCTGGCTTCATTAGGACGGCCGGTCAAGGCCAGGGTTTTCCAGTTGATGATTTCCAGCGTGTTGTACAAAAAATGCGGATTGATCTGGGACTGCAGCGCTAGCATCTCCATAAACCGGAGCTTGTAGTTCCGTTCGGACAGCTGCGTCTTCAGATAGCTCTGCTCCACGAAGGTCTGAATAAGATTATGCAGAATAAACCCGTATTCATCCTTAACCTTGGGCGGAGGCTCCGGCAGCTTCTTGCCCTGCTCCGCCGACTTGATGATGGAGACAATGTATTTCAGGCTTTCATAATTTCGCCGGGTCAGCCAATAGGTGATATACACCCCCAGCATGAGAGAAGCCAACAGCAGCAGCGAGGTAATCTGGAAAAGCCGCGAGGGGATCCGGTACAGCACGTTCTGGGGAATCAGGGACACAATATACAGTCCATGCCGGTTGGAATCCAGCCGCGACAGGGTATAGGTCCCGTCATGGAGCCGGATGGAGGAGTTCCCCGCCGCGTCCGTCACCTTCTGCAAATCCGACCTGTTTAGCCTTCCGGCTGCGCCCGCTTGCAGCAGAACACCGTGGCGGTGGTCCATGATCAGTATGGTTTGCTCCAGGGACAGCAGCAGCTCCTGCAACTGGGACTCAATAAACTTGGGATACAGATTCAGCACAATTACACCGCTGGGTTTGGGCGAACCGGCCGCATACAGCTTCCGGAAAATCGAGATGACCCTAGTGCTCTCGATGCCGTACTGGTTGATCTGCCGCTCCTCCAGCCAGGAATCCGTATCCTGAGGGGCGTAGAAGGAGTTTAGCCAGCTTTTGTCATAGAAGGTGTTCAGAACGGTCAGCCCCTCCGAGGAGGTAAGCACCTTGCCGTAGGGATTGTCGTAATACACATAAATGGAGTGGATATAAGGGCGGGCATTGGCGGGGGCGCCGAGAAAGTTGCTGATCAAATCAAGAGCAAGGGTCTGGTCATAGGTCAGGGTCGGCGAATTCAGAATGGATTTCAGCCGGACGGAAATGCTCTGATTGGTCTGATAATTAAGTGAAAGCGTATCCATTTCATTCAGAATCAGCTCCAGATTATCCCGGGACTGGGACAGCAAGCTTTGATTCTTCTGATTGACATCCTCCTTGACATAATGCTGGGTGATCAGAATGGACAAGGAGCCCAGAAGGAGGATAGGAATCAGCAGCGGCACCAGAAAATAGATCAGATTCTTCACGATGTAATGGTTTTTCCACATCCTGCTCCCTCATTCCTCCCCCGGACCCTCATGCCGGAAATCCCGCGGATTTTTGCCGTAGAAGGCCTTGAAGGTTTTCGAAAAATTTTTGGGGTTGCTGTAGCCCACCAGATCGCTGATTTCATAGGTGCGGTAGCTGGGGTCGGCCAGAAATTCCGCCGCCTTGCCCATTTTCACCGAAATCAGATAGTCACTGAAGGAGCTGCCGGTTTTCTTTTTAAAGTAGGAGCTGACATAATACGGATTCATATGGACAATCCGGGCCACATCCTTCAGGCCGGCATCCTTGTAGTTTTCATCCACGTAGGCCTTGATCCGGGCAACGAGCACATCACTTCCCGCAGCCGCCTGGCCGGCGCCGGCACCCTCGGGCACCGTTTTCCGGCCCCCCTGCTCCCGGTCCAGCTCCTCCTTGAGCTTCGTAAACACCTGGGCCAGCTCCTTGTACTTGGTGGGCTTCACCACGTAGTCCCGGGCGCCGTAGATGAGGGCTTCCTTCACCAGCTCAAAATCCTTGTGGCCGGTCAAGAACACAATCTTGGTCCGGTCGTTGCGGTTATGAAGCTCCCTGGCCAGCTCCAGCCCCGACATCACCGGCATTTTGATATCCGTCAGGATCACGTCCACCTGCTGCTGGCCGAGAAACTCCAGGGCCTCCTGGCCGTTCTCCTTGTCCCCGACCACCGCAAAGCCCAGCTCATCCCAGGGGAAGTAGCTGCTGATGCCGTTACGGATTTCGTATTCGTCATCCACGATAAGCAAGCGGTACATGGCTAACCCTCCAAGCCCTCTGTGCAGGATTTTCTCCGTTTGAAGCATTATAACATGAACGTAATGGCCCATAAGGACACTATTCTATAATCTCCATCCCTTTTCTTAAAATACCATGCCTTTTTGGGAGAACGTCTTGAAAAACAGATAGAATAAACAGGGCAAACTCTATAAATACCTCCATTTCAAAGCAGGACCCGGCTTGATAGGATTAAAGCATGGCGGTTAGGTTGCAGCCGTCACACTTCGGAATCAGATTAAGGGGGCAACAAGGAATATGAACAGAAAAGCATGGACCTTTGGAACGGCGTCTGTTGTTTTGCTTTCGTCTTTGACTTTGGCCGGCTGCGGCTCGTCGTCGCCGGAAAACACCGCGTCTCCGGGAGGAGCTTCAGCCCCGCAGCAGCAGGTGACGCTGCGTTTCTCCTGGTGGGGCAGCGATGTTCGCCACAAGGCGACGCTGGCGGCGCTCAACAAATACATGGAGCTGCATCCGAATGTGAAAATCGATGCTGAATACGGCGGCTTCGACGGGTATGAGCAGAAGCTGAAGACCCAGCTGGCAGGCGGGACGGCGCCGGACTTGATCCAGGTGGACCAACCCTGGCTGTACGACCTGTCAGGTCAGGGGGATGTGTTCCTGAACCTGAATACCGTGAAGGACCAACTGGACCTGAGCGGGTTTGACGCCAAGTTCCTGAGTGACTACACCACTGTCAAAAATGAGCTGCAGGGGCTTCCCACCGGCTTGAACGGCATGGTGATGACGTATAACAAGGATTTTTTCAAGAAGTACGGCATTCCCGAGGATACTGTATTCGACTGGGAAAATGTGATGGAAATCGGCAAGAAGGTGAAGGCGGCCAGCAACGGCCAGGATGCCCTGATCAATGTGGACCCCACAACGGTAGCCGATATGTTCAAGTTCTATGTCCGCCAGAAAAACGGCAATTCCTTCATCAAGGATGATTACACCCTGGGCTTCGGCAAGACCGAGGCTGTGGAAGCCATGGAGCATATCCGCAGCTTTATCGACTCGGGAGTGATTCTGCCCTTCGAGGAATCCTCAGCCTACGACAAGAAGATTGAGCAATTCCCCAAGTGGCAGAAGGGCCAGCTGGGCATCACCATGAACTACGCCTCGCTGATTCCCGCGCTGAAGAAGGATGTCACCTTCAAAACCGGGGTTCTGCCCCTGATCGTGACCAAGGATGCCAAGAATACCGCAGTGGTTACCCGGCCGTCCCAGGTATATGCGATCAACAAGAAGTCCAAGAATGTGAAGGAAACGGCAGCGCTGCTGAACTGGCTGGTGAACGACAAGGAAGCGGCCGTGATTCTTGGAGATGCCCGGGGAACCCCGGCGTCTGGCCAGGCCCTGAAGGCGTTGGAGGAGGCCGGGAAGCTGGATGCGGATATCGCCGCCGCCACCACGATTTCGCTGAAGACAAGTGGCGGTCCGGAGAATGGCTTGACCAACAATGCAGAGCTGGTGAAGGTCAGAACCGACGTGATTCAAAAGTTGGCTTACAAAAAGCTGACGCCGGAGCAAGCCGCCGATGAAATGATCAGCAGCCTCAACGCCAAGCTGAAGGAATTAAAGAGCAGCAGCAAATAACACATACAGGCTGCAAGGGATGGGAGTGAAGACGCTTGAAGCTCAAGCGCATATTGCA
>JAQSYT010000210.1 GCA_029256065.1 Paenibacillaceae bacterium
GGCTAATGCCGAGGCTCACATCCAGGTCGAGGAATTGCCCGACCTTCTGCCGAATCTCAGCCGTCAGCTCGTTCAGCCTCTTTTTAAAGGCCTCCCCGGAGACATCGCTGCTGCCAAGCAGTGTTACTTGTTTGCGTTGGATGACCATTGGCTTTAACCGCTCTGCTACCGGAACGATCTCATTAACCATATTGCTAATGGCGAACAGCAGCAGATCCTCATCCCATTCCTCATAGCGGGTCCCTTCCATCGTATCGATCTGAACCGCGACAGCACAGACCAGGCTCCAGGCCTGCTGGATGACGAACCCGGACAAGCGTTCCTTGATCTCTCTGCCGCGCACCTCGCCCTGATACAGCTTGATCATGAACAACTCCTCCACCTGACGCTGTTGAACCTCAATAATACCGGTCAACCGGTGCTTGTTATGCAGGATTTCGTGAACCTTGCTGTCAATATAACCAATCTCGTCCGTGCCAGCAGATAGAGGCAGCTCGGGTTCCACTTGAAGAGAGCGGAACAAACGGTTAATCGGGCTGTACATGCGTCTGGAGCCCAGCCAGGATAATACCAGCGTGACAGCAAGTATGAGGAAGCAGGCTGTATAGGTATACCACTCAATAACCCTGGAATCCTTGGTAATCAGATCAACCGGAGAGATGGACACGTATGTCCATCCGTTATAAGGTGATTTCCTGTACGCAACACCTATATTGCCATGCTTATCAGAGGTATAGGCACCTGCGGCTTCCATCGAATTGAAAATGGGCTGCAGAGAGTCCGCTTCCTTCAGATCCTTGCCCATCTGAGTTGGATCACTGTGCGCCAGCACCGCATGGTTATCATCCAGAATCATCACATCGCCAATCTCGATATTGTTGGCTAACAGCTTATTGAACTCTTTATCCTTGAATTTGACAATAATAAGCCCTGACGGCGTGATTGAATTAACTGGCAGCTTCTTGACCAGGTGCACCTGTTCCATCGGGTACGTGTTCGTCCAGAAGCTGGCTTTGCCGATCTGGGCATAGCTTTTTACCATAGCAGCCTGATGGAAGGTGTCCAGACGCAGCACCTCCGTACTGTTGTCAATGGCCCACCCCTGGTTCAGGCTGACCAGAAGTACATCATAGATGCCCAGATCGAAGCTCTGGAGCTGGTGCAGTCCCTGGAGCAGGCCATTCACCGTCTCGAACTGGTCCGGCGTCAGCGGCATATTAAGCGCCGAGCTAACTATTGATGAGCCGATGAACTGTGTCACGGATTTGTCAGCCGTTTTCAGAATTTGCTCCACCCTTTGCTGCGTTTGCTCGAGGTTCAGCATGTTGCCTTTGGCTACCTTGTCCTGGATAATCTCCGAGGATTTCTGATAGGACAGCACCCCCAGGATGAGCACCGGGACAGTCCCTAGCAGCACACTGAACAGAAACAGCCTCAATAGGAACTTGGGTGGACGTATTCTCATGATCTGGCCAACCTCCAAAGGAAATGAAATACGAGAGGAACCCGCTCCCTTCAGGGAAACGAATTCCACCCGCTCAATTGCAATACGGCAAACGATCTGCTGCCAGCTTTATATTTACTTCTTTTGCTTCGAATACTGCGCCGTATATTCCTCGATCACCTTATCGCCGCCGCTCTTGCGCCATTGCTCTACCGCTTGATTCCAGCCGGCCTCGTCAATCGTGCCCATGATAAACTTCACGCGGGCATCCTGAATGATCTTCGTAATCTCAGAGCCCTTCTCGGCCAATGTAGCCGATTGGAACGATTCAGCCGGGTTAGCCACGGCAATCGTCGAATTATCCTTGAACATCTGCTTGTACTTCTTCACGATCGGCGCATCCTCGCCGATATCCACCAATCCGCCGTCATCATACCGGAGCTGGTAGACGGAGTTAATATCCGTTTCGTAGGCTTTGCCGTCCGTACGGGCCGGCATGCCGTTTTCTACCTTGTAATGCTTGCCTTCCACGCCCCATTCAAACAGATTTTGTATCTTTTTGTCGGCCAATTTATCCATAAAAGCGAGAATTCCCTTCAGCTCCTGCTCGGTCTTGACACTGGTTTTGGGGAACATGTATACACCTACATATCCGCCGTTGAACAGCATCAGCCTTTCTCCCTTCGGGCCGGTAATCCTGCTCAAAACATCCAATATCGCATTCGGATTCGCTTTAGTCAAATCGTTAAAGCCTGCATTCACGTCATCCAGCGTGCTGATAATAAGTCCCGCCTTGCCTTGGTTGATCGCTTCCTGACGCTTCGTGCCGGGCACCACAGCAAAATCCTGATTGATCAGCTTCTCGTCGTACATTCGCTTGTACAGCTTAAGGGCATCGACATATTCCTTTGTCATGAAGTCTGGAACTACCTTACCGTCCTGAATGCCGTACAGATTGGGACCGCCGTACCAGCCCAAAATAGTCTGAAAGCCGTTCATGCCACGTCCCTCGTACATACCAAACGTATCGTCCTTGCCGTTCTTGTCCGGGTCCTTGGTGCTGAACGCCTTAATCACATTATAGAAGTCGTCGATGGTCTTTGGCTCGCTGAGGCCGACTGCGGTTAACCAGTCCTTGCGCAGTATAATTCCCTCGCGCGCTACAGGACGGCTGCGGAAGATGCCGTATACCTTGCCATCCACAGCAATGTTGCCGAGAACCATCGGATTGAGCTTGCTCAAATTCGGATAATCCTTCAGATAGGGTCCGATCTCCCAGAACATGCCGGACTGCACCGCGTTGACGATGCCCTGACTCTTATTACTGGCGATCATCATGATCTGAGGCAGCTCTCCTGCGGCGATCGTTGCATTAATCTTGTCATTATAAGCGGAATTCGGTACCCAGGTAATGTCCAGCTTGGTCCCCGTGTACCCCTCGATGATTTTGACCGCTTCATTGTCCGCCTTGGGCGGCTCCGCCGAGTAGTACATATTCATCATGGAGAGCTTGAGGGGCTCCTTCGGCTTTGCCGATTCCTGCGCCGTACCCGGTGATGCAGAAGAATTTGCCGTTTTGTCCGTGCTCTGGCTGCATCCGGCTATAAGCCCGGCCGACAGAACAAGCGCACCCGAGATTTGTATGCCCCGTCTTGGTACTGTGATCCACCCTTTCATGGTGATCCTCCCTTGTCTTCCCTATTTTATATATTAAAAGATAACTCGCCTAACGTCATCCTTTAACCGAACCGAGTAAAACACCTTTGGCAAAATGCTTCTGCAAAAACGGATATACAAGGAGGATCGGCACTGTCGATACGGTGATAACCGCCATCTTGATGGACTGCGGCGGTATGGCGAACGAATCGTTCACTTGGCTGGAATCCCCGATGCCCCCTTCGGCCATAATGACGACCTGACGCAGGATGACCTGAATGGGCCACTTCGTCGTATCATTGATATAGAGCACGGCTGAGAAGAACGAATTCCAATGCCCGACCGCATAAAACAAAGAGAAGGTGGCAATGGCCGGCAGCGACAGCGGCAGCACGATCTTGAACAGGATGCCCAGATCATTGCAGCCATCAATCTTCGCCGATTCCTCAATGCCCTCGGGCATCTGCTGGAAGAAGTTCTTCAGAATAATCAGATTGAATGCACTAATTGCGCCGGGAAGCAATAAGGACCAATAGGAATTCATCAATCCCAAAGCCTTGACAACGAGAAAGGTGGGTATCATCCCTCCGCTGAACAGCATCGAGAAGACAAGCATCAGCATGACCGGCTTGCGCCCAAGCAGTTCTCTGCGCGACAGCGGGTAAGCCATCAGACAGGTAAACAAAATATTGATCAGCGTCCCCACCAATGTAATATAGATCGTATTCATCAGACTTCGGACAATCGTATCCGTTGAAAAAATGTAGGTGTACGCATCCAGCGAAAACTGTCTGGGAATGAGCACCATCCCCTGCCGCGCGTACTCCTCCGGAGATGCGAACGAGCCCAGCACCAGATACAAAAACGGAAGCACCGTCAGTACCGAAAACAATATAAGCAGCGAAATATTGATACCATCAAACAAACGGCTTCCTAAAGAACGGTCTCTCATATCAGGCTTCCTCCTTACCGTCTTGCCAGCGGCAAGCTCTTAATAAATGCCTTCCTCACCGGCCTTCTTCGCCAACGTGTTCGTCACCAGCACGAGAATAAGGCCTACCAGCGATTTGAACAGGCCAACTGCCGTGCTGTAGCTGAACTGGGATTGGTTAATCCCCACTGAGTACACATACGTATCGAATACTTCCCCGACCTCGCGGTTCATGGCATTAAGCATCAGAATGATCTGCTCGAAGCCCGTATCCATGAAATGGCCCAGCCGCAGGATGAACAAGATGATGATCGTGCTGCGGATAGCCGGCAAAGTGATGTGCCAGAGCTGACGCCAGCGACCTGCGCCATCGATTCTCGCAGCTTCATACAACCCTGGATCGACACCAGCCAAAGCAGCCAGGAAAATAATCGTTCCCCACCCGGTTTCCTTCCAAACCACCTCGGTCATGATCATCGTGCGGAACCATTTGGCGCTGATCAGAAAGTTTACCGGATCGCCCCCGAGCTTGACGATCACCTCATTCACCACGCCGCCTTCGACGGTGAACAGAATATAGAATATGCCTACCACAACGACCCAGGAGAAAAAGTGCGGAATATAGACCAAGGTCTGAATAATTTTTTTGGGAAATTCCTGACGCACCTCATTGAGCATCAGCGCAACCACAATCGGCAGCGGGAAAAAGAACACCAGATTGTACAACGCAAGGATAACCGTATTGCGAAACAGCATCCAGAAGGTCGGCTCGCTGAAGAAACGGTTAAAATGCTTCAGTCCAACCCAGCTGCTCTCCCAGAACCCCAGGAAGGGCTGGTAATTTTTGAAGGCGATCACCACGCCCCACATGGGCAAATATTTGAACAAAATGAAATAGACAACACCCGGCAGGAGCATGAAATACAGCCACTTGTCACGAAGCAGCAGCCTCACGATTCTACTTTTCTTTGCCGGTTCGACCGCATTCCTCATATTCCCACCCACCGTCGCGGCCCTTCTTCCTGTTAACATATTGTTGCCTCCTTAATCTTTTGCTTTGCATAGCGGACTCCGTAAGCATGAGCTCAGCCTTGCATTAGCAAACCTGACTCCGTAAGATGCGCTCGTCTTTTCACCTTTCCGCATCTTAAAATTCTGCAGCCACAGGCCTACCCTCCAACCAGGCAATCATGTTCAGCACCAGGTAATTCCAGTTCTGAAAGCCCTTATTCAAAATGGGTTCCCCATTCTCCGGCTCGTAATATTCATGCATCCCGCCGAACCGTTCGATATCCCGGCCGAACAAGCGTATCGTCTTCTCCGCCAATGCTTTGGCATCCTCATGGAAGCCGTATTGCACCAAACCGCGAAAGGTCATGTAGTTGGAGATGCCCCATACGGGTCCAAGCCAGTTGGAGGGATTGCGCGTAGCTCTGGTATTGTACATTTTCTCCAGTCTGGACAGCGTTCTGACGCCGTATGGCGCATGAAAGGTGCGTTCGTTGCGATAGTTCTCGGCAACCACTCGCTCCGCTTGCTCAGGAGTCGCCACGGCAGCCCATAATGCCATGAAGCCTGACCACACTCCGATCCGCTGAATCAGGCAGTCCCAAGCCCGCGGCTGTCCGCTGTGCAGGCCGTGGACCTGATCCTTGGGTAGCAGGAGCACATCCGCGTTATAGAAGAATCCGTCCTTTTCATCCCAGCAGTGCTCACGAATAACCTGCTTCAGCTGCACCGCATCCTTGCGGTAGTCTCCCGCTGACTCATGCAGCGACAACGATTCGCATAAGTAAGCCAGCGCTTCCAGCTCCTTGACCATCAGACAATTCAAATAGATGGAGGCCGTGCTGCGCGGCGGGCGGAAGAAGATGCCCGGATCGTTGTCCACGCCGATGGCATGATCCGTCTGCCAGATGTAAAGCCCCGTGCTGTGCCGGTGGTAATGACGGTAATTGCTCACGAAGCGCTGCAGCGGATAGAGCGGTTCCCTCATCCATTCAGCTTCACCGCCGGACTGCTGCACCAGGAACGCCGCATGCTGCGCCAGTACAGGCTTGTGCATATTGGAGGAATAAATGTCAGCCGGCTTCAGCCCCTCCACGTTGCCGCTTCGCGAGACGGCAATGGGAATCCAGCCGTCCTTGCCGCACCAGGACAAGAAATTAAGCACGCAGCCCCGCTCAAACATAACCGCTTCCTCAGCAAGCTGAGGGTCATCTTGCTCCAGCAGGATCTGCTTCAAGGCCACATTGCTGAGCCAACTGTCCCAATCCCATAATACGTCCGAATATTGCTTGCTGCCCGGTGTCAGAAACGGATAGGCAAATGCACCGCCGGATTCCCGGAACATCTCCCTGTAATCCTTCGACACATGCTCACGAATAAGCTTGATGTAAGCCGTTGTTTGCATCACATATTCCTCCTGCAGCTGTTCTCTGCGGGACCCCGGTGAATCGTATAATGCCGGACACGGCTTCCCGTAACCTTGAACTCATTGCGGCTCAGGTCATATTCAACCGTTGCCACGCAGTCAAGCGAATCCAGAATGACGGAGAACTTCTTGGTAACCAGGTACCCTGCCACGATAAATGTCCCTTTGTCCGGAATTTCTACAGGCTGCGTATGCCTTGCGCGGTTAAGCTCGCTAAGCTCTCTCATGTCCAGCATCTGCTGCTCCGTTGCATGGCCCCAGTGCTCTCTCGTTCCGACGCCTTGCAGCTCCAGATAGCTTACCTTATCGCCCAGACCGAGCTCTTGAACCCGCTGCATGTAGATACGGGCATGCTCAACAGGAACTCTTGCATCCGTCTCACCATGTGCGATGATTAAGAACGTCAGCAGATTCCCCAATAAAGCAAGTCCGCTTCGCGAGTCATACGCCTGCCTGTCATGCTCCGGCGGGAAGCCAATCCATACGTCCAGTTCATCCTGAAATTCACCGAGGGCATCCTTCTCATACCAGAGTGCGTAATCTGTGATCCCGCACATAGCCGTTGCCGCAGCGAAAAAATCGGGAAATTTACCGACAATTCCATAAGCATTGCCGCCGCCTCCGCTTCCGCCTTCGAAATACACCACATCGGGATTGACGATGCAGTCCGTATAATGCTTACGCACATAGTTGACCGCATCTATCACATCATACAGCTCCCAGCCGTTGCAGTCGGGCGTTCCGTCAGAGAACGCTCTTCCCCGCATATCCACCTCAACGATCAGATAATCTCCCTCCGCATGCGGCTTATCCATATAACTAAAAGGGGAGATGCTCATATGCCAGCCATGTGTTGTAACAAGAATGGGGGAAGGCTTGCCCGGCTTCAGGACCCTCATTGCCAACTGCAGATCGGGATTCATGGAAGAGGAATAATAAATGAAGTCACAATAAGGTGAGTATTGGTTGCACCTCGCCTCACCCTCGCTCCTCGCCGCACGAATGAGATCCTCGTATTTCTCGTAAGCCATTGCCCTTTGCCTCCTGTCAGGTCATCCGAACCAGTCTGATTCATTTGCGTTTATCCCTGCTGCATAATCCGAGCTTAAAGCCCAGCATAAATACCCGTCTACAATCATTACCGAGTTAATAGGCATAAGCCCACTCAATAATCAATAGCGGGTAGCAGATAATCATTTGCGGGGAGAGGATACAAGCCGGCAGGTATGCACATATTACCAAGGGAAGCTAAACCATCCAGCAGGAGTGTGCAGAAATGACAGATACCAAGAATGCAGGCAAACAACCGGACGAGAAGGATACAACTGCTCCCCATACGGAGAAGCTGG
Organism: Paenibacillaceae bacterium; assembly: GCA_029256065.1. GTDB lineage: Bacteria > Bacillota > Bacilli > Paenibacillales > NBRC-103111 > Paenibacillus_AR. Next base: position 7,815 of record JAQSYT010000210.1, read on the forward strand.
GCCGCTCCGCCGCCAAGAAGAAGTCCAAATGAACAACCGGAAGGGAACTGAAGCGTCGTAGCTATGCCTTAAAAGACTCTGGCCCCCTGTCGCGGATAGCTCATCCGCAGCAGGGGGCTGTTATTTCATTCTCATAAAAAAGCGTCAGCCTCTTTGGCCGTCCGAGTGGAGCCGGATTGGGGGCAGCCCCTATGGGAATGATTAGCCCCTGTAATTCTCAGAGTCGCCGGGGGCTAATTCTGAATTATTCTTGATGTATTTCACCAGTTCGTCCACATGAGCATAAGCTACGCCAGTGCAAGTGTCCGCCGCGCCGTAATAAATCGCGATCCGCCCTGACTCGGCGTCTTGTAGAGTTGCACACGGGAATACCACATTAGGTACAAAGCCTGCTGTCTCATAAACCAGCTCAGGAGTCAACAGATAATCCCGGGTCCGATACAGCACCTTGGAAGGTTGGTCAAGATCGAGAATGGCAGCGCCCATGCTGTATACGAAGCCGCTGCAGGTCTGGTTGACACCATGGTAGAACAGCAGCCACCCCTCCGTTGTTTCGATTGGGACAGGCCCAGCGCCTATCTTTGTGATTTGCCACCAGCCGCCTTGTGATTTACTTCTCTATATTGAACACGGGAAAAAACGGGATGCGACGCGACTTCGCGGCTTTGAGAATAAGGAATTAATAAGGAAGCGAATTCGGCACCGCGAAAAAAGCACTAAAAAGCTAAAATCCCTTGATACATAAGGAGTTTTAGCTTTTTGCATTTTAAAAGAATAAGGAAGTTGAATTACCAGTTAAAATATGTAAAAAAATCTGGGCGTTTCTTGAGTGCTGGTATATTGAAGCAGATCTTTCTCCCCAGCAATGCTCCCTATCATTCATTATTTATCAATGTCCATAACCCTCAGATACATAAGCCAATGCATGACTACTCTTGATGATTATTTTTCAGCAAAAAACCGGATATCGCTTCTATGTCATCTAATACTGCTTGTTTGTTTGGCAATACTTCCTCCAACATGTTCAATTCTCCTACCCACCGGGCAGAAGGATATGATTGCGAACTGCTGCCCGGCACCGTGATCCTCCGCTTCCCGGATGGCGAAATTCATTTCGTATGGGAGGTCGGGGCAATTGTTGAGAAGGCGTACAAATACATGCTGCAAGTACAGGCAGGATAAAGCCGAAACGTCCCTGATCGGGGGCGTCACGAGGGGGAGGCCTCCCCTCGTCTGATGTTGGCAGGCCAGAAAGGAGCGATTGTATGAAATCCATTGCCAAGCAACTGAGAATGAGCCGAAAAGAAAAGGGATTGCCGCTGGAAAAGTTGGCTTGGGAGGTAAACATCCACGTTGAAACCCTCCTGCGCTATGAACGGGGAGGAATCCCTTCCGTTCCGGATGTGTTGAAATTGCAAAGGTATTTCGCCGGACGTTCCTGCACCCACATTCAACCCAACTGGCTTCACAGGATTTAACGCTTGTCTTCAACAATATTTGCGCCGACCTTGAAAACCGCTTAA
>JAQSYT010000211.1 GCA_029256065.1 Paenibacillaceae bacterium
GACAAGGTTGAGTACAACGTAGTGGTTTTACCGCTGCCCGTTGGACCGGAAATAAAGATAATACCGTAGGGCTTGCCGATCCCCTTCAACAGCCGGGACATATTCGACTGGGTGAAGCCCAGCCTGTCCAGATCGGTTAGCGCATTGCTCAAGTCCAGGATCCGGAGCACTACCTTCTCACCGTGAATAGTGGGTAGTGTGGAGACCCGGATATCCACCTTGCGGAAATCCACCTCCATCTCCACCCGGCCATCCTGGGGCAGACGGCGTTCGGCCACGTTCAGGCTGGACATGACCTTAATACGCGCTACAATGACGTTCTGCATGTGAGGGGGAAGCGTCCGCTCCGTTCTCATGATACCGTCCACTCTGTAACGGATACGCAAGCCATCCTCCTGGGGATCGATATGGATATCCGATGCGCCGGTCTGGACGGCCTGATAAATCAATTGATTCACCGTCTTCACCACAGGGGAATCAGCGTCCATGTTCTGCTGGATCTTATCTTCGCCTTCCCATTGATCCAGATTCTGCATGATTTGATCTACGGTTTCCTGCAGGCCGTAATATCTGCGTATCGCCCGGAACAGCTCGTCCTTCGAAGCAATAACGGGCTCGATGCGGAATCCGGTGGTCATCCGCAGCTCGTCGATGGCGTAATAATCCAATGGATCGGCCATAGCCACGATCAGCTTGTTGCCTTCTGTCCGGAGCGGAAGCACCTGATGCTGCTCGGCGATCCGCTGAGGAATAATATTTATGATTTTCGTTTCGATTTTTTGCTTATAAAGCTGGACGTGAGGGATTCCCAACTGGACTTCCAGAACTTCGATCAGCTGCTGCTCCGTAATATAATTCCGGGAGATTAGCACATCACCCAGACGCATCTTCAGCTCTTTTTGCTCCTTCAAGGCATTGAGCAGCTGCTCGTCTGTAATAAGTCCCGATTCTAGGAGCAAGTCGCCGATTCTTTTGCGCAGCGCCACCCAATCCCTCCATTCACCGACTAGTCAAATTGTCCTAAATTAAGGAGTAATGATCTACGTCTATTTAACCATCCCACTGTATTTTGCGTCAATATCAATTCTCACAAGATCTGGAATTTAGTCGCAGAGAATCCGACATATTTTCAGAAAAAATAAAGAAGCCTGTCAAGGACCGGGACACGCTACGAAAAACACGCCGCGGGAGAGGACAACCCGCATTTTCAATATGCCATGTACCGCTGTGTCTCTTCGGTACCTAACACAAATAGCCCTCCCGGAGTGCCCGGGAAGGCCCGTAAAAACGTACTTACGCTCTGACTACGGCAGCTTCGGCAGAGGCATTGCTCAGGAGCTCCACCTGAGCCCCCAAAGTCCGGAACATGCCGATCACATCGGCATAGCCCCGTTCTATATGCTCCACACCGGAGATGAAGGTCTTCCCTTCGGCACCAAGCCCGGCAAGAATCAGACATGTGCCGGCACGGACATCCGTGGCATGGACATGGCTGCCCGTCAAGGGCTGCCCGCCCTTAATAAATGCGCTGCCGGAGCGCACCTCAATCTGTGCCCCCATCCTGCGCAGCTGGGGCACATGGCTGAACCGTTCGGGGTAAATTTTGTCCGATACGATGCTTCTTCCTTGGGCGAACAAAAGCAAAGCCGTTAACGGCTGCTGCAAGTCCGTAGCAAACAAGGGATACATACCGGTGCGCATACGTGTGGCCTTCAGCAGGCCTCCTCCGTAAGCGGTAATGCTGGAATCGCGAACCTCCAGCTCCAGACCGATTTCCTTCAGCTTAGCCAGGCATGATCCAAGATGCTCCGGGATAATATCCTCAACGGTGATGGTGCCTCCTGTAATACCTGCAGCCATCAGGAACGCACCGGCAATAAGCCGATCCGGGATGACGGAATAAGTGCAGCCGGTAAGCTCGCGCACTCCCTCAATACGAATGCAGTCTGTGCCCGCACCCACAACTTTGGCACCCATACGGTTCAGCAGGTTGGCGGTATCCACCACCTCAGGGTCCCGTGCCGCATTGTGCAGCTCTGTCTTTCCTTCGGCCAACACTGCTGCCAGCATAGCATTGATGGTAGCGCCAAAGGTGATGGTATCGAAGAAAATGGAGGCTCCCTTCAGCTTGGTTGCCCGCACCACATAATGATCCTCGTTGAACTCGAAGGTAGCTCCCATGGCCTTCAAGGCCTTGATATGCTGGTCGATGGGACGGGAGACGAAGTTATCCCCGCCGGGGTAACCGATAGTGACAGTACCCGTTCTGGCAAGCAACGCGCCAACAAAATAATAGGAAGCCCGGTAAGCTGAGGTTCCCTTCCGGTCGAGATCAGAATGAAGAAGACCGCTTGCATCTATAAAAATATCGCCATTCTCCCGGTTATCCATACGGATACCGATGGAGGCTGTAATGTTCTTGATCACTTGCATATCTAAAAGGTAGGGAATTCCCTGCAGCACAACAGGTTCACCGGACATGCAGGCGGCTGCCAGCAAGGCCAAGGAGCTGTTTTTGGAACCCTGAATATGTACGGAACCGGTCAACGGGCCGGAGGATTCTACTTGTATCCATTTCATGTGTATGTTAACTCCTGCTCCAGAATAGGCCATTATATGTTTTCACATATTTATTTATAACTTTTCACAAGGGCTTCGTCAATGAGCAATAAGCCTATTTTCATGAAAATGATTAAAAATCCTTCTCCCGGCTAACCATTCTACTCCATAGAAATCCGGTAAGGAATCCGGAAGGACCAGAAATCCTCAGCTACATACGCATTAGGAAAAATTTCGCAGGCCTCCTGCCGCAGCATTTCCGTCTCTTCTTCCCCGTAGCGCGAGCTGATATGCGTCATAATGAGCACCTGCGCACCAGCTTGAAGCGCGGTTTGGGCGGCATCCACAGTGGTGGAATGGTGAAAACGTGCTGCCATGTCCGCCTTGGACCGGTCGAAGGTCGCCTCATGCACCACCACATCGGCATTCCTCGCCAATTCCACGGCGGAATCCGTTTTAAGCGTGTCACCCAAAACTGCCACAATCCGGCCGGGAACAGCAGGACCCACCACATCTCCACTATCGATAATCCGGCCATCCTCCAGGGTTACGGATTTGCCCTGCTTCAGTGCACCATACAGCGGTCCGAAGGGAACACCTAACTCCTTCAACCTCGCGGCATCCAGCTTGCCTTCCTTATCTTTTTCCACAATCCGGTAGCCGAAGCTTTCGATCCGGTGGTTCAGGCGCCTGGTCTCTACCCGGAACGTATCATCATCGGCAATGATGCCCTCTTCCACAATCTCCACAACCTCCAGCTCATAGGACAGCCTGGCCTGGCTTAGAGTCAATACAGTATCCGTAAATTCCTTGAGACCCACAGGCCCGTAAAGCGTAAGCTTCCCTTCCCCTCCCTGATAGGAGCGGCTGGTCAATAACCCCGGAAGCCCGTACAAATGGTCGCCATGGAGATGTGTGATGAAAATTTTGTCCGTCCGTCCTAACCGCACCGGGGATTGCAGAATCTGCTGCTGGGTTCCCTCCCCGCAATCGAACAGCCAGAACCCGCCGGTTTCATCCAGCAGGTTCAGCGCGATGGAGGTCACATTGCGGCGCCGCGAGGGCATACCTGCCCCGGTGCCCAAAAAAACCAGTTCCATACCCGACAGCTCCGTTCTTGTTCCTTATTTATTGAAGGCTAACGCTACAGGCTAGCGCTGTACTTTTTCTACGTTGAAATATTGTGCTTGGGGATGGGAGAACACCATTGCCGTAACAGATGCCTCCGGGTCCATCATACACCCCTCTGTCAGCTCCACGCCGATATCGGCCGGGTTCAACAGACGGAACAGCTGTTCCTGATCCTCCAGGTTGGGGCAGGCCGGGTAGCCGAAGGATACCCGGATCCCCTGATAGCGGGCGCCGAAGCGCTGCTTCATGGTCATATCCGCCGGATCGGGATAACCCCACACATCCCGCATCATCTGGTGGATCCGCTCGGCGAAGGCCTCCGCCAGCTCCAGTGCAGTCGCCTGCAGAGCATGGGAGCGCAGATAATCCCCGCTCACCTTCCACTTCTCCGCCAGCTCACGGACTCCCCGCCCGGTGGTCACCACCAGGAAGCCCACCGTATCCATAATGCCGCTTTCCACCGGCTTAAGATAATCGGCCAGGCACAGATAAGGCTCCACTTCCTGTCTGGGAAATTGGAAGGTTTCCAATATTTTCCCCGTATCTGCAGGATCATATACAAGGACGGTGTCCCCATCGGACTGGGCCGGGAAAAACCGGTACATCCCCTGAGCCCGGATAATGCCGCTTGTAATGGCCTCCTGCAGAATGGCGTCTACTACGCTTTTAATCTCCAGCGCTTTAGGATCGCCGTTCTTGAGTGCCTCCTCCACAGAGCCGCGGATGCCCAGATGCCGGCCAAGCAGCATTTCGAAGTTAATATATGGCAGAAGATGCGAGATGGGATAATCCCGCAGCACATGCCGGTCCAGATCAGGCGGAATATAAACAGGGAGCTCCCTGTTTATAGAGGTGTTCCGCACCCGGACAGCCTGGGGGAGCTCCTGCTCGCTTTTTTCGGCTTCCGCCAGCTGGGATTCCTTAACCTTCCGCAGCTCCTCTGCGAGAATTGCCCGTTCAGCGGAATCACTCAGCTTATTGGCAATGTCCAGTCCGTCCATGGCATCCTTGGCATAGAGCACCAAACCGTCATATTCCGGTGAAATCCGGGTTTTGGTGAACTTCCGGGTCAGGGCGGCGCCCCCTACAATAATCGGCACATCAATCCCTGCGGTCCGCAGATCCTGCGCTGTGGTTACCATCTGCTGGGCAGATTTCACTAATAGTCCCGAGAGGCCAATCACATCAGGCTTCTCCTTGCGGTAGGCTTCAATCAACTGCTCCGGCGGCACCTTGATGCCCAAATTCACAATTTGGTACCCGTTGTTGGAGAGGATGATTTCCACCAGGTTTTTGCCGATGTCATGAACATCACCCTTGACGGTGGCGAGAATAATTTTACCCTTGACGGCCGTCTCATCCTTTTCCATAAAGGGCTCCAAATAAGTAACGGAAGCCTTCATCACCTCTGCGCTTTGCAGTACCTCGGCAACGATCAGCTCGTTGTTGTTAAACAGCCGTCCGACTTCCTCCATACCTGCCATTAATGGACCATTAATAATCTCAAGGGGGCTATAGTTCTGCATGGCTATCGCAAGGTCCGGATGCAAACCTTCCTTGGTGCCCTCCACCACATAGGAAGCCAATCGCTCCTCCACCGTCATGCTGCTGGTCTTGACTGTTTTCTCCACTTTTTTCTCACGGAAATAAGCCACGAACGCAGCCAGGGTTTCATCATTAGTGTTAAATATCAGGTCCTCTGTCAGCTTCCGCTCCTCTTCAGGAATAGACGGATAACGCTGCAGCCGCTGGGTATTCACAATGGCGAAATCCAGACCGGCCTTGGTGCAATGGTATAAATAAACAGAGTTCAACACCTCGCGTCCCGCCGGCGGCAGGGCGAAGGAAATATTGCTGACCCCCATAATGGTTTTGGTTTCGGGAAAGGCGGCTTTGATCTTCCGCACTGTCTCGATGGTCTCACTGGCCGAGCCCAGATACTGGGCATCTCCGGTTCCTACCGGAAAAACCATGGGATCGAAGATAATGTCCTCGGATGCGATGCCGTATTTTCCCGTCAGCAGCTCGTAGCCCCGTTTGGCCACCAGGAACCGTTTCTCGCTGGATACAGCCTGGCCGTCCTCATCAATACACATAAATACAAGCGCAGCCCCGTACCGGTGAACTAGGGGAACAATCTTTTCAATCCGTTCCTCCCCCTCCTCAAGGTTGACAGAATTGATAATCGCTTTGCCCTGGGTATATTTCAGCGCCATTTCTACCGCCTCGGCATTGGTGGTATCAATGACTATGGGAGCCTTAACCTTCTTCACCAGCTCCTGCATAAACTGCTCCACATCCTCGACTTCATCCCGTTCGGCATCCTGAAGGCTGACATCCACCACGTGGGCTCCGCCCTTCACCTGGGCCCGGGCAATCTCAGCGGCTTCCTCGAACTTGCCTTCGGCGATCAGCCGTTTAAACTTGGGAGAGCCCAGAACATTGGTTCTTTCGCCGACCATGTAAGGCCGGTTCTCCGATTCAATGTAGACCGTATCGATACCGGACACCGCAGAAGGATGGGTGCCTGCTTGAGCACGCGGCGCATAACCGGCTAAGGCTTCCGCCATGGCACGGATATGGGAAGGGGTTGTCCCGCAGCAGCCTCCGGCGATATTGAGCCATCCCTGTTGGGCAAATCCGGCCATCTTCCGGGCGAGAGTGTCAGGTGTCTCATGGTACTGGCCATTTTCGTCAGGAAGCCCTGCATTAGGATAACAGCTCACCGAGCACGAAGCGATCTGGGACAGCGTCCGGATGTGATCACGCATGAATTCCGGTCCGGTGGCGCAATTCAAGCCCACGGAGACAGGCTTAAGATGCTCCAGGGAAATATAAAAGGATTCGATGGACTGCCCCGCTAAAGTGGTGCCCATAGGCTCAATGGTGCCGGAGATCATAATGGGAAGCTGTACCCCAAGATCCTCCATGGCCCTACGGAGACCGATGCTTCCCGCTTTTACGTTCAGCGTGTCCTGAGAGGTTTCCAGCAGGAGTGCATCCACGCCTCCTTCAATCAAGGCCAATGCCTGCTCATAATAGCTGTCTGTCAATTGGTCGAAGGTAACACCACCGGTTACCGAAAGGGTTTTGGTGGTCGGCCCCAGGGCTCCAGCCACATACCGCGGCTGCTCCGGTGTAGAGAATTTTTTGGCGGACTCAACAGCAAGCTTTGCCGCCACCAGGTTCAGCTCCCGCGCTCTTGCCTCCAGCCCGTATTCAGCCAACACCACAGAGGTAGAGCCGAAGCTGTTGGTTTCAATAATATCTGCTCCTGCCTCAAAGTAAGCGTCATGGATCTTAGAAATCACATCCGGGCGGGTGACACATAAATACTCATTGCACCCCTCCAGATCCTCTCCCCCAAAATCCGCAGCAGTCAGATCCTCCTGTTGAATCATCGTGCCCATGGCGCCGTCCAAAATCATAATCTTTTTCTTTAGCTGTTCTTCAAGCGTTGGTTTCATAATCAAGAGTCATCCCTTTCTCTGCTGCGTGGCCCGGGTTAATCCCCTGCGCTCTTATAAAAAGGCAAATGTGGTTAAAAACGCCAGACTCCCCAGGGGCAGCCGGCGTTTTAGAATAGAAGCTATTTAAGAAGGGATTCAATAAGATCAATCAATTCTTCCAGGTCAGCCACCTCGTGGGTCGGCACAATGTCATCAGTCCGGGTAATACCGTGCCGGTTGATCCACACATTAGGCATACCAATTCGTCCTGAGCCCAAGATATCCGTAGTCAGCTTGTCGCCTACCATCAGCCCCTCGGCAGGTTCAATACCCAATAGCTCAGCCGCGTGGTGGAAAATGGATACGGCCGGCTTACCTTCCCCGAACACGCCGGAGATGACAATATGGTCAAAGTAGCTTTCCAGATTGGCAATACCGGCAATTTTCTCCCGCTGCAAATCCGGAGCGCCGTTGGTCAGAAGCAGCAGCTTGACTCGCCCCTTCAGACTGTCCAGCAAACGGAAGGTTTCCTCATAAATCAAAGGACGCTTTCTGCGCTCCACCGGGAAGCGTTCCGCCAATTCCTTGCCCAATACCGGATCGTCAATGCCGATGCCCTGCAAGCCCTTGGTCCAGGCTTCAATCCGATATCCCGGGGATTGCTGCTCCAGCTTGCGGAACATGTCGTGCTCCCCTTCAGAGAAGTGTGCCCAGAAGGCTTCGAAGGGATTGATACCGATCATCTTGGTGAACGGGAAGGTTTCATAGCTTTCATACAAAGCGCGGGCTTCCTGACGGACAGAGGCCTCCAGCTCCGCGGGCTGGATGCTGGGATATTTTGCTGAAGCAGCCAAGCACGTGGCTTGAAACGCTTCGCTGACACTCCGGTCATCCCACAGGAGTGTATCATCCAAATCGAACAAAACAGCTTTCAATGCCAATGTCTCTCTTCCTTCCGGTAAGTTACTTGGTTTCGTCTCTGAAGGGAACCCTCTCGCGGACGGCGAATTCACGCAGCTTGGCGTTCAGCTCATCCATCGGGAAACGGTGCTGAAGCTTGGTGTACATATATTTTTTCTTGACGTTTTTCACTTGAATGATGACATGTCCGTTGTTCAGGGTAAGTTCTTCGATGCTTTCGGAACCAATACGCTTATCACCGGCAAAACGGCGGAGAGTAATATAACTTTTGCCAATGCCGATAACCGGCCTGCGCACCAGATAAACCAGAACCCCAAGAAGAACATAGCTTAAGCCTGTGAACCAAATCAATCCGTTCATCGCCACCCCGTTTACCGCTGAGGTAATCAGATAGAACAGACCGAATATTACCAGCAGACTTGCGAACATCCAGCTGCGCCCTTTAATAATAATATCGGCATCCTTCTTGCGGTTGCTTTCATCAATTGTAGCCAGTCCGCTTTTCTTACGCGAACGGTTTACTGTCTTTTGATTCTTCACGACCATACGTTCCCATTTACGCGACACGTTGACGACCCCTTCTATTATAAAAGATGAAAACCAGTTAAACCTTTTCGTTCTCTTCATCGCCAACATATTTGATATGCTGCAGCTGATCCCTCATGGATTCCTTAAAGGAAGCAATATATTTGCGGCGAAGCTCATTGCGTTCTTCCATTTCTTCATCGGTTAGTCCGGAGGTTTTAGCCTTACGGGCCAGTTCGTTGATCCTCTGGATGAGTTCTTCCATCTTAAGTTCCTCCCGTTGTCTATCTGTGCTGCTTCAATATAAGCTTATTTTACTTTGCCATTCCACTGAGGGATTGTCAAGGGTCCTGCTCAAAACACAAAGAAACCTTCCCTGGGTGGTGGGAATAAATCCCCACTTCTCCATTCTGAAGGCTTCTGCAGCATGGTAGATGAATCATTTCTAAATCCCATTATGGAAGAACAAGAATTTGTCCTGCACGGATATTGGCATTTTTCAAACCGTTCTCTTTCTTGATTTTGTTCATATACGAACGTACGCTCTCTCCTTCAGGCAAATGAGCAAGGGTAATCTCCCACAAGGTATCACCGGGACATACATCAACCGTATAAACGGTCTTAACCGTTTGTTTGTATGAAACAGGCTGTACAGCTGCAGAAGCCGTTAAGGGGTTGCTATAGCCCTGAGAATCGTTCACTGCCTCTGGTTC
>JAQSYT010000212.1 GCA_029256065.1 Paenibacillaceae bacterium
GTATGCTGCCCAGATCCGCAGCACCCTCTTGAAGAAGCTGCCGGAAGCTGAAGAGCTGATTGGCAAAGGAGAGCTGCTGCCCATCAAAGCATGGCTGGCGGATGAAATTTACCAATATGGTATGCTGCATTCACCTGGCGAAATTGTGACCAGAGTTACCGGAGAGGATTTGAGCCCGGATTATCTGGTGGATTATCTGACGGCCAAATATACGGAGATTTATAAGCTGTAAACAACATGATTCTACAGGGAGGCGGAGGAAGTGGAAATACGGATGAATGCTTTCACCACTGGGAAATTGAAGCAGTCTATCGGTGATAAGGGTGGAATCATCAAGCTCTTCTATGACACAGAGGATTGCGGCTGCAATGGTGTTCTGGTGTTGCAGGTGCTGGACCAGCCGTATCCGACAGATATTCAAGTCGAGAATGAACCATTTACCATTTTCATAGACCGTCAGCAGGCACCTTTGTTTGATGACATCATGAGCGTGGAAGCTGATCCTGTTTTTCCAGTGTATAAGGTCGCAAGTGATGATTCCGTGTTCAGCACCAATGTGCCGGTTAAGGATTTGCGGAAGCAAGCTGTATAATTATAAACTGTAACTAAAGAAGCCCGGTCTCTTTCCATAGCGGAAGAGGCAGGGCTTTTATGTTCTTTAATAAGAGGAACGGGTTATCCGATATTCTCGGCGTAGTTTGGTGCAGGAATGGTAATAAGGGTCACATACAGGCTGGAATTGCCTTCCTCACCGCTTGCATAAGAGAACTCCTCGTCTCCGGTAATCCGCACGACATCTCCGTTGTTCAAGGCCGTTTCCGAGCCATTCACAGTCACTGCTCCGCTGCCTTCCAATTGCAGAATATATACATCCGCACCGGGATGCTTATGGGAAGGAAGCTGCTGCCCCGGTCCAAAATTTAGCAGGAAGACAATGTGGCCCTCCTCCTTAAATAAAAGCCTCTTAGTAAAACGGCCCTCCGGAAACTCCTGATAATCCTTAATTGTCTTTTTTTCCATGCTTGCCACTCTCCCTTTCCTTGGGTCATAGCTACATTGTACATGCTATTGTATGCTGCTTTGTGATCTACATCACAGAGGAGGAAACTCGTGGATTTCATAACACCCTCTGGCCTTTGGCATGTTTTCAAAAAGTTTTTCACCCGCCTATGGGCAGATGCATAGGATGGAGAAACGAGATATTCCATCAGGGAGGAACAGCAATGAAAAGGAAAGCGGGTTTATTTTCAATATCCCTTGTATTGGTCCTGTCCGCGGGTTTGGCCGCTTGCGGAGACAAGAAAGAGGAGGGGACGGCCACTGTCCGGTTAGCCGAGGTGACCCGTTCCATCTTTTATGCGCCGCAGTATGTGGCTTTGTCCCAGGGCTTCTTTGAGGCAGAGGGGCTTAAGATTGAGTTCCAGACGATCGCCGGCGGGGATAAGGTTTCTACAGCCCTGTTGTCCGGGCAGATTGATGTAGCGCTGGTGGGTGCGGAATCCACCATCTATGTCCGCAACCAAGGGGCGGATGATCCGCTGATCAACTTTGCCCAATTAACCCAGACGGACGGCACCTTCCTGGTTTCCCGCAAGCCGGTAGCAAACTTTGACTGGAGCTCCCTGAAGGGGGTAACCTTCCTGGGGCAGCGCAAGGGCGGGATGCCGCAAATGGCTGGGGAATTCACCTTGAAGAAGAAGGGTATTGATCCGCAGAAGGATCTGAAATTGATCCAGAATGTGGACTTTGCCAATATCCCGGCTGCCTTCACCTCCGGGACGGGAGATTATGTCCAGCTTTTTGAGCCGCAGGCAACGGTGCTTGAAAAAGAAGGCAAAGGTTATGTCATCGCATCCTTCGGCAAGGAAAGCGGCAAGCTGCCCTATACCGTCTTCATGTCCAAAAAGAGCTATATCAGCAAAAACTCCGATACGGTACAGAAATTCACCAACGCCATCCACAAGGCGCAGAAATGGGTGGAAGCCAAATCCGTCCCGGAAATTGCCGATGCCATTATCAGCTACTTCCCCAGCACGGATAAAGCGATAGTGGAGGGGGTCGTCAAGCGCTATAAGGATCAAGGCTCCTTCGCCACCAATCCGGTGATTGACGAAGCCGAGTGGAAGAACCTCCAGGATGTGATGGAGGCAGCCGGTGAATTGAAAAACCGTGTCCCCTTGACCGAGCTTGTGAACAACTCCTTTGCGGAGAAGGCGGCGAAGTAAGGCTTAGTTGGGCAGCACGTAAATGTTTTGAAATTTCGGGGCCCCCGCAAAGTATTTCGGAATCAACTTCGAAGAATGGGCTTCACTTTGCGGGGTTCCTAGCTGGGAGGCTGGCGTTCCCATGGGCTCTTCAGTCCGCTTGCAGGATGTCACACATGTTTATGTCAACAAGCAAGGCGCCACGCTGGCGTTGGAAGGGATTCATTTTTCCCTGAAGGACGGGGAATTCGTCAGCATTGTAGGCCCTAGCGGCTGCGGTAAAACCACCCTGTTATCCATCATGGCCGGACTTTTCAAGCCCGCCGGGGGACGGGTGGAAGTCAACGGAGCTGTCCTGGAGGGGCCGTCGCCGCATATCGGCTATATGCTTCAGCAGGATTATTTGTTCCCGTGGCGGACTATTTGGGATAATGCCCTCTTGGGGCTGGAGCTCCGCGGAGGGATTACACCGGAGTCTAAGGAATACACCCTGCATCTTCTGGAGGAAATGGGCCTGGCGGACACCCTCCAACGCTATCCCTCCCATCTCTCAGGGGGTATGCGCCAACGGGTAGCCCTGGTGCGGACGCTTGCAGTAAAGCCGGATATTCTCCTTCTGGATGAACCGTTTTCCGCTCTGGATTACCAGACCAAGCTGCAGCTGGAGGATCTGGTTGCGATGACCCTGAAGAAACACGGCAAAACCGCTGTGCTGGTCACTCATGATATTTCCGAGGCTATCGCCATGAGCGATCGTGTCATCATCTTAGACAGAAATCCCGGCCGGGTCCGCAAGGAGATCTCTATTCCGGAGGAAATCCGTAATGTTTCCCCGTTTCTGGCCCGTGAGGCGGAAGGATTTCACCCGCTGTTCCATACCATTTGGCAGGAGTTCGACGCCATAGAGAAGGATGCGGCGGATCGGAAGGGGGGACCCGGACCATGAAAGAATCCTCTGCACAGCCATCGCTCACACGCCGGGTCTGGGAGGAATACCGCGCGGCGCAGAAAAGGCGCACCCGCCTGGTCCGTCTGACTCAGCTTCTGATTCTGGCCGGAGCCTTCGGTCTGTGGGAGCTGGCTGGACGGTTAAAGTGGATTGATGTGCTGTTGTTCAGTTATCCCAGCAAAGTCTTCGCCCTTCTGTATGAGCAGATCTCTACCGGCGAAATGCTTCCGCATATCGGCGCTACAGTCTGGGAAACCTTCGTCGGCTTCATCCTGGGAACGGTGGCAGGAACGGCCTTGGCAGTGCTTATCTGGTGGTCTCCTTTTCTAGAGCGGGTGCTGGACCCCTACATCGTGGTCTTGAACAGCTTGCCTAAGGTGGCGCTTGGCCCGTTGTTTATCGTTGGCTTGGGTCCCGGATATACGTCTATTATCGGGATGACGCTGGCGATTACGGTTATTATCACCACATTGGTGGTCTACTCCAGCTTTAAGGAAGTGGATACCAATTATCTGCGGGTCATCCGTGTGTTCGGAGGGGGCAAAACGCAGATTTTCCGAAAAGCGGTGTTTCCGGCATCCGTACCAACCATTGTATCCACCTTGAAGGTCAATGTAGGCCTGGCCTGGGTTGGCGTCATCGTCGGCGAATTTTTGGTTTCCAAAGCAGGGCTGGGCTATTTGATCATATACGGCTTCCAGGTGTTTAATTTCACCTTAGTGATTGCCAGTCTATTGGTAATAGCAGTAGTAGCTGCACTGATGTATCAGGCAGTAGCCTGGTTGGAGAACCGGCTGAACAACCGCTGGTAGTAGGATTATAAGAACGAAACAAAAGGAGAGGGAAATATGTCTAATAACGTTTCTCCCGTAGGTCAAGTGATGTATCAGGCAGACAATCAGCATGTGGAGGCTGTCAAAGGGGTGCGTGAAAAACTGCACGGCATCTGCAAGCAACGGTTAATGAACCGCCATGTCATGGTAAAAACCATTGACGGACATGAATATGAAGGCATTATCGTCTTCATCGATGACGGAAATGTGTATCTGAGCCTTGCCGAGGACGAGGAGCTGAACAAAAGGTTCTTCCCCTACGGTCCCGGCTTCTACGGTCCGGTAAATCCCGGCGGAGCGATTCTGCCCCTGGTGCTGTACAATTTGCTGGCGATTACGCTGTTGACCTGATCGCCTTACTCCTTGTAACTACAGGTTTTCTTACGCACCAAGCCTGCGGCCCGCTCCGCAGGCTTTTTGCTGTTTCCGAGATACGGAAGCTCACCATTGATAGCGCTTTAAAATTTGGACCATACAGCATGCAGAAGGCCAGCCAGTGACTCCTCCGGTAAAAGTTCATTTACACCGTGCCCAAACCGGTTTAATATGAATTTTTAAAGGAACTTCATCCTCTGGCAGTTAATCATGCCAGCCGAATCTTGGGGAGTGGAATCGTGGGAATCCGTTTTGTCAAAACGGCGGCAGCTGTGTATTTATCCATCCTGGCCGCCAAGCTGCTTCATCTTGATTATGCCTTAAGCGCCGGGCTTATTGCCGTGCTGGGAATTGATGTAACCTTAAAGCGGAGCCTGAACACCATTCTGGTCCGGATTGCCGCATCCTTATCGGGCCTGCTCATTGCTTCCGTTATTTTTTTGCTGCTCGGCTTTCATTTATGGACCATTCCCGTATTCGTGCTCATTGTGTATCCGTTGCAGGCCCGCTTTAAGCTAAGTGACGGGATTGTATTAAGCTCCGTGCTGGTGTTCCACATGGTGGACAAGCAGGCGGTAACCTGGGGCAATCTGGCCAATGAGGTGGCGCTGCTCCTGATCGGCATGGGCATGGCCTCTGTTGTGAATCTTTTGTACCGGCCCCGGACGGATTCCGGTCTGGAAGTGGCCAAGCGAAGAGTGAATGAGCTGTTCTCCGCCATCTTCCTCCATATGGCCGACCATCTGCGGGATCCCGCCACGATCTGGGACGGCAGCGAGCTCCTGGAGGCACCGGAGGCTATTAAGGAAGGGCTGGAGCTGTCCCGCCGGGCAGCGGAGAATAAGCTCTTCCAGTCGGCGGACCAATGGAGCCCTTATTTTGAAATGAGGCGGCAGCATTTTGACTCCATTCAGAGAATGATCGATCTTCTGGCCCAGGTCTACCAGACCCTTCCCCACGGTGCGGCTGTGGCCGGTTTATTCGACTCCTTAAGCGAAGGTGTGAAGTCTGACTACTATGCCGGCGAGGTGGAGGTTTCCCTGCTGCAGCTGGAAAAGGAGTTTAAAGCCATGCCGCTGCCCGCTACAAGAGCAGAGTTCGAAATGCGCTCCGCCCTGCTGCAGCTTTGCCTGGAGCTCAAAACCTACCTGGCGATGTCCCGGAAAGGAAAAAAAATCCGCCAGACGGTGGGGGAGACGGAGCAACCGTTCTGACAGTGGGCTTGTCCGCAACATATTTTGTCCCCTTCCGGCAAAAATAGTTGTCACTCTAGACGAATGTCCTGCATACAATTACATTGAATGATTGTATGGAGGAGGTTGACAGAATGTCTACTTATACAGATAGAGATCTGCAAGCGAGAGAGATTATTACGAAAGCAGTGTGCGGCAAAGGTCGTAAGTTTAGCCAAGTGAGTCATACCGTGGTTCCGCCACATGCTCCTACCAGCATTCTTGGTGCCTGGATTATCAACAACCAGTATGAGGCCCAAAAATCAGGTGAGAGCATTGAGGTAGTCGGAACCTACGATATCAACATCTGGTATTCTTACGACAAGAACACAAAGACCGATGTAGCCAAAGAAACGGTCTCTTATGTGGATACTGTGCCGCTGTCCTATCTGGACAAAAAGCACAGAGGCACCACTGCCGAGGTATCCGCTTCGGCTACCCAGGAGCCCAACTGCATTGAAGCAGTGGTTTCTTCCTCCGGAACAGGTGTAGTGATCCGGGTGGAGCGGGAGTTCAAGGTGGAGCTTGTGGCGGAAACCAAGGTACGGGTTATCGTCAGTCCTTATGATCTGGACGATGAAGACAAGAATCTGGACTTCGATGCCGCCGCTGACGACGACGGCGATTACGAGGATCTGGATCCCGATCTTCTGGAGGACAACTGACGCCTTCCCCCAAAAGTGAGGAAATGCCCTTCAGCGGGCTCCAATGCTTTTGGGGGGACCCCCTCCAGATAATGCGGTACCGCCGCATTTTGATGAAGATCCTGCTTGCTTCTTAATTACAGGATATGCCGCATAATGCTTTTCGGATGGGGGCGAATGCCCTCTTTTTTGTTAAAATCTTGAGCAGCTGGATTAGAGGAAGCAAACGCTCCACAAAAGCGGGTACGAAATTCCTCACAGCTCCTAAGGACGGGATTGCTATGTCCATGTTTGTGTTGTATGGGAAGGATGCAGTGGTAGGTATGCTGCCCCTCTACTTGCAGATTCCCTCCGGGGAGCGGCTGCCACCGGGAAAATCCCCAAGGGCTGTGCTGCAATGGGGAGTGCCGGCTCAAGATGCCCAAGCCTTGTTCCTGCTGAATCCCCTAAAGGGTCTGATTCGGGCAGTGCATAGCCGCACCTGCCGGGAGTTCTGGCGCCAAAACGGCATGAAGGTGCCGGTTGGGAATGAAAAGTGGGTCTATGAGTTCCAAGTAGCCGTGTTCCAATTGGATGCATTGGCCATTTGGACCAAAGCTGGAATAGCCGCGCTGGTTCCCGCCGGTGGCAGTCTGCGGGCAAACCGCAGCGGCAGGCAGCTGCCCGTTCCGGTGAGCGGTGGAAGAGGAGGCTGGCGCGAGCTGCCGCCTGAGGAACAGGAAGCATACCATATCCGGCGAGCGAAGCGTGATGCAGTGAGGGCGGTTTATGCCCTTGGCCTCAGCACAGGGCTTGTGCGGGTGGGCGTGAACCGGGAGGGAAATACAATGCTGATCGGGGTAGAAGCTTGCCCGGTGCTTGACGACAGGCTGGCAGAGCTGTTTGCAGGAGCCATCAACCGGTATGCGGAGAAGCTGGAGGCGGCGGAGAGGACAGAGGCGGTCTGGCAAGCTGGCGCTGCCTGGCCTACCGGTGTCCGGCTGGGCGCTGACCCGGAATTTGTGCTGCGGCGGCCTGGCGGCAGTTTTGTGCCGGCTAACCGTTTTCTGGAAAAATCCGGAGTGGTAGGCTGTGACGCGGTGGTGCTATCCCGGGACAGGGTCATCCATCCCTTGGCCGAGCTCCGGCCCAAACCCTGCGGCACTCCTAGAGAGCTGGTGCGGGAGCTGTACCGCACCATGCGCCAGGCAGCACGGCAAATTCCGGACGCTTCCTTGGCCTGGCTGTCGGGAAGCATGCCCGGTAAGGGGCTGTCCACAGGAGGGCATGTGCATGTCAGCGGTGTATGGCTGCATGACCATTTGCTCCGCGCTCTGGACAATTACGCCGCCCTCCCGCTGGTGTTGGCGGAAGGGGAAGCGGCAGGCCAGCGCCGTCCCAAATATGGCTTTCTGGGAGACGCCCGGCGCAAGCGTCACGGCGGCTTCGAATACAGGACACTGCCCAGCTGGCTGTCCACACCGGAGCTGGCCTTAGCCGTCCTGACACTGGTGCATATGATCGCTTTGCATTACCGGGAGCTGCGCCAAACACCTCTGGATCATTTGGATATCCAGCGGGCTTATTACAATGGTGATAAAAAACAGCTTTTACCCGTAGTCCGCAAGCTTTGGACCGATCTGGAGCGCCTGCCCGCCTACCGGCAAAGCAAAGAGACAATGGACGCCTTCCGGGACCGTCTGTTCCGCATGGAGGAATGGAATGAGCAGGCGGACTTCAGAATTCCGTGGAAAATCCCCCCTTATCAAGAGAAAGCCGCCACATCCCCGGCTTTCATGCTATAATTAAGGCCGATGATGGTATGAAATCTGCAAGAAAATCAATCGTTTCGTGAACGTTCGACTTACCGGCTGTCCCGGCAAGTCTTTCTCACAGTACGGCGGAGGATCGATATGGCTAAATATACACCGATGATGGAACAGTATCTGGCTGTTAAAGCCCAGGTGCCGGATGCATTTTTGTTTTTCCGGCTTGGTGATTTTTATGAAATGTTCTTCGAGGATGCTATCCAGGCCTCCCGGGAGCTGGAAATTACCCTGACCGGCAGGGAGGGCGGCGCGGAGGAGCGCATCCCTATGTGTGGTGTACCCTACCACTCTGCGGACAATTATATTGCCCGCCTGATCGAGAAGGGCTATAAGGTAGCCATCTGTGAGCAAATGGAAAGTCCGGCAGAAGCCAAGGGCATGGTCCGGCGGGAAATCGTGCGCATCGTGACGCCGGGTACCCTCATGGACGGCAAGCTGCTCAGCGACGCAGTCAACAATTACATAGCAAGTGTGTTTAAAGAAGACAGCGGAATTGGCTTTGCAGTGTGCGATATCAGCACCGGCGAGCTGTATACAGCCGCTTTGGCTGGAACAGAAGCTCTATTGGATGAGCTGTCTGTATATGGGCCAAAGGAAATTATCGGCAGCAGTGAAACGCTGGAGTGGCTGAAGCAGAATGGCGCTTCAGCCCTCCGTCCGCCTGTTTATACCGTGTGGGACAAGGACGACCCGCAAGCCTTGGAAACTCAATACGGGGAGGAGGAGCTGCGGAAGCTCACTGCCTTAACCCGGCAGACGGTTTCTCTTCTCATCGCTTATCTGGGCGAAACCCAAAAGCGCTCCCTGGGCCACATGACCAGGATTGAGATTTACCGTCCCTCCCAGTATATGGTGATGGACCCGTTCACCCGGCGGAATTTGGAGCTGACCGAAACCGTCCGGGACCGCTCCAAGCGGGGGTCCCTGCTGTGGCTTCTTGATGAAACGGTCACCTCCATGGGCGGCCGTCTGCTCCGCCGTTGGATTGAGAAGCCGCTGGTGAACCGGGATCGGGTGGAGGAGCGGCTGGAGGCTGTAGACGCCCTGTACAACAACCTGATTGTCCGTGAAGACCTGCGGCAAGGCTTGAAGGACGTATATGACCTGGAGCGGTTAACAGCAAGAGTATCCTACGGCAGCGCCAATGCCAGGGACATGCTTGCGCTTAGGATCTCCTTAAGCCGCGTGCCGGAAGCGGTGCGCCTCTGCCGTGAATCCGGTTCCCGCTCCCTTGA
>JAQSYT010000213.1 GCA_029256065.1 Paenibacillaceae bacterium
TTGGCGTCATATTGGTGGCCGCTTTCACCATAGCGCAGAGCTTGTTGGGATGGGCGATGCCTACCAGCTTGCAGATCATTTTGATGGAATGGTCCGTCTGCTTAAGTAAGCGCATGGTCTGTTTCAAGCGCATATCATTTAAGTACCGGATGGGCGATTGCATAAAAGCCTTGCTGAATTCATGGCAGAAGTAGTTGGGATGATAACCGATTGAGTAGGCGATCTCTTGAAGGGATAACAGAGGATTATGAATATGGCTGTACATATACCGCACCGCATAAATGAGGGCCCGCCCGCTGATGCAGGTGCTTTTTATGCTCCTGCTGCCGGCTTCCGGCATAAACATGGGCTGCGCCGGGGAGTTGCATTCTTCCGGGACGATTCCTCCGGGGACCTCACTCATCAGGCAAAGAATGAGCCCGGCTGCCCTTAATTCCAACGGCTCCGCCGCAGGCTGCATGCCTAAATCAGTGAGCAATTGGAGGATACACCGTAAATACAGGGAATCAGGCACAATCAGCGGTGACGGCAGGCAGCCGGCAGAATCAAGAGGGGCGGATTGAAAGAGCAGGCACCGGACCGGCCCTGTGGCGATAGGCATACGGATGGGTACGCCGGCAGGCACGAATAGCAGCACGGTGGTGCCGTTTGAGTCCGGGTACCAGATGAATTGGCAATAAGGACTCTCCCATTCCGCAGTCAACGGAGTACAGAGCGATACAAATTCAACGGGCAGCTTCTTGTATAACGTATCAATCATAGTGAACCTCCTGAGTGGGAACTCCATGTGGCGTTATTACTTAGGCAGGATCGCTAGCACTTATGCCACTAAAGATACCTTTATTTGGTCACTATTCCAATATAAAAAACAGAGATTTTTGTGTTGAAATCAGGGTTATTTACCATACATTAGGTTGTGCATGAATCGTTTTCCACCTAATAATGCTGAATAAGTAGATAAAATCTGAATAATTAGTGACTATTATCCAGTATGAGAAGACATGTAAAATATGGTTAGGAAGGGATCAAATCTATCATATTGGATAAGAGGTGGTCTATGTTCATTGTTGACAGCCAAACCTTCGCAAGGGCGGATTTCGTCAGCCGATGGGAGAAACTGCAAGGACAGGAGGCGTTCCGGCAGCCGGAGGGAAAGCGTTATGCGTTATGTCTGAAGGATGCCTTCGACCTGGTGTCCGTGTTGTTATTCCTGAAGGAGAAGGGCGGTTCGGCCCTGTTGATGCACAGCAGCACTCCTTACGGAACGGCATTGGAAACGGCCAAACGTGCCGATTGCGCCTACCTGTTGTACGGGGATTGGAATGCTGCGGCCGACACAGGATGCTCCGCCGGACAATATGCCCCATCCTTATTGCAATACAGCTCGGGAAC
This sequence comes from Paenibacillaceae bacterium, assembly GCA_029256065.1. Lineage (GTDB taxonomy): Bacteria > Bacillota > Bacilli > Paenibacillales > NBRC-103111 > Paenibacillus_AR. Next base: position 1,393 of record JAQSYT010000213.1, read on the forward strand.
CACGCGTCTGCCAGCTCTTATCTCCCGGACATGGGATGAGGTGGATGCTGAAATTTCCGGCTACAATGAGCTTTTCCAGAAGGATCCCGCATCTCTTCAACCCATCATTCTTGTACCGGTTTCCCATTCCTACGGTCTCGTGACCGGAGTGCTGACGGCTATGGCAAGGGAAGAAGTGCCAAGGGTCATCCAACAGAGCAATCCCAAGTTTGCCTTGCATGCTCTTGCGGAAACCCCGGATCACATTGTCTATACGGTGCCTTATCTCTACCGGGTTTTCGATTCTCTCCGTCAGGGCAGGAGCCGTAACCGGAGAGTTATCATATCCGGCTCCCCTCCTACAGAGCAGCTGCTCAACAGGATGCTGACTCAATCGGAGGAGGTATGGCAGCAATACGGCTGTACGGAGGCCGGCTCTATTGCCGTTGCCAAGCAGCCAGGTTCGTCCCAGGATGTGGGCATGCCGCTTCGGCACCACCGGCTGGGAATTCACGGCTCTTTTTATGAAGGCGGTTTCTTGCGGGGGGAAGTCATCACCACAACGGGAGCCAAAAGGATCACCACCGGGGATCTGGGCTATATGGATCCGGCAACCGGACGGCTGCATGTTCAGGGCCGGTTGGACGATCTGATTAATGTTTCCGGTCTGAAGGTGACTCCGGCAGAGGTGGAGGCCATCATTCTGGGGCTGCCGGGTGTAGAAGAAACGATTGTGCTGAAGACGGACCATCCCGTGTGGGGGGAAGCGGTCCGGGCGCTTGCGGTTGTGTCCCCTGGAATTACGGATAAGGATATCCGGGCCTGGTGCATCAAGCATCTGCCCCCCTACAAGGTGCCGGGGGTTATTGAGTTAGTCCGTGAAATACCGCGGACCCCGGCCGGAAAAATAAGCAGAAAATACCTTCAAAGTCTGGAGAGATGAATATGAGCCAACGTGAACACATTATCGAGGAAGTCAGAGCACTGCTTTCAGAGAATCTGGAGCTTGAGGTGCCTGAGATGCTGAAGGAAACAGACCGTTTGTATGAGGACTTGCAGGTCGACTCCATCATGTCCCTGCAGCTTACGGTGTATATAGAAGAGGTCTTTAAGGTGACGGTGCCGGAGGAGGAGCTGGATCAGGAGGTTTTCAAAACCGTGGGATCACTGGTCGATTTCATTGAAGCTCTTCTGCGGGTGGCCAGTAACGGATGAAGGACAAACTCTCCATTGGGATCGTCGGCTTCGGGCGCATTGTAGAGCTGATCCATCTTCAACTGATCAGGGAAAACCCCGCTTTGGAGGTGGGTGGGGTATACGATATTACACCGCAGCGGGCGCAATTGGCCGCCAAGCGGGGGTTAACCGTGTACGGAAATCTGGAGGAGCTATTGGATTCGCCGGTTGACGCCGTTCTGATCGCCACTCCCCATAACAGCCACTTCCCCATAGCTTCACAGGCTCTGCGTGCCGGCAAGCATGTTATTGTGGAGAAGCCCGTTGGCTTAAACGCGGACGAGGCGGTGAAGCTCAAGCAAATCGCAGAGCAGGAAAACCGGGTTATCACGGTGTTCCACAACCGCAGATTTGACAGCGATTTCCTGCTGGTGAAGCAGCTGATTCAGGAGGGTTGTCTGGGGCAAGTGATGTTCGTGGACAGGCGCCATCATACCTTCGGCTCCGGCGCTTTCTTCGGTGTCAAATCATTTTATCCCGCATGGCGGGAGGAAAAGGGCTACGGCGGCGGAACCCTGCTGGACTGGGGCGTTCACATGGCTGACCAGCTGCTGCAGCTTGGTCTGGGTCCGTGCCGTCACGTGCGGGCCGTGACGAATGCCTTTTGGAACCCCCACAGCGAGGTGGAGGAATATTTGCAGGCCCAGATTACATTGGGGGAGCATGTGCAATTTTCCATGGAGATTAATTTCGCTTCCGGTGCGCAGCTGCCGCTTTGGGTTGTGGGCGGAAGAGAGGCAACTCTGCAAGTGACATCGGACCGGGAAGCAGTGCTTTACCAGGGAGGAAAGCGTACCAAGGAATTCACTATGTCCCCCTCCCGAATGGGGTCCCTCTTGATTTATGACTCCTTTGTTGATGCAATCCGCCATGCCGGAAGTCCGGCTGTCACCATCGAGGAGACCATTGAGACGATGCAGCTTCTGGACCGGATCCGGGCGTCTGCCGCCACACAAGGAGGAAGCCATGGGGATCTTGTTCTCGGCACCGCAGCACGAGTTTAACGAAATCCGCGGCCAGTGGCTGGAGGCCGTCGGTCAAATTGCGCAGCAGGGCGTATTTGTGGGGGGACCCAGGGTTAGCGGATTCGAGAAGGCCTTCGCCGGTTATACCGGCGTTCAGGATACCATCGGGGTAGGCAACGGAACCGATGCCATTTTTCTGGCGCTGAAGGCCTTGGATATTGGCCCGGGGGATGAGGTGATTTGGATCAGGTGAAGAACAGGGTAACACCCAAAACCAAGGCCATTATTCCAGTCCATCTGTACGGCAGGATGGTGGATCTCCGCAGTTTTGTTGGCTGGGCAGCGGAGCGCAGAATCGCGGTTGTGGAGGATTGTGCGCAGGCAGCCGGAGCACGGGCATACGGACGAAGGGCGGGAAGCTGGGGAGTCATGGGCTGCCACAGCTTCTACCCGGACAAGAATCTGGGCGCTCTGGGGGACGGCGGCGCTATCACCACCTCCTCCCCGGAGCTGTGCGGAAAATTGCGCAAGCTGCGGAACCATGGCGGGGAAATCCGCTACCAGCATGAGCTTCCCGGGTACAACAGCCGGTTGGATCCGATCCAGGCTTGCGCACTGGAGCTGAAGCTGGCCCGGCTGGACAGCTGGAATGAGCACCGTCGCAGAGCGGCCTCCCGCTATCAGATGCGGTTGGGAGACCTGCAGGGAATTGTTCTGCCCGCTGCCGTCTCACCGGATGATGAAAGCCATGTGTTCCATCTCTATGTGATCCGGGTAATGGATGGCCGGAGGGACGAGCTTAAGAAGCACCTGCAGAAGAAGGGGATTCTCACCGCCATTCAATACCCGGCTCCCGTGCATCTGCTGCCGGCCTACGCCTATCTCGAACATGGACGGGAGGCATTCCCGTTAAGTGAGCAGTATGCGGGTGAGATTCTATCCTTGCCCATGCATGCAGTCTTAACGGAGCAGGAGATTGATCTCATCAGCGGCGAAATCCGGGCGCTGCTCCAGGCATAGCATGACAGGGGAGGAATGGGCTTGTCTTACGCCGCGAAGAACTCGGTTCAACAGATGATCCGCTCGATTATTGCCACCATCGTCAGGAAGCCGGAGCTGGAGTACCAGCTTCACGAATCCCAACGGCTCCTGGAGGCAGGAATCGATTCCATGTTATTGATCCACCTTGTCGTCCAAATCGAGGCCGAGTTTAACATTGCCTTCCCGGATGAGGAATTGCTGCAGGAAAACTTCAGCACCATTGCGGTGATTACGGAGAATGTGATGAGGAAGCTGGGAATCCATTCATGATCCGGACGGACTCGATACACTGTCTTCTGGATTGCTGGGCCGAAATTCTGGATATGAAGAACATTGATTACAGGCCTCTGTATTCAGGAATTTGGAATGCACAATTCGGCGTAACCGAGGCGGGCATCAGCTACTACACCAGTATGCAGGACCCCATGGACTGGCCGGAGCGCTGCTCCCGTCTCTTCGGATTATCCTTCACCCATTGGTGCGGTCCGGAGCTGGCAAACATGGAATGCCTGACGGAATACCTCCGTCATCAGGAAGGCGGAGAGGTTGCCGGAATTATGTATATGGACCTCTACCTGATGCCTTATTCGGTGCATTACCAAGTGAAGCATGTCCCGCACAGCATCCTGGTTTCCTATACCGGGCAGCCTGAGCCGGAGGCTTGGCACATCAAGGATCCTTATTTTCAATGGGAGGGGATGCTTCCTGTTGATGTACTGGCGAGGGGGTTCCTGATGGGCTTTGCGGTGGACTTCGCCGATTCCCATCCGGCTGATAACGCAGCTGTAAGCAGCCTGTTCAAGCAGGATACGGGCAGCTCTCCCGGCCAGTTGGCGATTGAAACGGAGAGGCTCGTAAGCGAAGCGGTCCGTCAGCACGGCGGGTACGCCCCGGAGCTGCTGCTGGTCTCTGTCCAGGAGGCGGGAACTGTAGCTAAGCGGTTCATCGGCTATCAGTATATCCTTGATTACCTGGCGGAGCGGACAGGCTGTGATACGGCGGCGGGGACGGATGCAGTCCACTTGTTAAGGAAGGGCTGGGAGAGCCTGATGCTGGTTATTGCGCGCTTCTGCATTGTACGGCAGCCGGTGGACCTGGAGGGATTCCGCAGGAAGCTGGATAAGCTGGAGGGCTATGAACAAGCTGCCAAGCAGGAGATAAGCCGTGCGTTGTTCCTGCTGGCAGATCAGCATGCTGTCCATGACCACCAGGCGATGTTAGGGGGATGAGGGATTGAACAGCATTCGGATGTATATGCGTCTGATCCGGTATGTGAGCCCGCGTTGGGGGCTGACGGTATCGGCCTTTCTCCTGATCTTCGCCTGTGTGCTATTGGGCTTATGCCAGCCCTATCTGATTTCCAGGTTTATTGATGATGTGCTGATAGGCAAAGACAGCGGAAGGCTGCTGCCCATTCTGGCCGTATCCTTCCTTCTTACTCTATCGGCCGCAGGATGTACAACGGCTGGTTTTACCATATTCCGCTATCTGGAGGCCAGGAATATGCTGGATATGCGGAAACGCATCCTGGCCCATATCCGGAAAATCCCTCTGCCTGAGATTGAAAAGCACGGTGCAGGAAAATTTACTGCTCTCATGGGGATGGATACGGATAAGGCGGCCAAATTCATCAATGTGACCGCTATCGAGCTTGCGCGGCAATGGCTGCAGATGCTGGCCTCTATGGTGATCATTTTCGCCATGGACTGGCGGTTGGGGCTGATTGCCGCAGCTGCCGTTCCGGTGGTGATGTGGATTCCGGGCCTGTTCAAGAAGCCTGTACGGTCCACTGTTTCGGAGCTTCGTTGCCATAATGAGGATATTGGCGCTTATCTCTATGAAAGCATCCAGGGCTCCCGGGAGATCCGAACCTATGGTCTGGAGGAATGGGAAGAGGGACGCAACGAAACCATGTACAGGAATCTGGTGCGGGTGTCTGTGCGCGAGGGCTTGTACCGGATGCTCTCCGGCCAGACCGGGGCGTTGGTTATTGCTCTGACGGTGGTGTTCATTTACGGCATCGGCAGCAGCCGGGTTATGGCGGACACCATCAGCGTCGGGTTCCTGGTTGCGGCTGTGCAATACATCTACAATGTGCTGAATCCGGTCCAATCGATGAATTATCTCATCAGCGATCTGATGGGAAGCCAGGTGGCCATGGGCAGGATTGAAGAATTTCTGCGGACTCCGGTGGAGCAGCTGGCTCAGGAGCGGATGGAGGAGCATGAGGGGGCTAAGATTCCGGCGCCTTCTCTATATGCCCCTTATGTGGAGTGCCGGGAGCTGCGGGTGGTTTATGACGGGACGGTGATCCTGAAGGGAATCCATCTTGAGGTGCAGAAGGGCCAGGTGGCCGCATTCGTCGGCCGGAGCGGCTCGGGCAAATCCACTCTATTCAAAACACTGCAAGGCTTCATGCCGGCAGCCTCCGGCCAGGTGTTCATTAACCGGGTCCCGTTGTCCCACTGGTCCAGAAGCGGAATCTCCCGAACGATGAGCTTCGTGTCACAGGAGACCTTCCTGTTCAAGGGAACGTTGTTCGAGAATGTCGCCCTGGGCAAGCTGGATGCCACTGAGGCGGAGGTGTACCAGGCCTTGTGCGAGGTGGACCTGAAGTCCTTTGTGGACGGGCTGCCGGAAGGGATTCATACCTCCATTGATAACCAGGGCTTCCGTTTGTCCGGAGGGCAGCGTCAACGGCTGGCGATTGCACGGGCTATTATCAAGCAGCCTGAAATCCTGATTTTGGATGAACCCACGTCATCCCTGGACAGGAAAACGGAGGAGCAGGTGCTGGAGACAATCGGCAGAGTCATGCGGGGCAAAACCACCTTCATCTCCACCCACAGGCTGGAGAGCATCCGGTCTGCGGATATCATCTACGTGATGGACCAAGGAGAGATTGTGGACTGCGGTACCCATGCGGAGCTCATGCAGCGCTGCGGCATCTATACCCAGCTGGTCAAAATGAACGAGCTGCTGCAAGAGACAGCTACTGCTTAAAGACTGGCGAAAGGGGGAAACAAGTATGATCGGGAAGACGACTGTGCCCGGGCAGGAGCAGAACATTTTCTTGGCCCAAATGGAGTGCTTTACCTCCTGTGTCCTGACGTATCTGAATAGGAACGGCTGTGACCCCCGCCTTCTGCTTCTGGATTATTGGAATTTCAACTATGAGAAGAAGACCATTCTGTCCAGCAAGAATGCCCATGATCTGCCGCTGGGGTACCTGTACGGAGTAGAAGTCAGCTTTGTAAAAGGAACGGTAGAGAAGCTGGAGGAGCTGGTTAAGAAGGGAGATTCGGCCATCAATTTATGTTCGGCTTCAAAGCTGGACTATTTCCCCAGGCGGTTTCTTGACATGGAATCCAGCGGCTTCTGGCATGCCATACTTATTACCGGGATGGAAGAGGAAACAGGGAGTTATGTGGTATCCGATCCGGTTGTGAATGTGGTGACACGGCTTACGCCAGGTGAGCTCACAGCCGCCAGTGTGGCTAAGATTAAGCAGGACGAGCTGCTAATGTTCGCTTTGAGCCAAGTCCGGGAAGGATTTCAGGCGCCCGACATCAAGACGGTTCTCCGGTACTGCTCCAAGCGCAATGCGCAGCATTACAGGGGGGGAGCGAAGGATTTTTTGCCGGGAGGGCCAGGCTCTGCCGGAGGCGGCGACGCGGACAAGTGGGAAATCTGGAGGGAACGGTTCAGGAAGAAAAGCACCAGCGGTTTGGCCGCCTGGCAGCAGTTTGAGCATGATCTCACGGATTCCGCCCAATGGCCGGATGGACGGAGATCCGCCTGGATCAAGCTGAACACGATGATGATGACCTCCGTGGCCCAGCTTCGCTCGAAAATATGGGGCATCTATAAGGACCTTGCCGACAAAGGGGAAGCCTGGGAACAGGAGGGGCAGGAGCAGATTGATGCAATTATAAAATTATGGAATATCATGCAGCTGCTCCTGCAAAAGTACGATATCCGCAGCAAGCGGGGGGACGGCAGAGCCATCGAGGCGGCAACCGCTCATATTGGCAGGATCAGGGACGCGGAGCTGCGTTTTCTGGATTGGCTTCAGGAGTCCCTGGGAGAGGGGGCGCATCCGGTTGCAATTGGGTGAGCGGATCAAGAACGTTATCCTCCGCAATATGGACTACGAAGCGGCGATCAAGATCGGACCCGAGACCAATCTAATGCGGGACCTTGAGCTGGATTCCATCCGGATGGCGTATCTGCTGGCGGATCTGGAGGAAGAGTTCCACATGATCATCGGCATGGATGAAATTTCTCCGGCCATGCTGACCCGCTTTCAGCATCTGGAGGATTATGTGCGGCTCAAGACAGCACCGGAGCTGCAGCCGGAAGGCAAGGAGGGGAGCTTCGGATGATCATCGATTGGCTGCTGGAACGGATGACAGAGTTTGAAGACCGGAGCGCCATGGTCTGTGCAAACGAAACGGTGAGCTACGGCGATTTGCTGGAGGGATACGGGGTATGGGCAGAACGGCTTCGGGATTACGGGCTCCTGACCGGGGAAGTGGTCGCATTGGAGGGGGACTACTCCCCTGCTATGGCCGGAGCGGTTCTGGCCTGTATGGCCAATGGCAATATTGTGGTTCCCCTGACAGCGGAGGTCAGCCATAAGCGGGAGGAATTCTTGGGTATTGCAGAAGCCCATGTTTCTGTAACCGTACGCGGCGGGGAATGGACGGCGGAGCGGCTTTACCACGGGGAACCTGCTAACTGTTTATTGAAGAAATTAACGGCGTCCGGCAACCCCGGGCTGATCCTCTTTACCTCGGGCTCCACGGGAGCGCCTAAGGCGATCCTTCATGACTTGGCCCGGTTCCTGGAGCGGTACAAGAAGCCAAGGGAGACGCTCCGCACGCTGACCTTCCTGCTATTCGACCATATCGGCGGCTTCAATACCTTATTCCATACCCTATCCAATGGGGGGACCATTATTCCTCCCTCAAGCCGGAGGCCGGATGATATATGCTCCCTGATGGAGAAGCACCGGGTAGAGCTTTTGCCCACATCGCCAAGCTTTCTTAATCTGCTGTTGATCTCGGAGGCGTATGCCCGGTATGACCTGTCTTCGCTGAGGATGATCACATACGGCACGGAGGTTATGCCCGATTGGACGCTGCGGCATCTCCGGGAGGCTCTCCCGCAGGTGGAGCTGCGGCAGACCTACGGCTTGTCCGAGCTTGGAATTCTGCGGACCAAGACCAGGGAATCCGGCTCCCCGTGGATGACTGTGGGAGGGGAGGGCATCGAAACCAGGATTGAGGACGGCCTCCTCCATATCCGCTCCCGTTGGGCCATGTTGGGTTACCTGAATGCGCCCGATCCCATCGACAAGGACGGCTGGATGAACACCCAGGATGAGGTGGTCACGGATGGGGATTTCATCCGGATTCTCGGCAGGCGGTCGGAGATCATTAATGTAGGGGGAAGGAAGGTATACCCCATGGAAGTGGAGAACGTGCTGCTGTTTATGCCCGAGCTGGCGGATGTGGTGGTGAAGGGAGAGATGAATCCTCTCCTCGGGCAGGCGGTGACTGCCTTCGTCAAGCCTGCCTGTCCGCTGTCCGCACGTGAGCTAAAGGAGCGGATCCGCCTGTATTGCCGCGGCAGGCTGGAGGACTACCAGATTCCGGTCAAGGTCTACCTTCACGATCAGGACATGTACAATGAGCGGTTCAAGAAAATCCGGAAGTGAAAACCGACAACAAAGGTGGAGTTGGATGAATATCGTATTTTGTTCGATCTCTTTCCGTCATGAACTGGTCTCCTTTCAGGAGCTTATCCAATTTGCGGACGCAAACCGGTTCAGCGGCTTCGAGCTTTGGGGAGTTCACGGACGTTCGGTGCTGCAGAGCCAGCCCCGGGAGATTCCTTACCGGATGGATCAGTTGGAGGCCCAGGGACAACAGATCACCATGCTCAGCGATTACATCGATTTATGCGCTGACCCCGGACGGGAACAGGGTTTGAGAGAGCAATGGATGGGGATGCTGTCCATGGCCCGGACCTTCCGCACCCGCCAAATCCGCATCTTCGCGGGCAATAAGTCCGCCGCTCTTGCCCTGCCGGAGGAGTGGGAGCGCTGTATGGACCGTCTTCGTATGCTTGCCGGAATCGCCTCCGAGCAAGGAATTGTGGTTGTGGTCGAAACCCATTCCAACACATACGCGGATAGTCTGGAATCCGCGCTCCGGATATTGCGGGACGTCAATCATCAGCAGGTGAAGGTGAATGTGGACTTCCTCCACTTATGGGAAGCCGGTGAGCATCCGGTGGATTGCCTGCTGCAGTTGAAGGCGCACACGGTGAATTATCACCTGAAGAATGTTGCCAGCTTGAATCAAGCCGGCATATTCGCGCCGGGGAATGTGTTTTCACCATCCGGCATCCGGATGGGCATGACGCCGCTGGCAGAAGGCGCGATCGATTATTCGGCCATCCTTAGCTGCCTGGCTGAGGAAGACACTCCTCACCCCCTTGCACTGGAATGGTTCGGACCGGAGCCGGTCCGTTATCTCAGAGCGGAGCGGGAATGGCTGGGCAGCTGGATCAAGGAAAAAATGTTATCCTAGGCCATGTTTGCACACCTGCTTGAGGGCGGCTTTCGCCTTTTTGAGGAAAAAACGCATGAGCCAACCGTCCTGCCTATCGCATAGCCGATAGCGCCGGGCGGTTTTTCGATTTCTGCCGCCCATGGTGGATGAGGAGGAACTGCGCAACAGGAGAGAGGGGGAGCAAAGGAGGAATGGGGTGGTGCATAATGCAAAAGTGCAGTTAATCTGTGCGTATAAGGCCTGGCGCCCACCCCATAATGCAAAAGTGCAGTTATTTTTACCTGAAAACCCTCAGAAGGGCAGCTTCCTCCAATTTAACTGCACTTTTGCAGGATAGCCCACCAATTGGAGGGTTTGTGCAGGAATTAACTGCACTTTTGCAGGATAGGCCCAGTACCGGCAGGTTTGCTCTTAACTCAAATGAACTTCTGCGGAATCGTCTCTCCCTTGTCCCCGCGTCTGCTTAGGCTCCATAGACCTCCTCCTTGGACACCCCGGACGGGAATGGGTATACTCGAACTAGGACTGTCTAATAACTCCATAGGGAGAAGATTTCGTCAGATTTTTTTGCCGGGCATAACACATTTGCGAAGGCGCACCGGGGGTGCGTCAGCAATCCGAAGGGGGAATTGCCATGAACAAATTGCCGGATAACGAAACACTGCAGGCTCTTGCAGAGCCTAATGCCAAACGGCGGATCATCCTTCCCGACGGCACACCGCTGCCCCAACTGGGGCAAGGCACCTGGAATATGGGGGATGCCGCGGCCAGCCGCAAGGAAGAGCTGGAGACGCTGCGTCTTGGCGTGGAGCTGGGGATGACCTTGCTGGATACAGCAGAGATGTATCGCGATGGGCGGTCGGAGGAGCTGGTAGGGGAAGCGATAAAAGGCATCCGGGACAAGGTGTTTCTGGTGTCCAAGGTTTACCCGCACAATGCCGGGGGAGCCCGGCTGGTCCGAAGCTGCGAAGCCAGCCTGAAGCGGCTTGGTGTGGAGCAGCTGGATCTTTACCTCCTTCATTGGAGAGGAAGTATCCCGCTGGAGGAAACGGTGGAAGGGATGGAGAAGCTGGTGCGCCAGGGCAAAATCGCCCGTTGGGGCGTATCCAATCTGGACACGGCGGATATGAGGGAGCTGTTAAGCCTAACAGGGGGGATCAAGTGCGCCGTTAACCAAGTGCTGTACCACTTGGGCTCCAGAGGGATCGAGCATGAGCTGCTTCCTTTCCTGGAGGACAGGGGCATTCCGGTAATGGCATATTGTCCACTGGCTCAAGGGGGGAGCCTGCGTAAAGGTCTCACCGCCCATCCTGTGGTGCAGGCCATTGCCGGCCGCCACCAGGTCACGCCACTGCAGGTGCTTCTGGCCTGGTGCATCCGCAGCAGCAATGTGTTGGCCATTCCGAAGGCATCCTCCGTCAAGCATGTGCTGGAGAATGCTTCCGCCGCAGCGTTGGAGCTGCTGCCGGAGGAGCTGGCCGGTCTGGATCAGGCTTTTCCCGCCCCGGGCCGCAAGGTGCCGTTGGATATGGTGTAGCCTGGGGTGCCGTGGAGGCAAGATGCCGTTAGATATGGTGTAGTTTGGGATACCGTGGAGGCAAGGTGCAGATACAGGAGATATGGTTTGTGGTGGTGGGCTATCCGAGTACA